>NZ_QUIK01000014.1:13471-99268 GCF_003480105.1 Clostridium sp. AM42-4
ATCAGCTCATAATCCCGGTTTCCCAGACCGATCTTCTCGGCATGTGCCAGGCAGGATTTCCACTCGGATTCAGGCGTGGAGTTGGTGAAATGATCGTGATGATCGTGGAAGTTTGGATCTGCTAAATGCTTTGCCAGCTGGCTTCCAGGCATCGGCTGTGCAGCCATGCAGGCATCAACGCAGGCCTGGTCCAGTGCCAGTGGGTCGAAGGAAGCAAACATGCCGATGTTTGGCAGGATCGGGACGTCGTTCTCGCCGTGGCAGTCACAGTTCGGGGAAACATCTACGATCAGGGAAATATGGAAGTTCGGTCTGCCGTCCACAACTGCTTTGGTGTACTCTGCCATGCGGCAGTTTAACAGCTCGTTCGCATTGTTGTTGCCGAAGATGATCGCGTCGAAGTTGCAGGCGCCCAGACAGCGGCCGCAGCCCACACAGTTATCCTGGTTTACATGCATCTTCTTCGTGGCTTCATCGAATACCAGACCGCCGTTGGCGCATTCCTTCTGGCAGCGGCGGCAGCCACGGCACAGACTCTCATCAATGTGAGGTTTTCCGCTGCAGTGCTGCTCGGTCTTTCCGGCGCGGGAGCCGCAGCCCATACCGATATTTTTGATGGTCCCGCCAAAGCCGGTCATCTCATGTCCTTTGAAATGTGTCAGGCTGATGAAAATATCGGCATCCATCACTGCACGGCCAATCTTGGCGGCTTTCACATACTCACCGCCCTGAACTGGCACCTCGATATCGTCCGTGCCCTTTAAGCCGTCACCGATGATGACCGGGCAGCCGGCGGAAAGCGGGGTAAAGCCGTTCTCCCAGGCACATTCCAGATGCTCAAGCGCATTTTTTCTGCTGCCTGGATACATGGTGTTACAGTCGGTCAGGAAAGGTTTTCCACCCAGCTCCTTCACAACATCGACCACTGCCTTCGCGTAATTCGGACGAAGGTAGCTGATGTTTCCAAGTTCTCCGAAATGCATCTTGATGGCAACAAACTTGCCATCCATGTCAAGGTCGGCAATGCCGGCTTTTTTGATCAGTTTCTTTAATTTTGCCGGAAGGCTGTCACCGAAGGCAATGGTGTGGAAATCGGTAAAATATACTTTGGATTTTTCCATGGTTATGTAGAACCTCCTAATAGAATAAAGTGAGTTGGGTAAAGTGAAGCCTGTAAAAAAGCTTCTGTAAATTTCTGAAACATATTTTATTATAAGTGCAAAAAATTATCAATATCAGAATAGCAGTCACTGATGTACAATTGTGGCAGCAGTAATAAATCCTTAAGAGAAACGTCCACAATAATCAATGGTAATTAAGAAAATTCTTTGCTATACTGTGCTTGTCAAAAGGAAACAGAACTATTCAGTAACCGGAAACGATGCGGCGGGAGAAAACAAGCATCTTCCCTAAAACGCCGGACTAAGATTACAGACAAGGAGATAGATCTTATGAAAAAGAAAAACAACGCAATTACAGCCATTGGTATGGCAGCTCTTATGACAGCAGCAGGTGTTCTGACTGCCATGGCAGCCCAGTCCCCGACCATTGTAGCCGGAAGTGGTATGAGCCAGAATGAAGCAGCAGGACCGGGAACAGTTGGTGAAAATGCAGCAGCTGAGGAGCAGGCACCAATCTGGGGCACCATCATCAGCGCGGATGGCAGCAGCATCGATCTGGACTGCCCGGCAGGCAATGTGTTTGAGGGCGAAGTCATCGTAAATGTTTCCGATGACACGCTGGTGTTAGATGGTGAAAACGGTTATCCGGTGGAATTGAAGGATCTTCAGGCCGGAGAGACGGTATATGTCTACATCGGACCGGCTATGACCATGAGCCTTCCGCCGCAGACAACCGGCGAGGTTGTCATTGGTAAGATCCCGGCAGATGCAAAGGCACCGGAGTACATTACGGTAAAAACCATGACTGCAAATGCAGACGGAAGCTGGAGCCTGGTTTCCACGGCTGGAATCGAATATGCAGTTTCTGCTGACTGCCGCATCCTGCCGTATCTGACCAGACAGATTGTTTCTCTGGAAGATGTAGAGCAGGGCAGCAACCTGCTGGTGTGGAGTGATAGTGAGAACCAGGCGCAGAAGCTGGTGCTGTTTGCGAGATAATCAGGATCATGGGAACACACAGTGCGAAACAATCCGGTATCACAGAAGCCAGAAGAATGTAATAGAATGTAACAACGAAGAAAGCAGTCCTGCCCGCACAAAACGATGTGGCAGGGCTTGCTTTTATTGCATTGCTTATCGAGAAGGCGCCGGTGATTACGGGGAGGGAAAGAATGTGAAGAAAAAGAAATACGAAGCGTTAAAATACACTGCCGCTGCACTTGTGATCGCAGCAGCAGGTCTCACAGGCGGCTGTGCAAAGAAGGCAAGCAGCACAGAACAGATTTCCGGTGTGGAGAATGGCACGCAGCAGGAAATTACCCTGGCTGGCTCAGAAACAGATGCTTCTGATACTGGAGCAGACGCATCTGGAACGGAAAACTCGGATTCGCAGAGTGCCAGTTCTGGTGTGCTGCCGCTGGAGGTTACTACTGAATACAACAATGACTGGGAGGATAACAAGGCACTGCTTTCTGTGAAGACCTCTCAGGTGCATCTTCTGGAAAAAGGGCATGAAGCGTTAGAGAAGGCCCTGGATACATTAAACCAGAAAAATTTAAATGACCAGAACACATTCTTTAAGGAAAACCAGGAGGATGCCAGACAGATGTATCAGGAGGCTCCGGAAATGTTCGAGGATAGTCACTGGGAATCTGAGCTTACTGTGATGGCGCTCCGGGCCGATGAAACGGTGGTGAGCCTACAGCAGAGGGAGTACAGCTGGCTTGGCGGTGCGCATCCAAATACCTACAGCAGAGGCATCTGCTACGATACAAAGACCGGAAAGGAATTGTCACTGCAGGACATTGCAGCGGATTACGACGGAATTTACGACTATGTCTGCCAGAAGCTGGTGGAGGAGAATGATCCGGACATCTTTTTTGAGGGCTATGAGGACACCGTGAAGGCCATGTTTTACGGAGGGGACCCGGATTACGGCAGTGTGCAGTGGTTTTTGATGAATGACCGGGTAGTGGTCCTGTTTAACCAGTACGATATCGCACCTTATGCGGCAGGTCCGATCCGCGTGGAGATTCCGTTTGCAGAACGTGCGGACCTGTTTGAGAAGCAGTATGAGACATCGAAAACATCTTATGTCATGCAGATTCAGGAGTACGAGACGCTGGAAGCTGATGTAAACGGAGATGGAAAGAAAGAGGAGATCTCCTACACCGTGGACCGTGATGAATACGGGATTGGCGGTGCTATTACCGTAACCTGCGACAGCACCTCTCTCAACACAGAAAAGCTGATCGAGCAGGATTACGGCGCTTCTGGCGGTTATTCCTCCGAGGGTTACCTGATCCACACTGAGGATGGAAAAACATATCTGTATCTGCAGCATCAGAGTGACAACGATGCCCATTACATCAACGTGTTTGATTTGAGCAAAGGGACACCAGCTTTTGTGGGTTCCTTAGACAGCAGCTGGTCAGGTTCTCCGATCACCGATCCGGAATGCTTCCCATTGTGGGACCGCATGGATGTGCTCGGAACTTACAGCGCGTATCGGATCTACCATGTCGGAGAGGGTGGACTTCCAAAGACCGATGAGACTGTGTACCGTCTTGGAAATATGTATAAGGAATATCCGGTTATGCTGGTATCGACACGGGAACTGGATGTGACGGTTGGACCGGGAACTTTGGCGGACTCCTGGAAGCAGGAAACACTGCCGTCCGGAACGTCTTACACGATCACCGCTACCGATGGCGAGAGCTTTGTGGAAGCACAGCTTACGGACGGACGCATCTGCCGGATCCCGGTTACGAAAGCAGCAGACGACTGGGAGTGGAAGATCAACGGAGTCAGCGAAAATGACTGTTTTGAGATGGTACCGTATGTAGGATGATGGAAAGACCAAACAAGGAAGGATTTGCGCAGATGAAAATAAGAGGTGATTTTCACACACACACAACGTACTGCGACGGAAAGAGTACACCCCGTGAGATGGTGGAGGCGGCTTACCGCATGGGGCTTACCGATTTTGGAATATCCGGCCATGCAGATTATTCGATGTATGAGCCGGGCTTTGGCATGTCTGATGCGATTCTGGCATCTTATAAGCAGGAGCTGCAGAAACTCAAAGAGGAATATGCCGGGAAACTGAATCTGTATATCGGCATTGAACTGGATGTGCTGGGACCGCGCCAGCAGGCGGATTATGCCATTGGTTCCACCCACAGTGTATTAAAAAACGGGCAGCTTGTATGTGTGGACGATACGGAGGAAAAGCTGGTACAGGGCGTGGAAACACTCTGGAATGGTGACTGGTACGCGTTTGCGAAGGATTATTATGAGCTGGAGGGAACCGTATACGATCGTCTGAAGTGTGACTGGGTGGGACATTTTGACCTGCTTACGAAGTTTAATGAAGGATATAAGCATTTTGATGAGACGAAGGATGCGTATCTGGAACCGGCACTTGCAGCGATGAAAAAGCTTCACGGGCAGGGACTCCCGTTTGAGATCAATACCGGTGCCATGTCACGCGGTTACCGGACAGCTCCGTATCCGAACCGGATCTTATTGAAAGAGCTCCATGCCATGGGCGGCCGGATCATGATCAATTCCGATAGCCACAGTGCCAGTACCATTGCCTATGCCTTCGACATGGCCGGACAGATTGCCTATGAGTGCGGATTCCGGAAGGTGACGGTGTTAAGTCCGGAGGGATTACGGGAAATTCCATTCAATTAAAAAGTAGCTGCCGCACGTTAGTGCGGCAGCTACTTTTTTGACTTATGAAAAATATACAATCTTATGCATTCTTTCCCTCAGTCTCAAAATATTCTTTTGTCAGCTTAAACACGGTGCCAGATAACAGGAAGACACCGATCAGGTTCGGGATTGCCATAAGACCGTTGAAGGTATCTGCGATGTTCCATAACAGTCCCAGATCGACCGTTGCGCCGAGGATGGCAACCAGGGAGTAGGCAACCATGAATGGCTTGATGATCTTTTCATCGAAGATAAACTCAATGCAGCGTGCCCCATACAGTCCCCATCCGATGATGGTGGAGAAAGCAAAACAGCACATGGAAACTGCGGTGAAGATCGATACCCAGCTTCCGTAAGTGGAAGTAAAGCCGGAAATCGTCAGTTCAGCACCTGCAGCTTCTCCGTAAGCGACCGGAACACCGCTGCAGAGGATAACCAAAGCGGTCAGGGTACAGATGACAATCGTATCGGTAAATACTTCAAAGATGCCGAAGAAGCCCTGCTTGACCGGCTTCTTGGTGTCAGCGCAGGCATGGGCAATGGATCCGGTACCAAGACCAGCCTCATTGGAGAAGATGCCGCGGGATACGCCGCGCTTCATGCTGGTAAAGAAGCTTCCGATCACACCGCCGGTCACGGCCTGCGGATGGAACGCGCCTTCAAAGATCATGGTAAATACCAGCGGGATGCGGTTTGCATGAAGCAGAACCACACCAAGTGCCAGAATAATGTAAAGAAGCGCCATGAACGGAACCAGCTTTTCTGCTACATTGCCGATACGTTTGACACCGCCTAAAAGAACCAGGGCAACCAAAGCGGTCAGAATGATACCGATGACCAGGCAGACAAGCGGTTTGCTCTGGTCCGTGATCAGATTGTAGTTTTCCAGTGCAGAGTTGATTGCGGTGGTGATGGTGTTGACCTGAGTCGCATTTCCGGTTCCAAATACGGTCAGTACGCCGAATGTGGAGAACAGGACTGCCAGCCAGCGCCATTTTGGACCAAGTCCATTTTTGATGTAGTACATCGGACCGCCGACCAGCTCTCCGTTTTTGTTTGTTTCACGGAAATGAACGGCCAGGGTTACCTCAGAAAACTTGGTACACATGCCGAGTGCTGCAGAAATCCACATCCAGAAGACTGCTCCCGGGCCGCCGATGGCGATAGCGCCTGCCACACCGGCGATGTTTCCGGTGCCGACAGTAGCAGCCAGTGCCGTGCAGACTGCCTGGAACGGAGTCATGGCACCGTCGGATGCATCGCGCTTGCGGAAGATACGTCCGATGGTTACGCGGATCGCGTAGGGAAATTTACGGATCTGCAGAAAGCGCAGGCCAAAGCTTAAATACAGGCCGACACCGATGATACAGATCATGGCCGGAACTCCCCAGATGAAATTGTTGATCACATTGTTGACCGATTCGATTGTGTTTAACATAGGGATACCTTTCTTTCGTGGTAAAATAGATGGTGCCGCTTCAAAACATGGATATGTTCTCGTGGAAAATTTTGGAGAAGAAAAGATGAAAATTTCCGAAAAACACAAAAAGAAGAGCAGCACAAACCGCCGAAAAGACACAGACAGGAATATGCCCTTGATACACGGACAAACGGAGCTGTGCGGCGGCCGAATAAAAAAATGATAACATAACACAGGAAAAAAGTATAGTAAAAACATGGGATAACATCGGAAAACCTGGAAAAAACATCGAAAAATAAGTACAAAACAGAGTCGCGGAAGCCTTATTGGCATGCCGGACAGAAAAAAGAAAGCACCGGTTCTAGGAGAAGAACAGGTGCCCGGTCAGGATCTTCAGACCGATCAGGATCAGAATGATACCGCCGGTCAGTTCTGCTTTGGATTTATAGCGTGTGCCGAATATAGTACCGGCCATGACTCCGGTCACAGAGATCACAAAGGTGGTGCAGCCGATAAAGGTGATCGCCGGAAGAATGCTTACATCCAGAAAGGCGAAGGTTACGCCGACAGCCAGCGCGTCGATGCTGGTTGCAACGGCCAGGACCAGCATGGTTTTGGCATCCACCGAGGCATCGAAGGATTCCGTCTCCTGGTCCAGTGACTCCTTTATCATGTTAAAGCCGATGATACCAAGCAAAATAAATGCGACCCAGTGGTCGTAGGCTTTGATCGCGTCCTGGAAGCGGATGCCGAGCAGATAGCCGGTCCACGGCATGAGAGCCTGGAACCAGCCGAAATACAGGCCGATGATGAGAGCATGCTTTGGGTGCAGCTTTTGCATGGAAAGTCCCTTGCAGACAGAAACGGCGAAGGCATCCATGGAGAGGCCTATAGCCAGAAGAAATAATTCGGTTAGTGACATGTGTAAATCCTTCACTTTTTCTTAATTTTATGTGGGGCATCGCGAATTCTTGCACCCGGTGGTGATCGGCGGTGTGAGTGCAGTGCTGTTTCTTTTGTTATTCGGTGCTTCACGGTTTATGCTGCCGTTTCTTCTATTAAATAAGCGGGAACTCCCAAAAAGGATCGAATATCTGGGAAATGTGTTTCCTATGGCAATTATGGCGACTCTTGTGGTATACTGTCTGAAGAGCGTGCCGGAAGCTGCCCTGCAGGACAATCTGATCTTGTTTGCGGGCGTGGTGGCCACTGCGGTTATCCATATCTGGAAGAAAAGTTCCATTTTGAGCATTACGGTTGGGACGGCCGTGTATATGGTGCTGGTGCATTTCGTCTAGGAACGAGAAACTGTGGCGTGGAATGCAGCATGAATCGGCTGCCATGACTGGCTGCAGCAAATGAAAGGGAAACATATCAGAAACAGAAACATACAAGAAACAGAAAGGTAGATACGATGTTAAATCAGTTTTCAAGAACAGAATTATTATTTGGAAAAGAAGCGATGGAGCGCCTGGCCCAGTCCAGAGTTGCCGTGTTCGGAGTTGGCGGAGTCGGTGGCTATGCTGTAGAAGCCCTGGTGCGGAGCGGCGTTGGTGCCATTGACCTGATCGACGATGACAAGGTGTGCCTGACGAACTTAAACCGCCAGATCATCGCAACCAGAAAAACAGTAGGAAAGTATAAGGTCGATGTGATGGAAGAGCGCATTCACGACATCAACCCGGATTGTAAGGTAACCACACATAAGTGTTTTTACCTGCCAGAGACAAAAGATGATTTTGACTTTTCCCAGTATTCCTATGTGATCGACGCAGTCGATACCGTAACGGCAAAGCTGCAGCTGGTTATGGAAGCGCAGGAGAAAAAGGTGCCGATCATCAGCAGCATGGGTGCCGGAAATAAGTTAAACCCAGCCATGTTTGAGGTGTCAGACATTTATAAAACCTCCGTCTGCCCGTTAGCAAAGGTCATGCGCCGGGAACTGAAAAAACGTGGCGTGAAGAAGCTGAAGGTGGTTTACTCCAAAGAGCAGCCGACCAGACCGATCGAGGATATGTCCATCAGCTGTCGCAACCACTGCATCTGCCCGCCGGGAGCAGCACACAAATGCACCGAGCGCAGGGATATTCCGGGCTCCAATGCATTTGTGCCGTCCGTTGTGGGACTGATCATCGCCTCCGAAGTCATTAAAGATCTGGCAAAATAAACGATATGGTTAGATTTCCTTTCCAAGGAACATCGTGAAGTTTCCGGTTGCCACCAGCTTTCCGTCTTCATTTGTGATATCCACGCGGCAGACGGCGGTCTGTCTTCCCTTGTGAACGATATTAGATTCCACATAGAGCGTTCCGGAACTGACACCGCACACAAAGTTAATGCCGGCGCACTGGGTCACACTTGTGACCTCGTAGGCATAGGTGGCCATGCCTGCTGCGATATCGCAGAGAGAGAAGAGAAAGCCGCCGTGTGCATTTCCATACAGGTTTAAGGCTTCCTCCGGCAATTCAATTGAAAGCCGGGCATGGCCCGGTTCTACTTCTAACATTTTTAAGTTTTCCTGTCCGCCGATGCGCTGAATGTGTCGGCGGAGTCCTTCTATAATCTCAGGTCTTGTGATCATAAGTAAAATTCCTTCCTTTCCATGCTAGAATATAGCACCAGAATCGCGGTTTTACAAGTGTGAAAAATATGTTATAATTTTACCAAAGAATGCAAAAATCCTTCAAACAGCTTGAGGGTTTTTAAGGGGGAAGGGGAATGTATCAGAAATATAGTATTGGGACCATGGCAAAGCTGCTGGGGATTTCGTCGGAAGCGATCCGTTATTATGAAAGCCGGAATATCATAAGTCCGGTGCGAGATCCAGAGACGGGATACCGGTATTACAATACCTGGGACTTTCATATGCTTTTGCGGGCCAGACATTACCAGAACTATGGATTTTCGCTGGAGGAAGTGGCAGAGCTGTTCCGGAGCCATGATCTGGGTGAGATCCGGGAACGCATGGTGGACCAGGAAGCGGTGATCCAGCAGGAAATTGTCCGGCAGATGAACCTGTTAAAGCGCATCCGGCAGAGCCAGAAGATGCTGCAGGATGCCAAAGACAGTGTGGGAAGGTTCCGGATCGAGGAACGGCCCGGAATCTACCGGATGAATACGCAGAAAAACTATACGTTGTTTAAAAAGAAGGAACAGCTGGAACTGATCTCAGAATGGACTGAGAAGGAGCCATTTGTCTTTTCCTGTGCGGTGTTTTACCAGAATAAGATCAAGGCCGGAGAGTCGGAATTCGATTTTGGAATGGGGCTTCATGAGGAATATGCCCCGCTTTTGCATGTCGCCGAGTCAGAGCTGGTACAGTATTATCCGCCGTGTCCATGCGTCCATACCTGTGTACCGTCCCGGTCGGGAAAGTACTTGTCGTTGGAAAGTCTGCAGGGCGGTTTTCAGTATCTAAAAGAAAATGGCTTAAGCCTTGCCGGGGATGTAGTGACCCAGGTGGTGTGCATGACAAAGCCGGAGGAAGAATATTATAACTGGCATATTGTCTGGTTCCCAATCAAGGCGGAATAAAAGCGTGAACAATAACGATGAAAATCCCAATGGGTGAGTTGGTGTCGGCGATGCAGATATCCTTGGTGGAAGAAAAAGAAGCATCGCTGATTATAAAAAGTTGATATTGTGAAAAAATAATAGAGTTTTGCTAAAAATACAGCAAAAATGATTGTGCAGAGTGCCAAAAAGCACTCTGTTTTTTTGTGCTAACTGTCCCATTGACCTTAAAACGGTTTGAACAGGTATAGTGTGGGTAAGGCAACAAGTTAAAAAAATAACGGAATATGTAAAAGGAGAAGGAAAAATGAGTACAGAGAAGAAAACAGTATTGATCACAGGTGGTGCCATGGGACAGGGACGTGCCCATGCAGTAAAGTACGCGGAGAACGGTTTTAATGTTGTTCTTGCCGATATGCTGGATCCGGAGGATGAGAGATTTCAGGAAACCATCCGGGAATTAAAGGAGCTTGGTGCGGATGTTCTTGCAATGAAGGCAAACATCTGCAGCACACCGGATATGGAAGCGCTGTTTGCAGCTGCCTGGGAAAAATTCGGACGTCTTGATGTGGTGATCGCAAATGCAGGCGTGATCAATTTCGGTAATACCTGGGAGCTGACCGATGAGCAGGTAGAGAAGGTCATCAACATCGACCTGATCGGTACCTGGAGAACCGACAAATACGCAACCCAGTATATGTTAAAGCAGGGCTTTGGAAGAATCATCAACATTGCTTCTACCAGCGGCCTGTACGGAACTCCGAAATTAGCAACCTACTGCATGGCAAAATGGGGCGTTCTGGGACTGACCAAGACTCTTGCGAAGGAAGTAGGAAGCAAGGGCATCATTGTCAATGCACTTTGCCCGACCAAGGTAAAGACCCCGATGTGCGAGACCCAGAGCTATGTAGAGTTCATCAATGAACTGACCGGCAAGAACTTTAAGGACTACAAAGAGATGTATGCAGGCGTACCGTTCCTGGATGTAGAGGATATTTCTGACATGGTTTACTGGCTCGGTACCAGCCGCGCAGCAGGCAAGTTCAACGGAAGAGACGTTGCGCTGGATCTTGGCACCCTGCAGTGCTAGGAAAAGCTGGGGATATACAAATGGGTAACTTTGGTTTTAAAAATGTATCAAAGAGAAACAAGATTGATCTGATGGAGTATCTGTGTTATGGACTGGGTGACTTTTCCTTCTGTTTCATTTACGGTGCGATCGGTTCCTATATCGTGTTCTTTTACACCGATGTGGCCTGCATCAGTGCCGCGACGGTAGGAACGGTGCTGCTGGTCAGCAAGATATTTGATGGTATTTCTGATATGATGATGGGATACATCATAGAAAATGTCCATTCACCTTTGGGAAAGGCCAGGCCCTGGCTATTGTGGATGGTGATTCCGTACTGTATTGGCTGTGTCCTCTTGTTCACTGTGCCAAACTTCAGTGAGACCGGAAAAGTCATCTACGCATTTCTGTCATATAATCTGATGGCCACCTGCATTTTCACATCCATGAATGTGCCGTACGGTGTGTTAAGCAGTGTTATGACGAACAAGCAGAATGAGCGGGCGCTTCTGTCGATTAGCCGTGCCAGCCTCGGGGCTCTGGGCGTCTTTGTGATCAGCTCTTATGCACCGGACCTCGTTGAAAAATTCGGCGGCGGCCCGGCAGGCTGGCAGAGAACCTTCCTGCTTGTGGGCGTTGCTTCCATTGTCCTGTTCCTGATCACGTTTTTGGGATGCAAAGAGCGGGTCGGGTCCGGTGTCATGGAGCAGAAGACCGGAAAGAAAAGTTCGCTTTCCCTGCTTCAGGGCGTCAAGATCCTGTTTGCGAATAAGTACTGGTTTATCATGCTGCTGATCAACATTTTCTATACAGCCATGACAAGTCTGTACGGCATGAATATGTATTTCGCAAAATATGTGATGCAGGATGCGGGCTACAATAAGACCATGATGATGTGTTCCACCTTTGCTTCCATCCTGGTGCCGCTGCTTCTGATCCCGATTGTGCAGAAGATTGGAAAGCGCAATGTGGCTCTTTACGGAGGGGCTGGAATGGGCATTGCAGGACAGCTGGTGCTGATCCTGTTTGCAGAACGGTCCATGGGTCTGATGTACCTGGGCCTGATTCTTCGCGGAATGGGTGTTGCCTGCATCTCTGCCACAAAGTTTGGCATGATCGCAGACAGCATTGAGTACGGTGAATACAAAACCGGCACCCGTGCGGAGGGCTTTGTATATTCCGCAGCATCTCTGGGCGTGCGTGTTGGATCTGCTCTTGCCTCTGCCGTGATCGGCTGGGTGCTGGGGGCGTACGGATATGACGGAAAGCTTGCCGTTCAGAGCGCAATGGCAATGAAAGGAATCCGCATCATGTTCTACTATGCACCACTGGCTGTTTTCGTGGCGATCCTGTTCTTACTGCTGTTTTATAAGCTGGACCGGGAGTACGACACGATCATGAGTGTTCTGGAGGAACGCCACAGACTTCAGGAAGAGGAAGTATGCTAGAACAGTGACAGAAAAGTTTTAGAGGAGTTTTCAAGAAGTTTCAGGGAAGGCTTCCATGGAGTTGTAAGAAGCTTCCAAGAGTTTTAAAGAAGGAGAGTTTTAGAGTATGAAGATTACAAAAGCAACACGCTGGAGAGTATTCGCAGGCGTATGGCTGCAGAGTCTGTTTACCTCTGCAACCGCATATTTCAGCTTATTCTGTATTCCGTTAACCACAAAGTTCGGCTGGAGTGATTCCGCGTTTGCGCTGGCGTACACGATTTACATGTTTACTTATTGTGCAGTTGGATTTATCGGCGGTTCCCTCGCAGAGAAGATCAGTCCTAGGACCACGATCTACATTGGTCTCTGCCTGTTTGCCGGCGGCTGGTTCTTAACCGGTTTTGCATCCAGCATTCCGCAGCTTTACATTTTCTACGGACTGATGGCTGGTGCCGGCGGCGGTATGATCTACCCGGCATGTCTCCCGACTGCATTAAAATGGTTCCCGGACCGTTCCGGTTCTATTTCCGGTCTGGTTCAGGCAGGCGCTTCCTGCGGACCTTTCATCATGAGCCCGATCGCCCAGATGCTCATCACCAAATTAGGTGCACAGATGACCTGCCGCGTGCTTGGTATCGTATTTCTGATCGGTGTTGGTGCGGTTGCATGGATGATCGTTCCGTGTCCGGAAGGCTGGGCACCGGAAGGCTGGAAACCGTCTGCTGAGCAGGCAAAGGTATTAAAGACCAGGGATTACAGCATGGGCGAGATGGTGAAGACCCCGGTATTCTGGGTACTGCTCCTGATGTTCATCTTCGCAAACGCAGCAGGAACCATGATGGTTTCCTTCACCAGCCCGATCGCACAGCGTCAGATCGGACAGTCTGCCATGACCGCAGCATTATGCGTATCCATTATGACCCTGTCCAACATGTGCGGACGTATCGGCTTCGGCTTCATCTATGATATTTTAAAAGGCTGGAAGAGCCTGATCCTCTTGATGGTGATCAATGGTGCATCCATGTTAATGCTGACTCAGGCATCTACCTTACCGTTCTTCCTGGTATGCGTTGTGCTGGTTGGCTTCTCCTTCGGCGGACTGCTTGTTGTATTTGCCCCGATGGTCCGCATGATCTTCGGATCCAAATTCTACAACCGTAACTACGGCTTGATCTTTATCGGATACGGCATCGGTGCTTTTGTAGGACCTAAGATCAGTGCCTACTTCTACGACACAACTGGCCAGTATACCTTAGGCTTCATCGGATCTGCAATCCTGGCAGCAGCAGCAATCGTCCTGATCGTGGTTGCGCAGAAGATGGCTGGAAAGATGGAAAATGCACAGTAAATAACAAATAAATTGAAAAATGAGGGACCGTGGAAGCTGCCGGAGGCAACTTCCACGGTCTTATTACGTTAACAATATTGTTATATGAAAAAATCTCTCAGGAGCGCTTGTACAATCTCCGAAACAAGTGCAATATGCCGCAAATTGGTTTGACAATTTTGGGGAAAATGCCTAGAATAATACGTAGTGCAAAACACAGGAGGGGCCGGTATGAGGGAGATAAAAAAGAATATTTTTCTGGAAACCATTCCGTACGAGAACCGCCATATGAGTCCCCGCAACCTTTATATTATCCGTGGAGAAGACCGCAGCCTGATGGTCGATACTTCCAATAATACGGAGCGGGACTGGAATATTTTAAAGGGCATGGCCGATGCCCTTGGAATCGATTATAAAAAGCTGGACATTTTCATTACCCATGAGCATCCGGACCACACAGGCCTGGTCCCAAGATTACAGGCACTTGGTGCCCGGGCGTTCATGAACCCGGATGAGACCAGAAAACGGGTAGACCTTTTGCACAGCTATCTGGCTGATGAGCATGCCCGGATCGAGAATCTGCGTATTGTCGGTGTTACGAAAGAGGAAACGCCGGAGGTATACGACACGTTCATGGAATACACCACAAAGGCGTATGCATCCATGGAAATCCCGCCGGAGCTTCAGTTTATTCCCATCCATCCGGGTGAGATGCTTTCTTATGGCGGGTATTGTTTCCAGGTTGTGCTCTTAAAAGGACATACCTTCGGGCAGTGTGGGCTTTATGAGCCGGAAAAAAAGCTGATGTTTGTGGGGGACCAGATCATGACCACCATTGTCCCGATCGTTGGTACCCAGGAGACGGACCTTGGGATGCTCAAATGTTATCTGGACTCCCTTAGTGAGCTAAAGCATAAGTACCGGGATTGTTATTTTCTTCCCTGCCATTATGGGGAGATCAAAGATATTGAAAAAGAGGTAAACCGGATCATTTTCGGTTACATGGACAAATGTGAGAGCATGAAGCATGTACTGGAGGAGGCTGGTACGGCCCTGACGACCCGCGACATCAGCGTGCGGACGTACGGGAGAAGCCAGGGACCGCCAGATTATGCACATTTTGCTTCCTGCACCCAGATCTGGGCCAAGACCTTTTCCTGCATGGAATATATGATGGGAGAGGGCTTCATTGAGCGCTCGGAACGCGATGGCATCATATACTGGAAGGCAATCTGACCGGAAAACCGGTTTCCGGTGTGGACGGAGTACCGCTTCCAAGTGAAGGGGCACAATTCGTCAGATCCTTCTCGGGCAATCGCTTCCAAGTGAAGGTTCACATGGATGACCGCAGCTCGTTCCAGACCTGGTTAAAATAGCCGGAAAATTCCGGGGCGTTTCTGCGCTTTAAGGGACTGTCGTACTGGTCACTGAAGGATAAGGGAATCTCTGCCCTGATCCGTCCGGGCCTTGCGGAGAGGACCAGCACGCGGTCAGCAGTGCTGATGGCTTCTGCAAGGTCATGGGTGATCAGTATGGCAGTCTTTTTTGTGTCCCGGATGATCGAGGCAATGTCATCGCAGACAGAAAGCCTGGTCTGGTAATCGAGGGCGGAAAAGGGCTCATCCAAAAGCAGCAGGTCCGGCTTTAGGATCAGGGTACGGATGAGTGCAGCCCGCTGGCGCATGCCGCCGGAAAGCTCAGAGGGTTTTGCGTGCGCGAATGCAGTAAGACCGTAGCTTTCCAGCATTTCATCCAGCTCCTGCAGGGTTTCCTTATTTTTCTGGTGGCGGATCTCCAGCCCCAGAGCGGCATTTTCCCGTATGGAGCGCCATTCAAAGAGGTGGTCCCGCTGCAGCATATAGCCGATCCCGGAGCGCGCCTCCCTGATCGGGGTATCTTCTATATAAATGCTTCCTTCCTCCGGGGAGAGCAGCCCGGACAGGAGATTGAGCAGTGTGGATTTGCCGCAGCCGGATGGACCGACGATGGCGAGAAATTCACCGGGGCTTACGGTGAAGGAAATATCGGAAAGGGCGGGGGTAGCTCCGCTTAAGGTGTGATACGAGTAGCTGATCCCGCATGCTTTTAAGAGGGGTTCCATGGCTGGTCCTCCTTCCATTTATATTTTATAATATGAAGAAAATGCAATACGGTTCCTTTGCGGGCTTTCCCTGTGATAAAAATTTCCATGTTATTATTTCTATATTATTCCATTTTATTGGCACAAAAGCCCTTGCATTTCCGAAAAACAGGTGCTATAATAACAACGATAACATGATAATCTGACAGTCTGAGAGTGGGCATACGTCCACTCTCAATTTTTTGCCAGAGCGCGGTGATGCCGGAATGCGCAGTTTGCACAGGTACTTTTGGTATGGCTGGAAGACAAGAGGCAGCTGCCCATCAGTCTGAATGGCAAAGAATGATCTGCAAACAGCGGATTGTCAGTGCATGACGTGAAGAGAGGTGACAATCATGACAAGAAGAGAAGAATACGAATCCAAAACAGAAGCATTCCTGCTTCCGGTTCTTGCAGAGCACAATTTTGAACTCTGGGATGTGGAATATGTAAAGGAAGCCGGCACCTGGTATCTGCGTGCCTACATTGACAAAGAGGGCGGCATTGCGGTAGACGACTGTGAGGTCATCAGCCGTATTTTGAGTGACTGGCTTGACCAGACCGATTTCATCGAGGACAGCTACATTCTGGAGGTCAGCTCCCCGGGACTTGGCCGTCCGCTGAAGAAGGAGCGTGACTTTGAGCGCAGCCTGGGCGAGGAAGTAGAAATCCGTCTTTACAAGGCCCAGAACAAACAGAAAGAATTTACCGGAATCTTAAAAGCATACGATAAAGAAACTGTGACCATCGAAACGGCAGAGGGCGAACTGGTATTTGAACGTCCGGACATTGCACTGATCCGGCTGGCGTTTGATTTTTAAACAGAAGGATTTTAGGAGGATAAAACCATGAATAAGGAATTAATCGAGGCATTAAACCTGCTGGAAAAGGAAAAAAACATCAGCAAGGCTACCCTGCTTGAAGCAATCGAGAACTCTCTGCTGACTGCCTGCAAGAACCATTTCGGCAAAGCAGATAACATCAAAGTAAACATCAACCCGGAGACCGGTGATTTCTCTGTATACGCAGAGAAAGAGGTTGTGGAAGAGGTAGAAGATCCGTTAACCCAGATCAGCTACGCAGAAGCAAGACTGAAAAACCCGAAGTTCTTCTTAGGTGATATCATCAACTGCCCGATCGAGTCTAAGTCCTTCGGACGTATTGCTACCCAGAACGCAAAGAACGTCATCCTGCAGAAAATCCGCGAGGAAGAGCGCAGCATGCAGTTCAACGAGTGGTATCAGAAAGAGAAAGATGTGGTAACCGGTATCGTGCAGCGTTACCTTGGCAAGAATGTCAGCATCAACTTAGGAAAGGTTGACGCGATCTTAAACGAGGCTGAGCAGGTAAAGGGCGAGGTATTTAAGCCGACCGAGCGTATCAAAGTGTATGTCCTGGAAGTTAAGGACACCCCGAAGGGACCGCGTATCTCTGTATCCCGCACTCATCCGGACCTGGTAAAGCGCCTGTTCGAGGAAGAGGTTACCGAGGTAAAAGACGGCACCGTTGAGATCAAGGCAATCGCCCGTGAGGCAGGCTCCAGAACCAAGATCGCTGTATGCTCCAACGACCCGAACGTAGATCCGGTTGGCGCATGTGTCGGCATGAATGGTGCCCGTGTCAACTCCATCGTAAACGAGCTGCGCGGTGAGAAGATTGATATCATCACCTGGGATGAGAACCCGGCATTCATGATCGAGAACGCACTTAGCCCGGCAAAGGTCATCTGCGTTGTTGCAGACGAAGAGAGCAAAGAGGCACAGGTTATCGTTCCGGATTACCAGCTTTCCCTGGCAATCGGTAAAGAGGGACAGAATGCAAGACTGGCAGCACGTCTGACCGGTTACAAGATCGATATCAAGAGTGAGACTCAGGCAAGAGAGCTGGGCCTGTTCGAGGAAATGGGAATCGACTATCAGGAAGAGGGTGTCTATGACAACCTGGATGCTGATTTCGAAGTATCCGCTACCGATGATTATTCAGAGAACAAAGAAGAGTTCTAAACGCAAAAACAGACTGGGCGTGTAACGGAAAGTTACCGGACAGTTACCGGACAGTTACCTGTAAGACTGGAACAAGATTGGAATAGGAAGTGAGCAATTGGTGAATGCGAAGAAATTTCCGCAGAGACAGTGTATCGGCTGCGGCGAAATGAAAAACAAAAAAGAAATGATCCGTATACTGAAGACACCGGAAGGGGAATTCGTAGTCGATGCGACCGGACGAAAGAACGGGCGCGGCGCTTACATCTGCCCGTCTATGGACTGCTTCAAAAAAGCAGTAAAGGGAAAAGGGCTGGAGCGTTCTTTCAAGATGGCAATTCCAAAAGAGGTGTACGAGACACTGGAAAAGGAGATGGAACAGCTTGGATAACAGACAGAAAATCCTGAACCTGGTCGGACTGGCAACCAAGGCCGGGAAGACTGCAAGCGGAGAATTCTCTACGGAGAAAGCCGTAAAGAGCGGAAAAGCCCACCTGGTCATCGTATCAGAGGAGGCTTCCGACAACACGAAAAAAATGTTTACCAATATGTGTACTTACTATAAAGTCCCCATCTTGTTTTTAGGCGGAAAAGAGGAACTTGGGCATTCCATGGGCAAGCAGATGCGTGCATCGTTAGCCGTTGTGGATGCAGGACTGGCAAAGGCAATCGTGAAACAAATGAATATAATCGGAGGTAGTGAGTATGAGAGTAAATGAACTGGCAAAAGAGCTGGGGAAGACCAGCAAAGACGTATTAGATGTGTTACAGAAGAACCATCAGGATGTAACATCCCATTCATCCAATGTAAGTGATGCACAGGTCAGCATGGTAAAGAAGGCTCTGGGCGGATCTGAGCAGAAGGCTGAGGGTGCAGCACCGAAGAAGAAGCTGGCAGCGGTATACCGTCCGCAGAATTCCCAGCAGAGACCGGCACAGCCGAAGCAGGCAGCACGCCCGCAGGCACAGAGCACAGCTGCACAGGCGCAGCAGGCAGCAGCACCACAGGCAAGCAAACCGGCAGAGGGACAGCAGGCAAGACCGGCACAGACCGCAGAAAACCGTGACAACAACCGTCAGGGCGGCTTTAACGGAAACCGCGATAACAACCGTCAGGGTGGTTTTAACGGAAACCGCGATAACAACCGTCAGGGTGGTTTTAATGGAAACCGCGACAACAACCGTCAGGGTGGTTTTAACGGAAACCGCGACAACAACCGTCAGGGTGGTTTTAACGGAAACCGCGACAACAACCGCCAGGGCGGCTTTAACGGAAACCGCGACAACAACCGTCAGGGCGGCTTTAACGGAAACCGCGACAACAACCGCCAGGGCGGCTTTGGCGGAAACCGTGACAACAACCGCCAGGGTGGCTTCGGTGGAAACCGCGATAACAACCGCCAGGGTGGCTTTGGTGGAAACCGCGAGGGCGGCTTTAACCGTGATAACAACCGTCAGGGCGGCGGCTTTGGCGGCAACAGAGACAACCGTCAGGGCGGCGGCTTCGGTGGCAACAGAGACAACCGCCAGGGCGGCGGCTTCGGTGGAAACCGCGATAACCGCCAGGGTGGCTTTGGCGGAAACCGTCAGGGCGGTGCAGGAAGACCGGGTCAGAGAGACGGCGGCTCCAAGAACTATGATACCCCGATCCAGACCAAGCCAACCAACAACCGTCAGCAGACCAACAATGCACACAAGAAAGATAAATACGATAAGACCAGAATGATGGAAGACGGACCAAGAAACAAGAATGGCAAGGTTTCCAAGCATCCGTTCATCATGCCGCAGAAGCCGGTTGAGGAGAAGGTAGAGGAGACCGTAAAGGTAATTACCATTCCTGATGTTCTGACCATCAAGGAGCTGGCTGACAAGATGAAGCTGCAGCCGTCTGCAATCGTTAAGAAGCTGTTCTTACAGGGCAAGATCGTAACCTTAAACTCCGAGATTGACTTCGAGCAGGCTGAGGAGATCGCAGTAGAGTACGATGTTCTCTGCGAGAAAGAGGAGAAGGTCGATGTCATCGCTGAGCTCTTAAAAGAGGACGAGGAGAACGAGGAAGATATGGTTTCCAGACCGCCGGTAGTCTGCGTTATGGGACACGTTGACCATGGTAAAACTTCCCTGCTTGACGCGATCCGTCAGACGAACGTTACCTCCCGCGAGGCAGGCGGCATCACCCAGCACATCGGTGCTTACACGGTAGATGTACGTGGACAGCAGATCACCTTCCTGGATACCCCGGGACATGAAGCATTCACCGCAATGCGTATGCGTGGTGCTCAGTCTACCGATATCGCGATCCTGGTTGTAGCAGCAGACGATGGCGTTATGCCGCAGACCGTTGAGGCAATTAACCATGCAAAAGCTGCAGGCGTTGACATCATTGTTGCCATCAACAAGATTGATAAGCCATCTGCAAACGTAGACCGCGTAAAGCAGGAGCTGGCTGAGTATGAGCTGATTCCGGAGGACTGGGGCGGAAATACCGTATTCGTACCGGTATCTGCACACACCAAGGAAGGTATTCCGGAACTTCTGGAGATGATCCTTCTGACTGCAGAGGTAAAAGAGTTAAAGGCAAACCCGAACCGCCGCGCAAGAGGTCTTGTCATCGAGGCTGAGCTGGATAAGGGCAAAGGACCGGTTGCTACCATTCTGGTACAGAAAGGTACCCTGCGTGTGGGCGATAACGTAACCGCAGGACCGTGCTATGGTAAAGTCCGTGCAATGATGGACGATAAGGGCCGCAGAGTCAAAGAGGCTGGTCCGTCCATGCCGGTTGAGATCCTCGGCTTAAATGATGTTCCGGGTGCAGGCGACGTGCTGATGGCAACCGAGAACGAGAAAGAGGCAAGAAGCTACGCAGAGACCTTCATCTCTGAGAGCAAGAATAAATTACTGGCAGACACCAAGGCTAAGATTTCCCTGGATGATCTGTTCAGCCAGATCAAGGCTGGTAATGTGAAGGAACTGCCGATCATCGTAAAAGCAGATGTACAGGGTTCCGTAGAGGCAGTAAAACAGAGTCTTGTAAAACTGTCCAACGAGGAAGTTGTAGTCAAAGTCATCCATGGCGGCGTTGGTGCGATCAACGAGTCCGATGTATCCCTGGCATCCGCTTCCAACGCGATCATCATCGGATTTAACGTACGTCCGGATGCTACCGCGAAGTCCATCGCAGACCGCGAGAAGGTAGACCTGCGTCTGTACCGCGTCATCTACCAGGCAATCGAGGATGTCGAGGCAGCTATGAAGGGTATGCTTGACCCGGTATACGAGGAGCAGGTCATCGGTCACGCAGTTGTCCGCCAGACCTTCAAGGCATCCGGCGTTGGTACCATTGCAGGTGCTTATGTTATGGATGGTAAATTCCAGAGAGGATGCTCCTGCCGCATTACCCGTGATGGCGAGCAGATCTTCGACGGTGCGCTTGCTTCCTTAAAGCGTTTCAAGGACGATGTCAAGGAAGTTGCAACCGGTTACGAGTGCGGTCTTGTATTCGAGAAGTTCAACGATATCAAGGAAGACGATATGGTAGAAGCTTACATGATGGTAGAGGTACCGCGCTAGGATTTTAGGATTTGAAAATTTCGTGGCTGTAGTGATATGTCAGGCAGTCATGGATCCCCGAAACTTAAGGAAGGAAGCACTGGCAGTTTTGCCCGGTGCTTCCTTTAAGAGTATTTAGAGAGGAAGAAAAATAATGCGTAAAAACAGCATCAAAAATACAAGAATCAACATGGAAGTGCAGAGAGAACTCAGTGAGATCATCCGCACCGAGATCAAAGATCCGCGTGTAAATGGTGCCATGACTTCTGTTGTGGCAGTAGAGGTTACGCCGGATTTAAAATATTGCAAGGCGTACATCAGCGTACTTGGCGACGAGGAGCGCGCGAAGGATGCCCTGACTGGCTTAAAGAGTGCGGTCGGCTACATCCGCAGAGAGCTGGCACACCGTGTCAACTTAAGAAATACCCCGGAGATCACCTTTGTTCTGGACCAGTCCATCGAGTATGGCGTGAACATGTCCAGACTGATCGACGAGGTCACCAAAGACTTGAAAGACTGAAAGGAGTGACAGTAAATGCAGGAACGCAAACTGATGGAAATGGTGGAAGCCGCAGGCACGATCGCCATTGCCGGTCATGTGAGACCGGACGGAGACTGTGTGGGCTCCTGCCTTGCTGTGTGCAACTATATTACGGAGCAGTATCCGGAAAAGACGGTGGATGTCTATCTGGAGACTCCTCCGGTGAAGTTTTCTTATTTAAAGCAGTTTGAGCGGATCAGTTCCGATTCCAATACCGGAAAACAGTATGAGCTTTGCATCTGCTTAGACAGCGGAGACCGGGAACGCCTCGGAAACAACGTGGTGTATCTGGATACTGCAAAGACCAGCATCTGCATCGATCACCACATTACCAACAAAGGCTATGCTGCAAGCAACTTTGTAAATGCCAGTGCTAGTGCAACCTGTGAATTTTTGTATGATTTTCTGGACGAAGAAAAGATCAGCAAAGAGGTGGCAGAGTGCATCTATACCGGCATCATCCACGATACCAACGTGTTTAAAAACAGCAATACCACCGCAAAGACCATGGAAGTAGCCGGAGTGATGATGGAAAAAGGGATTAACTTCTCTCAGATCATCGACGGCAGCTTTTATAAAAAGACCTATGTGCAGAACCAGATTATGGGACGCGCTGTGCTGGAGAGTGTGCTGTTTTTAGACGGCAAATGCATTTTCAGTGTTGTGCGCAAGCAGGACATGGATTTCTACGGCGTGGAAGCATCCGACCTGGATGGCATTGTCGACCAGCTTCGGGTAACGGACGGTGTAGAGGTGGCCATCTTCCTTCATGAGACGGAGAACCATGTATACAAGGTAAGCATGCGCTCCAACAACTTTGTGAACGTCAGCAAGGTGGCTTCCTTCTTTGGAGGCGGCGGACATGTCCGGGCAGCCGGCTGTACGATGAGCGGAAGCGTGCACGATGTCATCAACAACCTTTCCGCACTGATTGAAAAGCAGATAAAGGAGTACAACGCCTAGTGGACGGAATCATCAATGTATACAAGGAAAAGGGCTTTACCTCCCACGATGTGGTAGCGAAGCTTCGCGGCATCCTGCGCATGAAAAAGATTGGGCACACTGGTACTTTGGACCCGGCAGCGGAAGGGGTACTTCCGGTCTGTTTAGGCAAGGGCACCAGACTTTGCGATATGCTGACCGATAAGACCAAGACCTACCGCACTGTGCTGCTTCTGGGACAGGAGACCGATACCCAGGACACTACAGGAACAGTTCTGGCAGAGTATCCGGTCGAGGTAACCGAAGAAGCCGTGCGGGAGGCAATCTACAGCTTTCTTGGTGACTATATGCAGATCCCGCCGATGTACTCTGCTTTAAAGGTCAACGGGAAAAAGCTTTACGAGCTGGCCCGTCAGGGCAAGGAAGTGGAGCGTCAGCCAAGACCGGTTCAGATTCTGGATATCCAGATCGGGCAGGTGGATCTGCCGCGTGTGACATTTTCCGTGACCTGTTCCAAGGGAACCTACATCCGTACCCTGTGCTACGATATTGGAAGAAAACTGGGCTGCGGCGGCTGCATGGAATCTTTGCTCCGCACCCGCGTGGACCGCTTTAAGCTGGAAGACAGCCTGACCCTGTCCCAGATTGAGAAACTTCGGGATGAAGGACGCGTAGAAGAATACGTGGTCCCGGTAGAAGGCGTATTCCTGGGACTTCCAGCGCTGGTGACAAAACCGGGAGAAGGGGACAAGCTGGTACATAACGGGAATCCGTTTACGGCGGAGCTGGCAGAGGAGATGAAGCATGAAATGCCGGATAAATCTGTGAGCGGAGGAAATTTGGACGCAGAATTATCTGCCTGCTCTGAAAGCGAACATAATTTGGCTGCATCGGCTGCAGACCGCTTCGATGGTGTCCGGGTCTACGACAGTGAGCATCATTTCATTGGCATTTACCGCTACAGCGAAGAAAAACGGCGTTATCAGCCACAGAAAATATTTCTTGGGGGAAACTAGTTATGAAGGTAATTACCGGGACCAGGGAGTTTTGTATCGAGGAACCAACCGTGGTAACCATTGGAAAATTTGACGGGCGGCATCAGGGACACCAGAAGCTGTTAAAAGAAATGCTGCACTTAAAAGCAAGCCGCGGATGGAAGACAGCAGTCTTTACCTTTGACATGGCACCGCTTGGTGTTGTGGAAGGAAAGCGGGCGACGGTTATTACCACCAACGAGGAACGCCGCAACAACATGCAAGTCATGGGTATGGACTATCTGGTGGAGTATCCCTTCAACCGGGAGGTGGCTACCATGTCGCCGGAACGCTTTGTCACGGATGTGCTGGCTGGCCAGATGCACGCAAAGGCAGTGGTTGCCGGCCCGGACTGCAGCTTTGGCTATAAAGGAGCCGGAAACGCAGAGCTCCTTCGCAAGATGGGGCCGGAATACGGGTTCGAGACGATCATCATCGAGAAAAAGCAGGACGAGCACCGGGATATCAGCAGTACCTATGTCCGGGAAGAACTGGACCGCGGCAACATCGAGAAAGCCAATGAGCTTTTAGGTGAGCCTTATGCGATCCACGGAACCGTGGTACATGGAAACCACATCGGCGGCGATGTCCTGGGATTTCCGACTGCCAATATCCTTCCGCCGCCAGAGAAGCATCTGCCGCCGTTTGGCGTGTATGTTTCCCGCGTACTGATCGACGGAACGTTTTATGGCGGGGTCAGCAACATCGGCAGAAAACCTACGATCCAGGGAGAAAATCCGGTCGGGGTAGAAACCTATGTTATGGGACTGGATGAAAATCTGTACGGAAAAAACATTCAGGTCCAGCTTTTAAATTTTGAGCGGCCGGAGCAGAAGTTTGACTCCCTGGAGGCACTCAAAGAGCGGATCGGGAAAGATAAAGAATATGCGGCCGCGTATGTGGCAGCGCATCCGGAAATGTTTGGGACAAAAGCATAATAGAGCGGAAAAGGAGGCATTCCCTGTTTATGGGAATGCCTCCTTTTTCGTGAGATAATAGTAAACCAGAAAATTAGGCTATTAGTGATACAGCCGGTTGTTTTCGTAGATCGGTTCAGAAGTCAGGTTCAGGCCCAGCTTCTTGAAGGTGTTGGTATCAACAGAGGAGAGCATAACAGAGGTGTGAAGCTCGCATCCTCTTAATTTCGGAAGCTGCTCTAATGCAAGCTTTGCGTTCGGATCGGTTGCGGCGCACATGGAGAGGGCAATCAGTACCTCATCGGTGTGCAGACGCGGGTTTTTGCTTCCAAGGTATCCGGTCTTTAATCCCTGGATCGGCTCAATGAAGGTCGGGGAGATTAAGTGGATGTCGTCGGAAATGCCGCCGAGTTCTTTGACTGCGTTTAACAGGACTGCTGCGGAAGCTCCAAGCAGGGCAGTGGTTTTTCCGGTGACGATCTTTCCGTCCGGAAGCTCCATGGCTGCAGTCGGTGCGTTGGTCTCTTTGGCAAGGTTTACAGCAACCGGAACGACACTTCTCATGTCGGTTGTGATCTTAGCCTGCTTCATAAGGAGCTCAATCTTGTAAACCTCGTCCTTGCTGCCCTTGTCTTTTGCCACGCGGTTTAATGCCTGGTAGTAACGGCGGATGATTTCCTGGCGGGATGCCTCCTGGCATGCCTCATCATCGATGATGCAGTTTCCGGCCATATTGACGCCCATGTCAGTCGGGGATTTGTACGGGCAGTAGCCGTAGATGCCCTCGAACATGGCAGCCAGAACCGGATAGATCTCGACGTCACGGTTGTAGTTAACGGTAGTCACGCCGTAAGCCTCTAAGTGGAACGGATCGATCATGTTGACATCGTTTAAATCTGCGGTAGCGGCCTCATATGCCAGGTTGACCGGATGCTTTAACGGGATGTTCCAGATCGGGAAGGTCTCGAATTTTGCGTAGCCAGCCTTGATGCCGCGCTTGTTCTCATGGTAGAGCTGGGAGAGGCAGGTAGCCATTTTTCCGCTTCCAGGTCCCGGTGCGGTGATGATGACAAGCGGCTTGGTGGTTTCGATATAGTCGTTCTTTCCATAGCCCTCGTCGCTTACGATGTGGGCGATGTTGTTCGGGTATCCGTCGATCGGATAATGACGGTATACTTTGATGCCAAGATGCTCAAGCTTTGTCTTAAAGACATCTGCGGAAGGCTGTCCGGTGTAGCGGGTGATAACAACGCTGCCGACATACAGACCCTTGTCGCGGTATTCCTGAATCAGACGGAGAACATCTGCATCATAGGTGATGCCAAGGTCGTGGCGAATCTTGTTTTTCTCAATATCTGCGGCATTGATCGCGATGACGATCTCGGCCTGGTCCGCTAACTGCAGAAGCATTTTCAGCTTACTGTCCGGCGCAAAGCCCGGCAGGACGCGGGAAGCATGGTAGTCGTCAAACAGCTTGCCGCCAAACTCCAGATATAACTTGTCTCCGAACTGGCTGATCCGCTCGCGGATGTGTTCGGACTGCATCTTTAAGTACTTTTGATTGTCAAATCCAATTTTCATAGTAATTAATACCCCTTTCCATGCGAGCTATTGTATCATAGATGCGTCCGTTTTGCACCTGGATTTGTCAAAAAAATAGAATGTGTGTTATAATCGGCTTATACTGTGGGTTTACGTTACTGTACGCGATAGAAATTTCCTGAATCAATGGGTGCGCCACTGGCATCTCACTGATGTCTAACGAAACTGAAAATTCCGTACAGAATTAGAATGCAGGAGAGGAATTACGCGCATGAAAGAAAAACGAAGATGGCTTCTGGCCGGTCTGTTACTGTTTATTTTTGCAATCACGGGATGCAGCTTTCGCCATAATGCTGAGAAAATTGCCACGGCACCTGATCCGATCGTGGTGGGGAACGATGCGCAGGATCAGACGGAAGCGGATGCAGCAGCAGACAGAGCAGGGCAGAATGCAGAAGCCGAAGAACAAAAATTAATATCAGAAATTGAAATTGAATCCAGACCGCACCGGGATGCTATAAAGGCAAAGGGCATTTATATTTCTGCTTATGTGGCAGGAACTCCGGCCATGGTGGATAATCTGCTTCAGGAGTTTGATAAGACCGAGGCCAATGCGCTGGTCATTGATTTTAAGGATGACTTTGGCCGCGTAGTGTGCGAGACGGAGTCTCCGCTCATAAACCAGCTTGGTTCGACGAAGGTTTATATTGAAGATATGGCCGGGCTGATGCAGAAGCTGAAAGAACACAACATCTATACCATTGCGCGGATCCCGGCATTCCGCGATGCGTGGCTTTCTGAGGCACAGCCGGACTGGTGTGTGAAAAAGTCCGATAGAACCGTGTTTAAAGACCGCGATGACCACGCTTGGGTCAATCCTTACAAACAGGAAGCCTGGGATTATCTGACGGAGGTTGCACTGGAAGCGAAAAAGCTGGGATTCGATGAGATCCAGTTTGACTATGTGCGCTTCTGCACGGAAAAAGGCATGCGTGATGCCGTCTTTGATGAGGAAGACACAAAGGGGCGCAGCCGGACGGATATCATTCTAGAGTTTATGGAATACGAGTATGAAAAGCTGAGTGCAGAGGGTCTGTTTGTGTCGGCCGATGTGTTTGGCGCGATCATCAACAGTGATGTGAATGCGGATTCCGTCGGACAGATCTACGGGGAGATGGCGAAGCATCTGGATTATATCAGCCCTATGATCTATCCGTCCCATTATTCAGATGGGAACTATGGGATCGATCACCCGGATATACGTCCGTATGATACTATCTGTGCGGCGCTGACCGAGTCCAGAAAGGAATTATACTTTGCCGGATTAAATGGAGAGCATGTGGCAGAGGTCCGTCCGTGGCTTCAGGATTTTACGGCCAGCTGGCTGAAAAATCATATCCCATATGGCGGGGAGCAGGTGCGTGACCAGATCCGGGCAGTCTATGACTGCGGCTACAACGAGTGGCTTTTGTGGGATGCAGCCTGCACCTACGACTGGGACGGACTCTTAACGCCGGAGGCGGCAGAGGAGGAACAGAAAGCAATCGAAGCTTCCAGAGCCGGGCTTCCGGAGACAACCTATGCTCCGGAAGAAGCCGGGCATGATGCCCTGACGGTGCCGCCTGATGCTAGTGCGCAAACTGGAGCGGAAGAACGGAGCGGAGACGGAGCACAGAGTGGAGGCGAAACACAAAGGGAAAATTCTGCTTCTGCTGGAAAGGCCGGTGCAGTTGGGAATGCTTCTTCTGGCAAAAAAGGAGAAAAGCTGGCTGTCGGGGATTTCCCGGCGGCCCAGGCTCTTTCGGAAGCGCTGGAAACCGTAGAGGAGCCGGGAACTCCGCCGGAGACTGGGACAACACTTCCGCCAACCGTGTAAATAAAGAAAAAAGGCAGGAATCAACTATGACAGAGCGAATCGTAAGACCGGGCGAATTTTACCGGCATTTTAAAAATAAACTGTACCAGATCGTGGCGGTGGCAAAGCACTCAGAGACTGGAGAACGCATGGTAGTTTACCAGGCGCTTTACGGGGACTACGGGGTGTATGTGCGGCCCTACGATATGTTTACCAGTGAGGTAGATCACGAGAAATACCCGGAAGTGAGCCAGAAGTGGCGGTTTGAACGGGTAGAATTTTCCGGACAGAGCCCGGAGTTAGCAGAAGAATCGCTGGACATGGCACCATTCGAATCAGACCAGAAAATTACGCAGCACTATGCCGACCGCGCTCCGGATCCGGCATTTATCCAGTTTCTGGACACGGAGGATTTTGACCTGCGTATGAAATGCTTAAAGCAGCTGGAAAACCGCATTACCCAGCAGGAACTGGACAGCATGTATCTGGTGCTTGACATGAAGCCAGAGCGTGGATCATTGCAGGAGCAGCTTTACGCGGTGCGCCGTTTCCTCACCATGCAGAAGCGGTATGATGGCAGCAGGCTGCGCTAAAATTTTTGCAGGGACAGTCGAAGCTTCAGCAGAATCCCTGGAAATTTTGACAGACAGTGCACGAGAAAGGGAAGACAGAAAACGATGTTATTTGATATTGAAGAGGAACTGAAAAAGCTTCCGTCCCAGCCGGGCGTCTACATCATGCACGATGCAAAGGATGAGATCATCTATGTGGGTAAGGCCATCAGCTTAAAGAACCGGGTGCGCCAGTATTTTCAGAGCAGCCGCGGAAAAACGGCCAAGATCCAGCAGATGGTCTCCCGCATTGCCCGGTTTGAGTACATTGTGACGGATTCGGAGTTAGAGGCCCTGGTGCTGGAATGCAACCTGATCAAGGAACACCAGCCCCGCTACAATACCATGTTAAAGGATGATAAGGCCTATCCATACATCCGTGTGACGGTGGGAGAAGATTTTCCGCGGGTGCAGTTTGCGCGGACCATGAAAAAGGACAAGAGCCGGTATTTTGGTCCATACACCAGTGCCGGAGCGGTAAAAGATACGATCGATCTGATCCACAAGCTTTATAAGGTGCGCACCTGCAACCGTTTTCTGCCGCGTGACATCGGTAAAGACCGGCCCTGCTTAAATTATCACATTAAGCAGTGCGACGCGCCGTGTCAGGGTTATATCAGCAAAGAGGCATACGCAGAACATATCCGGCAGGTGCTGGAGTTCTTAAACGGACATTATGACAATCTCTTAAAGCAGCTGGAGCATCAGATGATGGATGCAGCTGAAAAGATGGAATACGAAAAGGCGGCGGAATACCGGGATCTCTTGGCCAGTGTCAAAAAGGTAGCCCAGAAGCAGAAGATTACCAGCAGCAGTATGGAGGACCGCGATATCATCGCGTTGGCGATGAATGACACGGACGCAGTGGTGCAGGTCTTCTTTGTGCGGGAAGGCAAGCTGATCGGGCGGGAGCATTTTGGCATCCGTATTGGTGCTGAAAAGGAAAGCAGCCAGATCCTGACCAGCTTTGTGAAGCAGTTTTATGCCGGAACCCCGTTTTTGCCAAAAGAACTGTGGGTGCAGCAGGAGCTGGAGGACACGGAGGTGATCGGGCAGTGGCTCAGCACCAGAAAAGGACAGAAGGTCCGCATTGTGGTGCCGAAAAAGGGAGAAAAGGAGCGGCTGGTCGAGCTGGCCCGGAAAAATGCTTCCATGGTGCTGCGGCAGGATTTTGAGCGGAACCAGAGGGAGGAGATGCGCACTACGGGAGCTATGAACGAGGTGGCTTCCTGGCTTGGTCTTTCCGGGGTGCGCCGGATGGAGGCATTCGATATCTCCAATATTTCTGGATATGAATCGGTTGGTTCCATGGTCGTCTATGAGGACGGCAAGCCCAAACGCAGCGATTACCGCAAATTCCGCATTAAGACTGTTATCGGGCCAAACGATTACGCTTCCATGCGTGAGGTGCTGATGCGGCGCTTTACCCACGGTCTGGAGGAATTATCCCAGCTGAAGGAACGCGGTGTGGAGAAGCAGTTCGGAAGCTTTACCCGCTTCCCAGACCTTCTGATGATGGATGGCGGCCGGGGACAGGTCAATATTGCGGAGGAGGTGCTTTCGGAGCTTGGACTTTCCATTCCGGTCTGTGGCATGGTAAAGGATGACAATCACCGCACCCGCGGACTCTATTACCAGAATGTGGAGATTCCCATTGACCGGCATTCGGAAGGCTTCCGGCTTATTACCCGTATCCAGGATGAGGCACACCGCTTTGCAATCGAGTATCACCGCAGCCTGCGCAGCAAGAGCCAGGTACGCTCGATCTTAGATGATATTCCGGGAATCGGCGATACCAGACGCAAGGCGCTGATGAAGCATTTCCAGTCCATCGAGGCGGTGCAGGCCGCCAGTGAGGAAGAACTTGCCCAGGTGCCTGGCATGAACCGTGCTGCGGCAGAGAGTGTTTACCGTTTTTTCCGGAAAAAGAAGGAGGATGTGCCGGTGGAGGTCGTAGAGGAAACCGGAAACGTGTAAAACAGTAACGCTGTAGTTTTACTGCATAAACACCGGACTTGGACGGTAATGACAAGTTGCGGAAAATATGATATGATAAAACTATTCTGAAAACAGGTATAAAAAAGATAAAGGAGCGGGGCAATATGTACGGTGTAACGATTACAGAACTGATCGATAAAATGAAAATGAGAAATGTACTTCCGGATATTGATACAGACAAGGTGGTTTTAAGCCATCCGGATGTAAACCGTCCGGCACTGCAGCTGACCGGCTTTTTCGACCATTTTGACCGGGAGCGTGTCCAGATCATCGGATATGTGGAGCAGGCTTATATCAATACCCTCCCGAGGGAAGTGCGGGTGGAGCGTTACGACAAGCTCTTATCAAGTGAGATCCCGTGCGTGGTATACAGCCGTGGGCAGGAACCGGATGAAGACATGCAGGATCTTTGCCTGCATTACCAGGTGCCGCTCATGGTATCGGATAAGAGCACTTCCGATCTTATGGCAGAGGTGATCCGCTGGCTGAAGGTAAAGCTGGCTCCGTGCATCAGCATTCATGGTGTTTTGGTTGATGTATTTGGTGAAGGTGTCCTGATCATGGGCGAGAGTGGCATCGGTAAGAGTGAGGCGGCTCTGGAGCTGATCAAGCGCGGCCACCGTCTGGTATCTGACGATGTGGTGGAGATCCGCAAGGTCAGCGACGCGACCCTGGTAGGAAGTGCGCCGGATATCACCAAGCATTTCATCGAGCTTCGTGGTATCGGCATCATCGATGTTAAATCCCTGTACGGTGTTGAAAGCGTCAAGGATACCCAGAATATCGACATGGTCATCAAGCTGGAGGACTGGGATAAGGACAAGGAATACGACCGGCTGGGACTGGAGGACCGCTATACGGAATTCTTAGGCAACCAGGTAGTGTGCCATAATATTCCGATCCGTCCGGGCAGAAACCTGGCGATCATCGTTGAGTCCGCTGCGGTCAATTACCGTCAGAAGAAGATGGGCTACAACGCAGCCCAGGAGCTTTACAACCGTGTACAGGCAAATCTGGGTAACAAGTAGAAAGAAAAGCATCTATGCGGGCTGCCGGGGACGCTTGCGAAAACAGCAGCCCTTGTGAGTATGAAAAGTGATCAAAAAAATAAAGGCAGAAGGAACAACATGAAACAGGCAGCAGAAAGACTGAAACAGGCGGTGACAGCGGGCACATGTTTAACAGATGAGCCCATGAGCCGCCATACTACCTTCCGCACCGGCGGACCGGCAGATATTTACATCGAACCGGCCAGCGCGGAAGAATTAAAGCAGGTGCTTGCCATCTGTAAGGAGGAACAGCTTCCATATTCTATTCTCGGAAACGGCAGCAATTTGCTGGTGGGAGATCTGGGATACCGCGGCGTACTGGTCTCCTTTGGAAAACCATTTGGCCAGGTTACAGTGGAAGAAAATTTCGTGCGGGCAGGTGCAGGTGCGCTGCTCTCTTATGTGGCAAGACAGGCCCTGTCTGCTTCCCTGACCGGTTTTGAATTTGCAGCCGGGATTCCGGGAACCATCGGCGGTGCCGTGGTCATGAACGCAGGTGCCTACGGCGGAGAACTCTGCCAGGTTTTAAAAGAGGTGACTGTTCTGACACCGGAGGGAGACGTTTTAACGCTTCCGGCAGAAAAACTGGAGCTGGGTTACCGGACCAGCTGCATCCAGAAAAAGGGTTACATTGTGCTGGAGGCAGTGCTTGCGCTGCAGCAGGGCAGCCCGGATGAGATCTGTGCCGTGATGGATGACCTGGCGGCGAAGCGCCGGGAAAAGCAGCCTTTGGAATATCCGAGTGCGGGGAGTACCTTTAAGCGCCCGGAGGGACATTTTGCAGGAAAGCTGATCCAGGACGCAGGGCTTCGCGGATTTACGGTGGGCGGTGCCCAGGTGTCAGAAAAGCACTGCGGCTTTGTTATTAACCGGGATCATGCCACATCTGCGGATATCCTTTCTCTCTGCAGACAGGTGCAGGAGAAGGTAAAGGAGCAGTTTGGTGTGGAACTGGAGCTGGAAGTGAAGCTGCTGGGAGAATTTTAAAGGAGAGTACAGATGAGACTGGTAATCGTGACGGGAATGTCGGGAGCCGGAAAAACATCGGCTTTAAAAATGCTGGAGGATCTAGGCTTTTATTGTGTAGATAATCTGCCAATCCCCCTGATGGAAGCGTTTGTGGAGCTTGTCATGCAAAAACCTGCAGCCCATGAGCGAGTGGCGCTTGGCATCGATATCCGTAGCGGCGAAGAGCTGCCGCAGCTGGAGCAGGTTCTGGAAAACTGGAAACAGCAGCAGGTCCCGTATGAAATCCTGTTTCTGGACAGCAGCGATACTACACTGGTGAAGCGCTATAAAGAAACGAGAAGATCGCATCCGCTTGCCGGAAAGGGCCGGGTCGACAGTGGCATCTGCCTGGAACGGGAAAAGCTTGGCTTTATCAAGCGCCAGGCCGATGTGATCCTGGATACGAGCAGTCTTCTGACCCGGGAGCTGCGCAAGGAGCTCGAAAAGATCTTTGTGCAGGATCATCGGTACCAGAATCTGTTTATCACGGTCTTGTCATTTGGTTTTAAGTATGGGATCCCGAATGATGCGGATCTGGTTTTTGACGTGCGCTTTCTTCCGAATCCGTATTATGTGGAAGCGCTGCGCAGTCACACCGGCCAGGAGGCAGAGGTGCAGGCTTATGTGCGTCAGGGTGGTACGGCAGACCGTTTCCTTTCCATGCTCTATGAAATGCTGGATTTTCTGATTCCCAATTATGTGCAGGAGGGGAAAAACCAGCTTGTTGTTGCCATTGGCTGTACCGGTGGAAAGCACCGTTCCGTTACGGTTGCGAACGCCCTGTACCAGCATCTGAGCGGCTTTGAGGAATACGGACTGAAGATTGAACACCGGGACATTGAAAAGTAGCAGGAGTAAATTATGTCATTTTCTTCAAAAGTGAAGGAAGAGCTTTCCAGACAGTTGTCACCGGCCAGACATTGCCAGATCGCGGAGATCGCCGCGATCTTAAGTCTCTGTGGCCGCATCCAGATCTCGGAGAATAACCGTTACCGGGTAAAGATTCATACGGAAAATGTGGCAGTTGCAAGAAAGTACTTTACATTATTGAAAAAAACATTTAATATAAGAATTGATGTCTCCATACGGCAGGGCATCGGAAACCACAAAAACAGGACCTGCACCGTGGCAGTGACTCACCATGAGGATGCCATGCGGGTGCTTCAGGCAGTCAAGCTGATCGACCCATACGGGGAGATTGAGGAAAACCTGTCTCTGGCCCAGAATGTGGTTCTTATGCAGAGCTGCTGCAAACGCGCGTTTATACGGGGAGCGTTTCTGGCAGCAGGTTCCATCAGCGATCCAGAAAAATTTTACCATTTTGAGATTGCCTGTGCGACTGAAGCAAAGGCAAAGCAGATCCAGGGTCTTATCTTTTCCATGGGAATCGAAGCTAAGATCGTGCAGCGGAAAAAATATTTCGTGGTCTATATCAAAGAGGGCAGCCAGATCGTTGACATCCTGAATGTTATGGAAGCACCAGTTGCGCTTATGGAGCTGGAGAACATCCGCATTCTCAAGGAGATGCGCGGAAGTGTGAACCGGCAGGTAAACTGTGAGACAGCCAATATCAATAAAACGGTATCGGCGGCAGTCAAGCAGATGGAAGATATCATTTACATCAGGGACACGGCAGGGCTTGACAGTCTGCCGGAAACCTTAAGGGAAATCGCAGAGTTAAGGCTGGCCAGACCGGAGGCTACATTAAAAGAGCTGGGAGAGGCTCTGGACCCACCGGTCGGTAAATCAGGTGTGAACCATCGTCTCAGAAAACTGGGAAATATGGCAGAAGTTCTAAGACAGGAACGGCCAGAGTAAAGTTCACAGTATTGCGGCCGGACACAGGGGCATAACAAAAAACGAAAGAAGTTTTGATTGTGTCCGAAAACGAGGAGGATAATTATGTTAAAGAAAACGATCACCATTGGACTTTCATCCGGACTTGAGGCAAGACCAGTTGCAATGCTGGTACAGATTGCGAGCCAGTTTGACAGTCAGATCTATGTAGAGAATAATAATGCCCGTGTGAACGCAAAGAGCATTATGGGTATGATGACACTTGGCATGGGTGCTGGTGAGGAGATTACCGTTTCTGCTGACGGAGAAGACGAAAAAGAAGCACTTGATAACATTGAAAAGTACTTAAAGGGCGAAAAATAAGATCCTTTCGATCGTTTCCCCAAGAGATAATTGATACAAAGATGCGAAAATGGCAGGGTGGAAATGAAATCATTTCCGCCCTGTTTTTCGATATACCATGCCTGCGCGAAAAGATGCGGGTATGGACCGAAAGGACAGTTCAGCATATTTCACATAATAAAACAGTTACAAAAAAGGAGGAAAACGTGGCATTTACACATTTACACGTCCATACAGAATACAGTCTTCTGGATGGATCCTGTAAGATCAAAGAGCTGGCGGCGCGGGCAAAGGAGCTTGGCATGGACAGCATGGCCATCACGGACCATGGCGTTATGTACGGCGTCATCGATTTTTACCGCGCGGCAAGGGAAGTGGGAATCAAGCCGATCATCGGCTGCGAGGTGTATGTGGCACCGGGCTCCCGCTTTGACCGGGAGAATACAAATGGCGAGGACCGCTATTACCATCTGGTCCTTCTTGCGGAGAACGATACCGGCTACCACAACCTGATGAAGATCGTCTCCAAAGGATTTGTGGATGGCTTTTATTATAAACCGCGTGTGGATTACGAGGTGCTGGAGACGTACCATGAGGGTATTATTGCGTTAAGCGCCTGTCTGGCGGGCGAGGTCCAGCGTTATCTGGCCCGCGGCATGTATGAGGAGGCCTGCCGTTCTGCAAGACATTATGAGGAAATTTTCGGAAAAGGAAATTTCTTTCTGGAGCTGCAGGACCACGGGATCTCCACGCAGAAGACCGTAAACCAGGGGCTTATGCGCATGAGCCGCGAACTTTCCATGGACCTGGTGGCAACCAACGATATCCACTATATCCTGGCAGAGGATGCGGCAGCACACGATATTCTTTTGTGCATCCAGACTGGAAAAAAGGTGTCTGATGAGAACCGCATGCGTTACGAGGGCGGCCAGTATTATGTAAAATCGGAGGAAGAGATGCGGGCGCTGTTCCCGTATGCGCAGGAGGCCATCGATAACACCCATAAGATCGCTGAGCGATGCAACGTAGAGATTGAATTTGGTGTGACAAAGCTGCCAAAATATGAGGTGCCGGAGGGCTATGATTCCTGGAGCTACTTAAACAAGCTGTGCCAGGACGGTATGGCAAAGCGTTACCCGGATGATGACGGGACCCTGCAGAAACGTCTTTCCTATGAGCTTGGCGTTATCCACAACATGGGCTATGTCGATTATTTCCTGATCGTATGGGACTTCATTCACTTTGCACGGTCCCATGATATCATGGTAGGACCCGGACGAGGGTCTGCGGCGGGCAGTATTGTTTCCTACTGTCTGGAGATTACCAATATCGATCCGGTGCGCTATGACCTCCTGTTTGAGCGTTTCTTAAACCCGGAGCGCGTGTCCATGCCGGATATCGATATCGATTTCTGTTTTGAACGGCGTCAGGAAGTCATTGACTATGTTGTGGAAAAATACGGCAAAGACCAGGTGGTGCAGATCGTAACCTTTGGTACCCTGGCAGCAAAGGGTGTTGTGAGGGATGTGGGACGTGTCCTGGACCTTCCTTACGCACGTTGTGATGCCATTGCCAAGATGATCCCGGGTGATCTTGGCATGACGCTTGACAAGGCGTTAAAACAGAGCCCGGACCTGCGGGAAGCATACCAGAATGATGATGAGGTACACTATCTCATTGACATGGCAAAACGTCTGGAGGGACTTCCGAGACACACCTCCATGCATGCGGCTGGTGTCGTGATCGGTCAGCGTGCGATGGACGAATTTGTGCCGCTTTCCCGCGCATCTGACGGAACCATCACCACGCAGTTTACGATGACGACCCTGGAAGAGCTGGGGCTGTTGAAAATGGATTTCCTGGGTCTTCGTACCCTGACTGTCATTCAGAATGCGGTCCGCCAGGCGGAGGAAAACTATGGCGTCCATCTGGAGATGGAAAAGATCGATTACAACGATAAACAGGTCCTGGCTTCCATTGGCACCGGAAAGTGCGATGGCATCTTCCAGCTGGAAAGTTCTGGAATGAAGAGCTTCATGAAGGAGCTGCGCCCGGAAAACCTGGAGGACATTATCGCAGGCATTTCCCTGTACCGTCCGGGCCCGATGGACTTTATCCCGCGCTATTTAAAAGGAAAGAACGACAAAGATTCCATCACCTATGAATGCCCGCAGCTGGAGCACATTCTGGGACCGACGTATGGGTGTATTGTGTACCAGGAGCAGGTTATGCAGATCGTACGTGACCTGGCTGGGTATACCATGGGCCGTAGCGACCTGGTGCGCCGTGCCATGTCCAAGAAGAAGACTGCAGTCATGGAAAAAGAACGCCAGAACTTTGTGTACGGCAACCCGGAGGAAAATGTAAAGGGCTGTATCGCAAACGGTATCGATGAGAAAACCGCGAACCATATTTACGACGAGATGATCGATTTCGCAAAATACGCCTTTAATAAGTCACACGCCGCCTGCTACGCAGTGGTGGCGTATCAGACCGCGTATCTGAAATATTATTATCCGAAGGAGTTTTTTGCGGCGCTGATGACATCGGTCATGGATAATGTCACGAAGGTTTCTGAGTACATCCTGACCTGCCGCCAGCTTGGTATCCGCATCCTGCCTCCGGATATCAATGAGGGGCAAAGTGGTTTCTCGGTTTCCGGCGATGCCATCCGCTATGGCCTGTCGGCGATTAAGAGCGTCGGCCGCAATGTGGTGGATGAGATCATAAAAGAACGCAAAAACAACGGACTTTTTACCTCCATCGACGATTTCGTGGAGCGCATGGGCGGACGAGAGGTCAACAAGCGGACCCTGGAGAACTTCATCAAGTCCGGAGCCATGGATTCGCTGCCTGGTAACCGCAGGCAGAAAACCATGATCGCGCCGGAGCTTCTGGACCAGAAAACCAAAGACCGTAAAAATGTACTGGAGGGTCAGCTCAGTCTTTTCGATTTTGCGGCAGAGGAAGAAAAGCAGCAGTACCAGATCACCATGCCGGATGTGCCGGAATTCCCAAAAGAAGAGCTTCTCGCATTTGAGAAGGAAATCCTTGGCATTTACATCAGCGGCCATCCGATGGATGAATATCTGGAAACCTGGAAAAATAGTATTACCGCGAAGACGACTGATTTTATGGTCGACGAAGAGAGTGGAAGAGCCGTTGTGGAGGATGGTGTCCGCGTAACCATTGGCGGCATGATCACGGCAAAAACGGTGAAGCTTACCAAGAATGGCCAGCAGATGGCCTTTGTGACTGTCGAAGATATGGTTGGTTCAGTGGAGGTTATTGTCTTCCCGCGTGATTACGAGAGCAAGCGCAATATGCTGAATGAAGATGCAAAGGTCTTTATCAGCGGAAGAACCTCCATCGGGGATGATCCGGTGGGCCGGCTGATCTGTGAGCAGGTGATTCCGTTTGACCAGGTGCCAAAGGATCTGTGGCTGAAATTTACGGACAAGGCCCAGTATGATGCGCTGTGGCCTTCCGTCAGCGCAGTCCTGCGCGGCTCTGACGGAAATGATACGGTGATCATTTACCTGGAAAAAGAGCGGGCAAAAAAGATCCTTCCGGCCAACTGGCATGTGGCAGCATCGGAGACAGTTCTTTCTGAGCTCATGAAAATTATTGGTGAAAAGAATGTCAAAGTTGTGGAAAAGGGATTGAAAAGATAGGGAAAATGATTTAGAATACACTTTGTATGAAAAAAAATGCATTTGGATTAAAATAGAAAAATCGGAATGGAGAGGTTCTGCTGCCTGGCAAAACAAAAAGGGCAGCAGTGCTAAAACTGAAGGGTAACAGGAGGAGACAACTATGGCAAAGCAAGTAAAGACAATCGGTGTCCTGACAAGCGGAGGTGATGCTCCGGGCATGAACGCAGCCATTCGTGCGGTGGTTCGTACTGCGATCAGCAAAGGCATGAAGGTAAAGGGCATCATGCGAGGTTACGCAGGACTTTTGCAGGAAGAAATCGTAGACATGAGCAGTACCGATGTGTCCAATATCATTTTCCGTGGCGGTACTATCCTGTATACAGCAAGATGTATGGAGTTCGTAACTCCGGAAGGCCAGCAGGCCGGAGCAGAGATCTGCCGCAAGCATGGCATTGACGGAATCGTAGTCATCGGTGGTGACGGTTCCTTCCGCGGAGCCGGAAAGCTGGCAGCACTCGGAGTAAACACCATCGGTGTTCCGGGTACCATCGATTTAGATATTGCCTGCACGGACTACACCATTGGTTTCGATACCGCAGTCAACACCGCGATGGAGGCAATCGATAAAGTGCGCGATACCTCAACTTCCCATGAGCGCTGCAGTATCATTGAGGTAATGGGACGTAATGCCGGCTACATCGCATTGTGGTGCGGCATCGCAAACGGCGCAGAGGACATTTTGCTGCCGGAGCGTTACGACGGCAACGAGCAGGCCCTCATCGACCGCATCATCGAGAATCGCAAGCGCGGTAAAAAGCACAACATCATCATCAATGCAGAGGGCATCGGACATTCCACTTCCATGGCACGCCGCATTGAGGCAGCTACCGGCATCGAGACCCGTGCAACCATTCTGGGCCACATGCAGCGTGGCGGCACCCCGACCTGTAAGGACCGTGTCTATGCGTCTATTATGGGTGCAAGGGCAGCAGAGCTTCTGTGCGAAGGAAAGAGCAACCGCCTGGTTGCTTACAAGCATGGCGAGTTCGTAGATTTCGATATTCAGGAAGCACTCCAGATGAAGAAAGACATCTCCGAGGAGCAGTTCGAGATCGCGAAGATGCTGGCTAAATAAGAATATGAAATTGATCCGCCCGGCGGCATATTGCGCCGGGCGTGTTTCGTGTATAGGAATATGAAATTTTTTTGACAATCTGCAGCAGGAGCATATGGACGGGCATGCATGCGTGTGACCTGTCGTTGAAAATGCGGCAGCAAAACAGATTCAGGAGGAAAACAACAGATGACAGGACAGGACGGAAATATCGTTCTTTGTGGTTCTAACAGCTACGAAAAAAAGTATTATTTTAATGAAGAGTTTGACAGTCTCCCGGAGGCAGTCAAGAAACAGCTTCACGTGATGTGTGTCTGGTTTACTGAGGAATGCGGCGGTATTTTAACCATGGAATTCGAGCCGGACGGTACCCTGGAGTTTAAGCATACCATTTCCGAGTACGACGGCTACTGCGATGAGATCGGAGCCGATTTAAAGATCAAGCAGTACCGCCAGGAGGGACAGGAATTTTTAAAGGCCCTGGAGCTGTACTTTAAGGTATTTTATCTCGGGGAAGATGCGGAGGAAGTGGCAGAGAGCTACGGAATTGACACCGAAGCATTCAAAGCGGGTTTTGGCGCAGATTCTTCTAAGACAGAGGAAGCTTATGGAACAGAGGCGGATCCGGAAACAGCAGGAATCTACCCGGCCGATCTGGATGATACAGGTGAGGGCCCGGAAGAATGAGACTGCGCATTGGAAATGTAGAACTGGAGAATAACCTGATCCTGGCGCCAATGGCCGGAGTGACTGACATGTCATTCCGCCAGCTTTGCAGGGAGCAGGGCTGTGGCCTTCTGGTGACGGAGATGGTCAGTGCAAAAGCCATTCTCTATAAGAACCGGAATACAAAGGACCTGATGGCGATCGGAGAGGGAGAACGGCCGGTATCCATCCAGCTGTTTGGCTCCGACCCGGAGATCGTCAGCGATATTGCGCATCAGATCGAGGACGGGCCTTACGACATCATTGATTTAAACATGGGCTGCCCGGTGCCGAAGATTGTGGGAAACGGCGAAGGCTCCGCACTCATGAAAAATCCAAAGCTGGTAGAAGAACTGCTGTCCGCTCTGGTGAAAAAGGTACACAAGCCGGTTACCGTCAAGTTCCGCAAAGGTTTCGACGATGACCATGTCAATGCCGTGGAGATCGCGAAGATCGCAGAAAGCTGCGGCATCTCTGCGGTGGCCGTGCACGGAAGAACAAGGGAACAGTACTATTCCGGCAAGGCAGACTGGGACATCATCCGGCAGGTAAAAGAAGCCGTGAAGATCCCGGTCATCGGAAACGGCGACATCTTCGAGCCGCAGGATGCAAAGCGGATGTTAGACGAAACCGGCTGCGACGGCCTTATGGTCGGCCGTGGAGCCAGGGGAAACCCATGGATCTTTCACCGGATCAATCATTACCTCGAAACCGGGGAAGTGCTTCCTGCTCCGGGACCGGTGGAGGTCGGGGAGATGATCCTGCGCCACACCCGCATGCATGTCGCACTGAAAGGCGAGTACATCGGCATGAAGGAGATGCGCAAGCACATCGCCTGGTACACAGCCGGGCTTCCGCATTCTGCAACGATCCGCCGGGAGTGCAACATGCTGGAAACCGAGGAGCAGCTGGTGGAACTGCTGGGGCGGTACGGAATGCTGGGATAACGATTTAGAGCCGAAATTGTTTTGAACCAGTGGGGCGTTCGTACCATTTTTTCGATATGCAGCGCAACAAAAATCTGGCAAAATTCCGCGAAATCCGGCGCGATACCGTGCTTGACAAGAAAAGTGCTTTCAAGTATAATATTCAGAATGTATGACCAAAGAAAAATCCTGTTACTGCAGGCGGAATTGTGCTAAAAATACAAGACCGGCGCTGACAGAACGCAGTAATGATTTGAGGGGATTTTATTTTGTTGCCAGCAGTTACCGGCAACGTAAAAAGGAAGGAAATGAGCAACATGGCAGATGCTAAGAAACACATTTTAACCTATGAAGGTTTAAAAAAGTATGAAGATGAGTTACAGGACTTAAAGATCAACCGCAGACAGGAAATCGCCCAGAAAATCAAAGAGGCAAGAGAGCAGGGCGACTTATCCGAGAACGCTGAGTACGATGCAGCAAAAGACGAGCAGAGAGACATCGAGCTGCGTATCGAAGAGCTGGAGAAGCTGTTAAAGAACGCAGAGGTTGTAGACGAGGACGAGATCGACTTAGACAAAGTAAGCGTTGGATGTAAAGTAAAAGTATACGACGTAGACTTTGATGAGGAGATGGAATTCAAAATCGTAGGTTCCACCGAGGCAAACAGCCTTCAGAACAAGATCTCCAACGAGTCTCCGGTAGGCGCAGCCCTGATCGGCAAGAGCGTTGGTGACGTGGTAGACGTAGAGACCCAGGCTGGCGTACTTCAGTACAAGGTTCTGGAAATCCAGAGAGTATCCTAATCATACCATGGGGCAAATGCTTTTTTGCCCAACATCATTTATTTATAGAAGAAACAAAGGAGTAAGGGAAAAGATGGCAGAGCAGCAGAACGCAAAGCAGCAGAATGCAAAAGAGCCGGATACCAACCAGCTTTTGAAAGTTCGCCGTGAGAAACTGGCAGACCTTCAGGCAGCAGGCAAGGATCCGTTCCAGATCACAAAGTACAACCAGACGCATCATTCTGTTGAAGTGAAAAAGCTTTACGATGAACACGAAGCGAAAATCCTGGCTGGAAGAGCACCGTTCAGCGCAGAAGGAATGGACGAAGCACAGGCAAAAGAAGCATTGAATGCAGATTATAACGAAAGAAGAGCAATCATGGACGCACAGCCGATCCATGTATCCATTGCCGGACGTATGATGTTCAAACGTGTCATGGGTAAAGCTTCTTTCTGCAACATCCGCGATTTACAGGGAACCATTCAGGTATACGTGGCAAAAGATGCCATTGGTGAAGAATCCTATGCAGATTTCAAGAAATCCGATATCGGTGATATTTTCGGTGTAGAAGGCTATGCATTCCGCACCAAGACCGGTGAGATTTCCATTCACGCAGAGAAGATGACTCTGTTAAGCAAGAGCCTGCAGATCCTTCCGGAGAAATACCACGGAATCACCGATACCGATATGCGTTACCGCCAGAGATACGTAGACCTGATCATGAATGAGGATGTGAAGAACACCTTCATCAAACGTTCCCAGATCATCAAAGAGATCCGTAACTTCCTTGCAGGAAGAGACTTCATGGAAGTTGAGACCCCGACTCTGGTATCCAACGCCGGCGGTGCAGCAGCACGTCCGTTTGAGACTCATTACAATGCCCTCAACGAGGACGTAAAGCTTCGTATTTCCCTGGAGCTGTACTTAAAGAGACTGATCGTAGGCGGCCTTGAGAGAGTCTTCGAGATTGGCCGTGTATACCGCAACGAGGGTGTTGATACCCGTCATAACCCGGAATTCACCCTGATGGAGCTGTACCAGGCATACACCGACTATGAAGGCATGATGGAGCTGACCGAGAGCATGTTCCGTTATCTGGCTGAGAATGTTTGCGGAAGCACCAAGTTCACCTACAACGGAACCGAGATTGATTTCGGCAAGCCATTTGCACGCCTGACCATGAACGATGCGATCAAGAAATATGCAGGCATCGACTTTGACGCAGTTGAGACCGATGAGGAAGCAAAGAGACTGGCAGACGAGCATCACATCGAATACGAGGCACGTCACACCAAGGGCGATATCATCAACCTGTTCTTCGAGGAGTACTGCGAGAAAGAACTGATCCAGCCGACCTTCATCATGGATCACCCGCTGGCAATCTCCCCGCTCACCAAGAAGAAACCGTCTGACCCGAACAAGGTAGAGCGTTTCGAGCTGTTCATCAACACCTGGGAGATGTGTAACGCGTACTCCGAGCTGAACGATCCGATCGACCAGAGAGAGCGTTTTGCACAGCAGGATGCAAATGCGGCAGCAGGCGATGACGAAGCACAGCACACCGATGAAGATTTCCTGAACGCACTGGAGATCGGTATGCCTCCGACAGGCGGTATCGGCTACGGTATCGACCGTCTGGTTATGCTTCTGACTGACAGCCCGGCCATCCGTGACGTATTATTATTCCCGACAATGAAGTCCTTAGACGCTAAGAAGGGCGAAGGGAAGGCTGAAAAGGCAGTAGAAAATGCTGCTGTGGCAGAGGAAAAGGTTGCAGAAAAGATTGATTTCTCCAACGTAAAAATCGAACCATTGTTTGAAGAAATGATTGATTTCGATACCTTTGCAAAGGCTGATTTCCGTGCAGTAAAGATTCTGGAATGTGAAGCAGTACCGAAGTCAAAGAAGCTTTTAAAGTTCACTCTGGATGACGGAACAGACCGGAAACGCACGATTTTAAGCGGTATTCACGAGTATTACGAGCCAGAAGATCTGATTGGCAAGACAGCGATTGCAATCGTAAATTTGCCTCCGAGAAAGATGATGGGCATTGATTCCGAGGGTATGCTGATTTCAGCAGTACACGAGGAAGATGGACATGAGGGATTAAATCTTCTCATGGTGAATGACCGGATTCCGGCAGGTGCGAAGTTGTACTAAGAATCAGAAAATCCATAGACTTTTATGAGTTTATCGAGTGTTTGACATCAAATTGACATCAAATTTGTGTCATTCGGTGGACTAATATGGACTGAAAAGGGATGTTTTAGAAATCAGAACCTTTCAAAACTTAATAGTTGAATGCTATTAAAAGGACATTTTCCAATAAAACGGAGAGTGTCCTTTTTCTGTTGTTATGGTCAAAACAAAATCAAAATAACACAAGGAGGGTTCTATTATGACAAGTACAGCGTTAGGAGCAGAAACCAAAAAGGAAGAAAAGATTATTTTTATCAGCGATGCACATGAGAAATTCTACTACGAGAAGTTAAAGGAAGTCCGGTATCAGGATGTTTACCACAAGGCACTCTGCTATTGTCTTGGGATCAGCGATGATACCAGAAGAAATGTTTACAGAATTTATGATTTCAAAACAGGATGCGTAATAACAGAGTGTTTACACGAAGGCTGGCAGACCAGTGGAAGTGTGAGAGTGATCAGAATGGCATTCAATCTGTATTGCAATGGAACACCAAGTGTTTCCGATTATGAAGATGCAGAAGAACAGGTGGACGAGTGCAGGCAGTACACGGTGGAGGAAATATTCTGCTGTGCTTATGCACCATATTTCTGGCAGGCAATTCAGATTCGGTATCCGGAATATGCCACATACAACCATAAGCTGTATGCCTTATTGGGAGGAACAGACTAATGTTAAAAGTCAGATTGATGGGAACAAAGAATGATATTAAGTGGTTCGGAAAGATTTTGCAGAGGAATCCGAAAGTGGAAGTAACGGAGTTTTCCGAGATGTATCCGAATAAGGGAACGAAGAAATTTTACAGGGCGTATGTAGAAGTAAAGAAAAGAAACGTAGCAGAAAAATAGCAGAAAACAAAGGAGAATCTATCATGTGTAAAATAATCGCAATCGCAAACCAAAAAGGTGGTGTGGGCAAGACCACCACAACCAGTAATTTAGGCATAGGATTGGCAAAACAGGGCAAGAAAGTCCTGCTGATTGATGCCGATGCACAGGGCAGTCTGACAGACAGTCTTGGCTTCACAGAGCCGGACAAGCTAGAGGAAACACTTGCAACAGCACTTGGCAATATCATCAATGATGAAGATATGGAAGCGGATTATGGTATCCTGAAACACAAAGAGGGAATTGACCTGATGCCGGGAAACATTGAGCTTTCCGGTCTGGAAGTATCACTTGTAAATGTGATGAGCAGAGAGCTTGTGATGCGTTCCTACATAGAGCTGGTAAAGGATAATTATGATTATATTCTGATTGACTGTATGCCCTCTCTCGGCATGATTACTATAAACGCTTTTGCCTGTGCGGACAGTATTCTGATTCCAGTGCAGGCGGCATATCTTCCGGCAAAAGGGTTGCAGCAGCTTATTAAGACCATAGGAAAGGTCAGGAGACAGATTAACCCGAAGCTGATGATTGAGGGGATTCTGCTGACAATGGTGGATGCTCGAACCAATTATGCAAAGGACATTACTGCATTACTGGTGGAGAATTACGGTAGCAAGGTGCGGATATTTGAAAACAGTATTCCCATTTCCGTCCGTGCGGCAGAGATTTCCGCAGAGGGTGTCAGTATCTACGAACATGATCCGAAAGGCAAAGTAGCCGCTGCTTATCAGTCTTTGACGGAGGAGGTGCTTGGGAATGAGTAAAGCAGGAAGTGCCGCAAAGGTAAAATTAAGCAGTTATGATGATTTATTTGGAAATGCAGAAGAAAAGACAGGGAGCGAAGAGCAGATTATCAGAGCCAAGCTCACGGATTTGCATGAGTTTAGAAATCATCCGTTCCGTGTACTGGACGATGAAAAAATGGAAGAAACAACGGAAAGCATCAGTAAGTATGGGGTGCTCGTACCGGGAATTGCAAGACCGAGGGCAGAGGGTGGCTATGAAATCATAGCCGGACACCGCAGAAAACGAGGTTCAGAACGGGCAGGAAAAGAGGATATGCCTGTGATAGTCCGCAATTATACAGACGATGAAGCTACGATTATCATGGTGGATTCCAACATTCAGCGTGAGGACATTCTGCCAAGTGAGAAGGCGAAAGCTTATGCCATGAAATACGAGGCTATGAAGCATCAGGGCAGAAAAGGAAACGGAAATACGCTTGACGAGGTAGGAGAAGCTGCCGGAGAAAGCGGAAAGACGGTGCAACGGTATATCTGGCTTGCAAGGCTGTCCGATGAGCTGCTAGAGTTGGTTGACAGAAAGAAAATCGGTCTGGTACAGGGTGTTGACATTTCCTTTCTGTCGGAAGATGCACAACAGTGGGTGCTGGTAATCCTTGAGGAAAGCGGAGCAAATATTTCCACAGTACAGTCTGCCAAGCTGAAGGAATATGGGAAAAGCGGCGAACTGACGCTGCCGATGGTGCGTCTGATACTGACCGAGGAAAAGCCGAAAGAGAGGAAAGTTACAATCAAGTCTGAAAAAATCAGCCAGTTTTTTTCAGAGGAATACTCCAGCGAAGAGATTGAGGGGATTATCCTGCAATTATTGGAGGAATGGCAGAAGAAACAGTAAAGGGGGTGCGGTAAAATGGGTAAACAGATACAGTTTGATTATTACTATGGGATTGAAGCAGAACAGTTTTCCTTTTATCGTGTTCCTCGGTTGCTGATTAAAGACGAGCGTTTCAAGGGGCTTAGCAGCGATGCCAAGCTCCTGTACGGTCTGATGCTTGACCGTATGTCACTGTCTATGAAAAATGGCTGGTTGGATGAAGAAAACAGAGCCTATATCATTTATACTCTTGATACTGTCATGGAGGATTTGGGATGTGCAAAAGCAACCTGTGTTAAGATTATGAAAGAGTTGGACAGTGATAATGGGATAGGATTGATCGAAAAGAAACGCAGGGGACTTGGAAAACCGGATATTATTTATGTAAAGAATTTTGCCACAATAGGAGAAGCAGAAGAAGAAACGCCTGCAAATGCTGATGTTTCCACAGAAGTTCAGGATTTGAACCTCAAGAGTTCTAAAAGTTATACTTCCAGAAGTTCAGAAACTGAACTTCAAGAGGTTCAAAAAGCAGACTTCCAGAAGTCTAAAAATTTTACTTCAAGAAGTACAATATCTGAACTTGCGGAAGTTCAAAAAGCAGACCCTAATTATACTAACTATAATCATACTAACCAGAGTAATATTGATAGGAATTATATCAATCCTATCAATCAATCCGGCAGTGAGTTGGAAGGGGAGATTGATGTGATGGAAGATGTCAATGCTTACATGGAAATCATCAAAGAGAATATTGAGTACGAACATCACATGAAATATGGCAGATGGCAGGACAAAGGGCTGTATGAGGAATTGTATGAGGTAATCTGCGAGATTGTATGTGTGAAGCATAAGACTGTTAAAATCGGTGGAAATGATTATCCATATGAGCTTGTAAAATCAAAGTTCCTCAAACTGAATAGCTCCCATTTGGAATATGTGATAGGATGTATGCAGGAAACAACTACGAAAATTGCAAATATCAAGGCATATATGGTAACAGCTCTTTATAATGCACCCTCAACGATGAATCATTATTATCAGCAGGAGGTACAGCATGATATGTACGGAGGTGGCTGGAATGAAAAGAATATTGGTTAAAATTGTGCTTCCGGTATCGTTGCTGGCAGTTTGGATGATAACCTGTTATCCGATTTGCAGAAAAGCAGAAGGATTTGATTTTTTCCTGTATTGGGTACTGGTCGGCTGTCCTTATGGGATCAGAAAAATGTGTATGATTCTCATACCAAAAAATTTCGGAATTGCAGGAAGTATAGGAATACTGGCACTGAACTGTATTGTAGGTGGTCTGATTGGCGGTGTGGTTGTAATTCTGAGAATGGTTATGGTGCTGATGGAGATAATAAAGATAATCAGTGATACTTCTGGACACGATGTCCAAAGGTGCAGATGAAAAGCGAAAATGAAAAAGGCATTGTTCATCAATCAGAACAACACCTTTAATTATCATCCGGGACGTATTCCATAATCTCTTCAATCCGGCAGTTAAGTATCTGGCAAAGCCTGTTTAAAATAAGCGTTTTTACAACAAGGTTCTGCCGAAGCCGCTGAAGCTGTGCTTTATCAATGCCATAATCTTTGATAAGCTGGTACTGGCTGATTCCTTTTTCCTTTAGCGTACGCCAAAGCGGATCGTATTTAATCATACTGAAAGCTCCTTTCCACACTTGTATTCTAAGTGCATGAAACATATAATAATATGGTGCGTGTACGCACCATAAAACATACAAGGAGAGTAAAAAAGTTATGGAACATAATGAGTTTAAGGATCAGCTATACGAAGTATTAGATGAAAATGATGTGGCTTTAGGGATTGAGGATATAGATACCTCTGATGCCGCAAATATTTTTACAATAAAAACAAGGGACGGAAGTGTTTTTGAAATAGAAACACGGAAGATTGAATAAGAGGCAGCACGATGCCTCGAAACAGGAGGTTTGCAACTGTGGAGAAAAGTTACATTACAGACATAGAACGGGAACGGTGCAAAAAGGTTGCCGCAGCCTATGCAGAACTGTATGAGCTGGAAAGCATTTTGGTATTGGATGTAGGACGGTACGGTTTTGTGAAGCTGCAATATTACACACCGGAGTATGGATTTAATGATGTTATAACCTATACAGACAGTGAGAGTATGTTTGAGGACTTATGGCAGGAATGGCTTGATACCCGGCTCTATCTCTTCGCAAAGGGAACGCCGATGCTGGAAATGGGATATGAGGAAATCTTCAAATGTCTGCCGGAGGAAAAACAGAAAGAGCTTTTAGAGCAAAAAGCAGTATTTGCAAAAATGGCAGAAATAGAACTGAAATAAAACAGCGTCAGGGCAGTTATGAATTGAAAGATTTGTAGCTGCCCTTTTTTTATTGCTTTTGGACACGATGTCCAGAAGCGGAAAGGAGCAAAATGGAATCATTACGAGATGTAAAAAGAGTTATGGAACGGGAGATAGAGAAAGGGAGCTGCCCATTACAGTTTGAATATCTGGAATTTGGAGAAAAACCGTTTCAGTTCATAGAATCAGAGGAAAAGCTGAATGAGGTGCTTTCGTATTTGTTGCGGTTGGGGGAATATAGAGGATATACGGAGCATCTTGTAGGAAATAACGTGTATATGGATTTGGATATGTTGTGCCGGAAAATTCAGTTTAAGCGTACCCATTCCCCTGTGGAGCGTAGTGAAATCCAGTGGAAAATACAACGCTATAAAAATAAACTGAAACCGGACTATGCAGGTAAGGTTTGTTTAGAAATAGTGCAGTGCGTTTTCAGTCTGCCGGAAGGAGCAGCGGAGAAGTACCAGATTGTATATGATGGACAGAAAACCTATGCTTTTGCCATGTCAAATAAGTATATTCTGGGACTTTTTACTCATTGTGAAGCCGCAAGAAAATCTGCTGTGGAGGACGGTGTGGAGTTTGTACATCTGCCGGAGAATGAACAGAAAATCGTCAGTCTTGAAAATGTGAGGAATGTGTTGTTTCAGGCATTGCTGCTTGATAATGTTACGGTGGAGAATGGTCTGTTCCATGCACAGATGTGTACGGTTATGCTGTTGAAATAAATGTACCGGAAATATTTGATACAGGCATAAATTTTGTTATAATGGCTTTGAACAGAATTTGTCCGAAAGAGGGATTGTATGAAACCAAATCATCATTCACTGGCATATAAACAGCAGAAACAGCCGAATAAGACCTATAAGGATTTAAAACAGAAGCAGAAGATGAAAATAGCAGACTGGATGTTTCGGGAAACCTGCATTTTCTATAAGGAAAATGGAGAGATACCAAATGAGGAGGTAGCAAAGCAGATTATTGACCGGATTTATGAAAAACTGAAATCTCTTGCAATCTGGGTTCCGTATGAAGAGGTTTACCGAGCATATCTTTTAAAATTGCCACGATATGAGCTTCGTATTGCGGAAAATGGGATACCGGAAGAAAAGCCGCCGAAGGAGAAAAAGGAGGATGTGCCGAAAAAGAAAAAGGGAAGCAGTAATAAGCGGTGTCCGGTATGCGGCAGGAGAATGAAACAGCAGTTTATTGGTTTGCAGCATTGCAAATGTGGAATGAGCTGGAAAAAGGACATCGGCTTTTTTGAGCGAACCGGAGATATGGTGTTTGCCTTGGAGCGGAGAAAAATAGGAAATAAACAAAAACAGTGCCCTGTCATTCGATATAAGGAATAGGGCATGGAAAAACAGAAAACAGCGTCAGGGCAGTTATGAGTCGAAAGATTTGTAGCTGCCCTTTTTTATTGCTTTTGGACACGATGTCCAGAAGCCGGATGGAGGTCAGATGAAATGAAAAAGAGAGAATTTCAGAAAAAAGCAGCCGCAGCGTTATTGGGAAAACTGGCAGATGTTGTGATGGAACTGGAAGAAAATCCAAACATCACAATAACGTCGGAGTATCATAGTAGCTATTTTAAATTGAGAAAGAATTACAATCTGATTCAGATTTCGGTCAAGCAGACAGGAGAGCTGACGTATCAGTTGACGGATATGCTGGGAAACACAGGCAGAAGTCAGATTTATGTACAATATCATGCTGGAGATGATCCGGAACATTTGATAAAGAAGTTTGTTGAGGATTTTGGGCGGCTTTATAAGGATTTTCTTTTAGCGGGAACGCTGCATGATTTTGTTCGTATCCAGTTATCTGTGGATGCAGATACAGAGGAAGCATTAAGGGAGTACGAGGACTGTATCAGAGCAGGCTGCCTGTAAATCAGAATTTTTGGACACGATGTCCAGAAGCGGAAAGGAGAGAACATGAAATATTTACTACATCGGCTGCTTGTTCCGCCCTGAAGGAACAGCAGTAAAAAGGAAAGAAGGAGGTACAGATGCAGGAAGAAGTAACGCAGAAAACAATCGCCCTTGTGATTAAGGCTGCAAAGCTGGATGCCAATATCCTGAAATCTGCCATGAGAATGTATCTGAATCATTGCAGAAAACAGGCACAGAAAACGCATGGGAAAGTGTCGGTTAAGGAACTGGTGGGCGAGGGTGCAGGTGCTTCATCCATTGAAATCACAGATGGCAATATCAAATCCTTTGAGCGGGTAGCTCGTAAATACAATGTTGATTTTGCTGTGAAAAAGGATAAGACCACCGAGCCACCGAAGTATCTGGTATTTTTCAAGGGCAGGGATGCCGATGCTGTGGCACAGGCATTTAAGGAATTTGTTTATGGAAATGAGAAAAAGAACAGTAGGACTTCTGTAAGGCAGAAATTAAAGCATTTCCGGGATGTGGTATCAAAGGATCAGAACAAAGAACGGAGCCGGGAAAAGAATAAGGACAGGGGGCAGAGCCTATGACTAATATCATAGCAGGCATTACCAAAGATTTAAAAGCTGTCCCCAAAAAGCTGAAGGAAAAAGCAAAAAGTGCAGATGTTAAAAAGCTGATACTGCTGAATCTTCCCTATGTGCTTGCCGGGTACTTCTGTAATAAGGCAGCATTTTTATGGAGAGTGGCAGAGGGCAGTAATGCGTCTGACAAGATGATGGTAGTAATGAGCCAAATGGACAGGATGTTTTCCAATCCGTTCCCCAGTTTTTTTCTGAGTGATTTGCTGATTGGAATCGCCGGAGGCGTTGCCTTAAAATTCATTGTTTATTATAAGGCGAAGAATGCCAAGAAATTCCGGCAGGGTGTGGAATACGGTTCTGCACGGTGGGGGAATGCCAAAGATATAGAGCCATATATGGATTCTGTATTTGAAAATAATATTCTTCTGACCGCTACGGAGCGTCTGATGATGTCCGGCAGACCGAAAGAACCGAAGTATGCAAGAAATAAAAATATTCTTGTGATTGGCGGTTCCGGCTCCGGTAAAACAAGATTTTTCGTGAAGCCGAACCTGATGCAGATGCACTCGTCCTATTGCGTCACTGACCCGAAAGGCACAATCTTAGTGGAATGTGGGAAGATGCTGAAGCGGGGCAAGTATAAGATTAAAGTCCTCAACACCATAAACTTTGCAAAATCCATGCATTATAATCCATTTGCTTATCTGCGGAGCGAAAAGGACATTTTGAAACTCGTCAACACAATCATAGTCAACACAAAAGGAGAGGGGCAGCAATCCGGTGAGGACTTTTGGGTCAAAGCAGAAAAACTCTATTATACAGCATTGATTGCATACATCTGGTACGAAGCACCGGAGGAAGAACAGAATTTCGCCATGCTGATTGATATGATTGATGCAAGTGAAGCAAGAGAGGACGATGAAAACTTCAAAAATGCTGTTGATCTGCTCTTTGAGGAGCTGGAGGAAAAAGACCCGAACCATTTTGCTGTAAGGCAGTATAAGAAATATAAGCTTGCGGCAGGAAAAACAGCGAAGTCGATTCTGATTAGCTGCGGTGCGAGGTTAGCACCATTTGATATAAAAGAGCTGCGTGACCTGATGGAATATGATGAACTGGAGCTTGACACGCTGGGAGAGGAAAAAACAGCGTTGTTCGTTATTATTTCTGATACAGATGCTACGTTTAACTTTGTGGTGTCTATCATGTATTCCCAGCTCTTTAATTTGCTTTGCGACAAGGCAGACGATGTTTATAACGGAAGGCTCCCGGTTCATGTGCGTATGCTCCTTGATGAGTTTGCGAACATCGGGCAGATTCCACAGTTTGAGAAGCTGATTGCTACGATCCGAAGCAGGGAAATATCAGCTTCTATTATTTTGCAGTCAAAATCACAGCTCAAAGCGATTTACAGGGACAATGCCGATACCATAGAGGGCAACTGCGACACTACGCTGTTTCTCGGAGGAAAGGAAAAGACCACCCTAAAGGAATTAGCAGAGGTATTGGGGAAAGAAACCATTGACCTGTACAACACCTCGGATACGAGGGGGACGAGCCAGTCCTACGGTCTGAATTACCAAAAGACCGGAAAGGAACTGATGAGCCAAGATGAGATTGCTGTCATGGATGGCGGGAAATGTATTATGCAGCTTAGAGGTGTCAGACCATTTTTCTCGGATAAATTCGATATAACGAAGCACAAGCGGTACAAAGAGCTGTCCGATTATGACAAGAAAAATGCCTTTGATATGGAACAGTATGTGAAACATCTGCACCACTTGAAGGTCACAGAAAAGACAAAGGTAGATGAAGCCTTTGAATGCGGGGAGATTTCCCCGGATACAACTGAATAGGAACATTTGGACACGATGTCCAGAGGTACAGGAGTTTTGCGGATAGAAAGCAATGCTCCTTATTTTTTGCAAAAAATAAATTTTCGGAAAGAACGAGGTAACTGAATATGGCATTTTTTACATCAGCAGTAACAGGATTAAAGACCGTTGTAACCGCAATCGGAGCAGGCGTGGCAGTATGGGGCGTTATCAATCTTCTTGAGGGATACGGAAATGATAACCCAGGGGCAAAATCACAAGGGGTCAAGCAGCTCATGGCGGGTGGCGGTATTGTAATTGTGGCACAGACGGTAATTCCGCAGCTTACAAGCCTGTTTTCCTAAGTCATGGGAGCGATTCTCGACAAGATAACTGAATTTATAAAGGAAATACTGCAAGGGTGGGTCATGGACAACCTTACTACGATGTTTACAGATGTGAATGATAAGGTCGGAACAATCGCAGGGGAAGTCGGCAGGACACCCAGTTCATGGAACAGCGGAGTGTTTTCTATGATAGAGAACCTTTCGGAAAATGTGATGATACCCATAGCGGGCATGATCATCAGTGCGATACTCTGCTATGAGCTGATTACAATGGTCATGGATAAGAACAATATGCATGAAGTAGGAAGCGAGTTCTTTTTCCGTTACCTTATCAAAGCCTGTATCGCTGTGCTGCTTCTCAGCTACACCTTTGACATCACAATGGCGATTTTTGATGTGGGAAACCATATCGTGACCAGAGCAGGCGGTATTGTTTCGGGTTCCACTACCATTGATGTGACGGATACCCTAAAAACCATGTTTGACAGTCAGATTGATACAATGGGCATCGGCGAGCTGATCGGGCTTGGTATCGAAACTATGATTGTCAGCTTATGTATGAAAATCATCTCCCTGCTTATTACCGTCATGCTTTTCGGGAGAATGATTGAAATCTACCTTTATATTTCAGTAGCTCCGGTTCCCTTTGCCACATTCAGTAACCGGGAATGGGGCGGTATCGGCAACAATTATATCAAGGGACTGTGTTCACTGGCGTTTCAGGGATTTTTCATTATGGTATGCGTGGCAATCTATGCGGTGCTGGTATCCGGCATTGCGGTTGCGGACAATCTGCACACAGCACTGTGGTCGGTGGCAGCTTATACCGTTGTTCTGTGTTTCAGCCTGTTCAAGACAGGTTCCCTTGCGAAATCAATCTGGAATGCTCATTAGAACACATTTCAAAGAAAGGAGGGAACAGCCGGGGCTTGCAGTATCAGCTCCGGCTGTGATGTTATGGCAATATCCGTAGCAGTGCCAAAGAATTTAAGCGGCATAAAGACAAAAGTAGCGTTAAATCTGACGAAACGCCAGCTTATTTGCTTCAGCGGTGCAGGTGCGGTAGGGATTCCCTTTTACATTTTTACAAAAGGGTTTATCGGCACACAGGCATCGGCACTTTTGATGGTAGCGGTCATGCTGCCTTTTTTCTTTCTGGCAATGTATGAGAAGGACGGATTTCCGGCAGAGAAGATTCTGTATTTTATGATAAGGCAGAAATTCCTCACACCGGGGATTCGTCCCTACAAATCAGAAAATATTTACAGAAGATTAGAAGAAACAGAGCGTATAAAAGAGGAGGTGCGTAAACTTGAAGAAAAAGCAGGCGGCAGAAAAGCCGGACAGACATAAGAAAAAAGGAAAAACGAAGCCGGGGCTGACCTTTGTGGAGCGGAGAAGGCTTGCGGAGTTAAAACACATGCTTGCCGGAACGAATAAAAACGCAGAAAAGCCCACCACAGCACAGAAGACCATTACCTTTCAGAAGATGTACCGGGACGGTATCTGTCAGGTCACTTCTGGCTTTTATACGAAAATGGTGGAGTTTTACGATATAAATTATGACCTGCTGGAAATCGAGGATAAGGGGGAAATACTGGAGGAATACAGCAGGCTTATCAATTATTTTGACCCGTCTATTAAATTTGAGCTGTTCCTGTTCAACCGACAGGTTAACGAGCAGACCTTAATTGACCAGTTTGACATTCCATTGCAGGCAGATGATTTTGATGATATTCGTGAGGAATACACGCAGATGTTAAAGAAACAGGCTGCAAAGGGAAATAACGGTATTATCAAATCAAAGTATCTGATTTTTGGAATTGAGAGTAAAGGCTTTAAGGAGGCAAGGGCAAAACTTGTCAGCATTGAAGCAGATGTGATTAAAAATTTGACTAATCTGGGCACACACGCTAAGAGCCTTGACGGAAAGGAACGTCTGCGTATCCTGCATGAGTATTTTAACCAGGATACTATGGAGCCTTTCCGTTTTTCTTTTAAGGAACTGGCGGAGTCGGGAAAAAGTGTGAAAGATTACATCGCTCCGCCGGGATTTGATTTTCGCTATCCGAGTCGTTTTAAGGCGGGAAAAATGTATGGCAGTGTGCATTATCTGGATATTATTGCCCCGAAGTTTGATGATGAGTTGTTGAAAAAGCTTCTTGATCTGGATGCGAACCTGACTATTACCATGCATATGCAGACAATGGATCCGGTCAAGGCGATTAAGATGCTAAAAGGTGCTTTGACGAATATTCAGAAGATGAAGATTGAAGAGCAGAAAAAGGCGGTAAGGTCAGGTTATGACATGGACATTCTTCCAACGGACATTATCACTTATGAAAAAGATACCCTTGACCTTTTGGACGATTTAAACAGCAGCAATCAGAAAATGGTAAAGATGACATTTCTTCTGACCTGCTATGGCAGAAACAAGCGGGAACTGGAAAATATCACGCAGAGGGTATCCGGCATTATCCAACAGGCGAACTGCAACCTCAGATGTATGCAGTATTTACAGGAGCAGGGACTGATGGCATCGGCACCAATCGGGTGCAACGATACGGGAATTGAACGGGATTTGACAACAAAGAGTACCGCTATCTTAGTACCGTTCTGTACGCAGGAATTATTTATGCCAGCTCCGGCTATTTATTATGGTTTAAATGCCCTTTCCAACAACATGATTATGGCAGACCGGAAACGGCTTCGTACACCAAACGGTGTGATTCTTGGTACACCGGGAAGTGGTAAGTCTTTTAGTGCAAAGCGTGAGATTCTTTCCTGTTTCCTGATGACAAAGGACGATATTGTGGTCTGCGATCCGGAGGGCGAGTATTTTGCCCTTGTGGGAGCATTGCACGGACAGGTGGTAAGGCTGGCAACCAATTCCAAAGATTATTTAAATCCGATGGACATTCAGCTTTCCCATAAAGGGGATAAGGAAGCCTTAAAGCTGAAATCCGATTTTATCATTACTCTGTGTGACTTGATTGCCGGAGGAAAGAACGGTCTGGAAAATGATGAGAAAGGTATCATTGACGAATGTATCCGTCATATTTACGATGCTTATTTTGAAAATCCCGTACCGGAGAATATGCCTATCCTTGAGGATTTGTATAATGCCCTGTTAGAGCATAAGAACAAAAAGGCAGAACGGATTGCAAACTCCCTTGTGCTATATGTGCATGGTTCGCAGAATTATTTTAACCACAGGACGAATGTAGACAGTCAGAACCGTATCATGTGCTTTGACATCAGGGACTTGGGAAACCAGTTGAAAGAGCTTGGAATGTTAATCGTACAGGATGCGGTCTGGAACAGGGTATCGCAGAACCGGGAGCGTAAGATTGCCACCCGCTATTATTGTGATGAGTTCCACCTTTTGCTGAAGGAGAAGCAGACCGCTATCTATTCGGTGGAAATCTGGAAGCGTTTCCGTAAGTGGGGCGGTATTCCTACGGGGCTGACGCAGAACGTAGGCGATTTTTTGAAGTCGGAGGAAATCGAGGGAATCCTCGGCAATTCCGATTTTGTATATCTCCTGAATCAAAATGCAAAGGATCAGGCAATCCTTGCAGATAAGCTGGGATTGTCAGAAAAACAGCTTGCCCATGTAACCAATTCCGAGCCGGGGTGCGGACTGATTCTGTTTGACAACGTGGTTATTCCGTTCGTAGATAAATATCCGGTAGATACCAAGACCTTTGCGGTTATGAATACCAAACCAGAGGAAAGTGTAAGGCAGGAGGTAAATGAGTAGTGGCGGAGAAAAAGAAACAGAAACCGGCTGCATTTGCACAGGAGAAAAAAACCTTTACCGGAGAAATTCCAAAGAAAGCAAACGAGGGTAAAGGTAAAAAATCCGCAGCATATCAGCCGAGAGATGCAGATACCACTTCTGGACACGATGTCCAGAGGTCGAAAAATACAAAGAAGTATCAGAAAGCAGATGCTTCTGGACAGAATGTCCAAAAGTCCGAGGGAGCAGAAGCCGGAGAGAAGTCTAAAAGCGATTTTATGCAGCCGGACAGCACTTTTACGGAGGAAGCCGGAGAGGAGCAGGGTAGAAAAATTGCCAGCGATGACTACCGCCACAGGGACACCTATCATTCGTCACAGAAAAAGGGCAGGTATCAAAGGCGGGAGATAAAGAGCCGGGAGCGAGTAAAGCAATTTGATTTTGAACAGGATTTCCAGACAAAGGACACTACCTTTACCGAAGAGGCAGAACCGGAATTTCATGGAAGCAAAAAGTTAGACCGACTGCAAAAGAAAGCGGAGAAAGCCAGAAAAAAGACGGAAGCTGCAAGAAAGAAGATTCCAAAGAAAACGGAGTATTCTCTGGAGCGTGTTTTTGATGAAAAGACGGGCAGAACAAAGTATGTATTGACTTCTGTAAAAAAAGAGAAACCATTCAAACCGGACAGTCCGGTAAAAAGAGCGGCTGGCAGGGTGGGAATGGAATCTTCTAATTTTGCCCATAGTAAGGTTGCCGAAGTGGAGAAAGAAAATTCCGGTGTGGAGGCTGCCCACAAGACAGAGCAGAGCGGGGAAGATGTTTACCGCTTTTTCAAAGGGCATTACAAAGGGAAAACGGAAAGACGGAGAGCGAAAGCTGCAAAGCTGGAGAAAAAGCAGATGCAGAAAGAGGTCAATTTCCGTTATCAGAAGTTCTTGGAAGAAAATCCGGAAATGCAGGAAAAGACCATTCAGAAGCAGTTGCAGAAAAGACTGCAAAAGCAGCGTATCAAACGGGAATATGCAAAAGCAAGACGGGCGGGACAGACAGCGAAAGCCGCAAAGGAAACAGCGGCGAAGTCCGGGAATCTTTTTACAGCGGCAGCCAGAAAGATACAGGAGATTGCATCAAAAAATGTTTCGCTTCTGCTTGCCATAGGAGCCTTTTCGGTGCTTCTTGTGATGATTATGACAGCAGTATCTTCCTGTGGGGCGATGTTTGCCGGAGGAATCAGTACCACGCTGGCAGGAAGTTATATGAGCGTTCCGGCAGAAATAGATGCGGCAGATTTAGCTTTTTCTGAACTGGAAAAAGAATTGCAGGCAGAGATTGATGCCATAGAAACCACTTATCCGGATTATGATGAGTACCGTTATAATCTGGCATCTATCGGGCATGACCCATTTGCACTGATCAGCTATCTGTCGGCAGTCCATACGGAATTTACTGCAAGTGAGGTACAGGCAGAAATAGAATATCTGTTTGATGAAATGTATGAGTTGACACTAAATCCTACAGAGGAAACGAGGACAAGGACGGTAACAAAAACAGGCACTCATACGGTAACAGACCCGGTTACGGGGGAAACAACAGAAGAGGAATACGAGTATGAAGTGGAAGAGGAATATACCGTAACCATTCTGGAAGTGACCCTGACAGCAAAAGATTTAAACGTAGTAGTTGCCGGACGCATGAATGAGGAGCAGAGAGAAATCTATGCTTTTTATAACCAGACCCACGGGCTGACACAGCAGTTTTATAAGCCCCTTGATTTATATTGGTACAACTATGTGAGCAGTTATTATGGCTGGCGTATCAATCCGGTCACAGGGCAGGAACAGTTACATCGGGGCGTAGATATTGCAGTACCTACCGGAACAACCGTATATGCGGCGATGGACGGGACAGTAACTACCGCAACTTATGACAGCTATTACGGAAATTATGTAGTGATTGAAGATGAAAAAGGCTACTGCACAAAATATGCCCACATGGATACCTTAAATGTCCGGGCAGGACAGAGCGTGACGCATGGAAATGTGATCGGAACAACAGGGAATACGGGAAGCAGTACCGGAAGTCATTTACATATCGAATGTCTGTATCAGGGGGAATATTATAACCCTCTTTTTTATTTTGAAGCAGGCACGGATACGCTGTATGGCGAAACGCCGGGCAGCGGAAGCGGCGGAGGAAATGTGATACCGCCGGATTCCTATGACGATGCAACCGTGCAGGCACTTATGGAAGAAGCGGCGAGATATTTAGACTATCCCTATGTATGGGGAGGCTCCAGTCCGTCCACCAGCTTTGACTGTTCCGGTTTTGTCTGCTGGGTATTTACAAACAGCGGTGTCCATAACCTGCCACGAACCACAGCACAGGGCATTTATAACCAGTGTACGCCTGTGTCGGCGGCAGATGCAAAGGCGGGGGATATTATCTTTTTTACAGGTACATACAATTCGGGCGTACCAGTCAGCCATGTGGGGATTTACTGCGGAAACGGGGTCATGATTCATTGCGGAGATCCAATCAGTTACGCTTCAATCAATTCGTCCTATTGGCAGAGCCATTTTTATGCGTTTGGAAGATTATCAGGAAATTAAAATAACAGGAAGTGAGGAACGATGACGAAAGAGAGAATTGTAAAGGAGCTTTCCAAAGTCCGGGAACAGCTTGCGGGATTGCAGGCGAGGGAGAGGGATTTGGCGGAACAGCTTCAGATGGCAGAGGATGCGGAGAAGATGAAATTCATTGAAAAGAATAAAATCTCTCTGGATCGGCTGATTCTGTTAAACAAGGTCAGCGAAGAAGAAATTATGCGTCTGCTGAAAGAAAAAGAGCAGAAAGAAGCAGCACAATCAGAAGAAAGGGAGGCTTACAGCCATGAAGAACAGGAAGTTATCATCTAAGGCAGTTATATCACTGATATTGTCCGCTGTGCTATTTACCATGCCTGCGGTAGCGTTTTCTGTAAATGGGAACTACGCAATCAGTGCTTTTGCCGAAGAAACAAAAGAAACCGAAGAATCCAAACCGGAGGAAAGTACGGAGCAGACACCCGGCGAAAGTGAAACTGATGTCAGTACGGAGGAAAATACAGAAAACAGTACCGAGGGAAGCACGGAAGAAACTACGGAGGGCAGCACGGAGGGAAGCACCGAAGGCGGCACCGAAGAGAATACAGAAGGCAGTACCGATGAAAGCACCGGGGATGGCACTGTATCGGGAAATGATAAACCGGAGCCGGTATGTAATTGCGAAGATCAATGCGGTGCGTATGAGTATGACAAAAACTGTCCCGTCTGCGTCACAGATTATAAGCTCTGTACCTATAAAAAACCGAATGTGAGTATCAAAATCAGACAGCCGGAGGAGTGGCATAATGACATTGTTTCCGTTTCTTTCAGTGTAAAAGATACCGCAGATACGGGGAATTTTGAAATCGCAAAGATAGAGGCAAAGGTAGGGCAGAATGGAAGCTGGACAGATGTGACGGAGGAAAAGAAATTAAGGATTTCCGAGAACTGTACCGTGTATGTGCTTGTCACAGACCAGAAAGGCAATACCTATGAGAAGAACCGTGCCATAAAGTGCTTTGATACCGTAAAGCCGACCTTAAATGCGGCAGTCAGTGACGGGCTTTTAAGCATACAGGTACATGATACGGATTCCGGTGCAAAGGCGGTATATGTCAATGGATATGAGTTTACAGATCTGACGGGCGGTACGTTAAATATCCGCCTCCAGCAGTTTGACGCAGGGTATGAGTATTTTACCATTTCTGCAATGGACAATGCCGGAAATATGTCTGAGGTTTATAAAACGAAAAATCCGTACTATAAAGACCCTGCCGATACCAGTGATGGGAATCCGGCGGAGCAGCTCCCGGAGAGTGCGACCCCGACGAAACCGGGGAGTGCTACGGGAACCGTGACGGAGCATACCAAAACAGACAGTAACGGAAATACCACATCACAGACAAGTCCTGCCGAACAGAAAAAGCAGGCAATGAAAGAAGCTGCGGAGGCAGAAAGCGGGAAAACAGAAAGTACGGAAAAATCCGGTCAGGGCAAGGAGTTTTATACTATTCAGACCGCCACGGAGAAAGTTTTCTATCTGATTATTGACCGGGACGGAGAGGAAGAAATGGTATATTTTTTGACTGAGGTTACGGAAAATGACCTGTTAAATGCAACTTCCGATAACAGTGAAACCTTGCCGAAAAATTCCGCTGCGTTGGAATCTGCAATTCCGAATGGGGAGAGTGCATTGCCAAACAACAACGGAGAGCAGGCAGATACAGAGGGAAAGGAAACGGAAACAGAAAAAGGTACGGAAGGTGCAGAGAGTACGGGAAATACAGAGGAAACCGAACCGGAGCCGGAAGTGAAAGAAGCACCGAATCCGATGATTTCGTATGTGCTGATTGGTAGTCTTGCCTTAATCGTTATCGGAGCTGCTTATTATTTTAAGGTTGTCCGCAAGAAAAAAGAGGACTTTATCGAGGACGAAGATGAAGATGAGGAAGATAACGAGGAGTATGAAAACGAAGATGAGGAATCGGAGGAAGATACGGAAGAAGATTTCTTTGACGAACAGGAGGAATAAGGTATGCAGTTGGTGGTTACAGAGAAGCCCAGCGTAGCACAGGCAATTTCCCATGTGATCGGGGCGAAAGAGAGAAAAGACGGTTACATGGAGGGAAACGGATTTCTCGTTTCATGGTGTGTAGGACATCTGGTAGAGCTGGCACAGCCGGAGATGTATTCAGAAGCATGGAAAAAATGGAGCTATGAGAGCCTGCCCATGATACCGGAGCAGTGGCAGCATGAAGTGAAAAAGGAAACAGCAACGCAGTATAAAATCTTGAAAAATCTGATGCACGATACAAGAGTTGAAAGTGTGGTGTGTGCCACCGATGCCGGACGGGAGGGAGAACTTATCTTCCGTCTGGTATATGAACAGGCAGGCTGCCGGAAACCAATGAAACGCCTGTGGATTTCATCAATGGAGGAGAGTGCAATCCGTGACGGGTTTGAAAACTTAAAGCCGGGAAGCGATTATGACAGCCTGTACCAGTCTGCACTTTGCAGACAGCAGGCAGACTGGCTGGTGGGATTAAATGGTACGAGATTATTTACTGTACTGTATGGCGGAAAGGTATTAAAGGTGGGCAGAGTACAGACGCCCACCCTTGCCATGCTGGTAGACCGTGAAGTGAAGATTATGAATTTTGAAAAAGAGCAGTATTACATGGCTCATATTCTGATGGATGGGATAGATGCCATGACAGAACGGATTGACGATAAGGCAAGGGCAGAAAGTATTGCTGCAGCGTGTGAAAGTCAGAGTGGAGTGGTTCGTTCCGTTATAAAGGAAAATAAAAGCGTTGCACCACCAAAACTTTATGACCTTACCACGCTTCAGCGGGATGCCAACCGTATCTTTGGTTTTACTGCAAAGCAGACATTGGAGTACACCCAGAGCCTTTATGAGAAAAAGCTGGTCACTTATCCGAGAACGGACAGCCAGTATTTATCCGATGATATGGAAGAAACTGCAAAAGCGGTAATCGGGGCAGTTTATCAGGCGATTCTCTTTGAGGAACAGACCGGAGCAGAGCCGGATATAAAAAGAGTGTTGAACAGTAAAAAAGTGACCGACCACCATGCAATTATTCCCACCATAGAAATTACAAAGACAGACCTTTCCGCTGTGCCGGAGGGAGAAATGAAAATCTTATCCCTTGTCGCTAATCGTCTGTTATGTGCAACCGGGAAAAAGCAGTTGTATGAAACGGTAAAAGCAGAGTTTTCCTGCGGTGGTTACAGCTTTCATGTATCCGGAAAAACGGTTCTGCAGAACGGGTGGAAAGAATTTGAAGCAGCATTGAAACGTACCTACCGGGTAGAAAAAACAGATGAGGATAAGGAAGAGAAGAAACTGCCGGAGCTTTCTGAAGGCATGACGTTTCCAGTTATCCAGACAAAGGTAACAGAGCAATTCACGCAGCCTCCCAAACATTTTACCGAGGACAGCCTGCTTTCTGCGATGGAACGTGCCGGAGCAGAGGATATGGGCGATGAGGTGGAACGCAAAGGACTTGGCACACCTGCCACCAGAGCTGACATTATTGAAAAGCTGGTCAAAGACGGTTTTGTGAAACGGGAGAAAAAGCAGATGCTTCCCACCGAGGACGGGATGAAGCTCATTACTGTTCTGCCGGATATGGTAAAATCCCCGAAGCTTACAGCAGATTGGGAGAATACGCTGACTTTGGTTGAAAAAGGCGAATACACCATGCAGGAGTTCATGGATGGCATTGAAGATATGGTGCGGGAGCTGGTGCAAACCTACCACAGTATCAGTGACGATCAGAAGTCTTTGTTTGGAACGATGCAGGAAGTGCTTGGAAAATGCCCGAAATGCGGCAGCGATGTAGTAAAAGGAAAATTCGGTGCTTACTGCAAACAAAAATGCGGCATGAATGTGGGTAGGGCAATGGGAGCAACGTTTTCCGATACACAGATGAAAAGTCTGCTTGAAGGGAAAAAGACCCTTGTGAGAGGATTAAAAGGGAAAAAGGGAAGCTACGATGCGTACCTGATTCCGGAGGGAATTGAGGATTATTCTTATATCAAAGACGGAAAGGAAATCAAAGGTTCGCAGTACAAATTCAAGATGGAATTTCCACAGAGAAAAAGCAAGTGAAAAGGAGACAGAAAAATGAATACAGAAATGAAAAAGACCGTTGTTTACAGCACCGGAGATAAAATTTTAAACATTATGAAAGAGCAGGATATGGATATTCCGGAACTTTCTTTGCGGTGCGGTGTCAGGGAAGATGTATTGATGGATATTCTGGCAGGTATCCGGGAGGCAGATATAAGTACGCTTTGCAAGATTGCAGACGGGCTGGAGATTTGTGTACGGGAGCTTTGTCCCGATGAAGAAAATTATGCGGTTCCGGTGGAAAAAGATACCCTTGCAAAGCTCATTGTGATCAGCGAGCTGAAGGAGATGGAATTAGCAGAGCTGATTGGCACAATTCTGGAAAACGGTATCGAAGAACACGGTTTTTATGAGTAAGGCGGCGGGGGCTATCCCCTCCGTCATTTTGGAGGAATGCTTATGGTAACAAAATATCAGATGATTTCCTGTCTGGCGGAGGATACCGCAAAAGAGATAGCGAAAAACGGGCAGGAGTGGACAAGGTATCTGACTACCGCTGCAAGGCTTTATAAATATCCGTTCAATGAGCAGATACTGATTTTTGCACAAAGACCGGATGCGACAGCCTGTGCGTCCATTGAAATATGGAATGAGAAGATGAATTGCTGGGTAAACCGTGGAGCAAAGGGAATTGCCCTGCTGGATACGGAAAATTCCTATACAAGATTGAAATATGTTTTCGATGTGTCAGACGTACATAAGGCAAGACGGATAGGGCGTGATCCGAATCTGTGGGAGCTTCGTGAGGAGCATAAGGAAACAGTCCTGGCACAGCTCGAAAAGACCTACGGGGAAACGGATAAAAACAGCTCCTTTGAACAGCGGATAATGGAAATTTCCAACCGGATTGCGTTTGATTATTATGAAGAACTTCTGTCGGAAATCGAATATGTGAAAGAGGGTAGCTTTTTAGAGGAACTGGACGAGTTAAACGTAGGTGTCAGGATTCGTGATACGCTTTCTTCCAGTATTGCTTACACCATTCTGTCACGATGCGGTGCAGATATGGAACTGTGGAAAGACGAGCTGGGATTTGAATATATCAGCGACTTTAATACGATGAAAACTCTGTCTGTTGTTGGTACAGCCACCACAGATATGTGCAAGCCGCTTTTAATGGAGATAGGCAGAACCGTAGGAGCGTATGACCGCCAGATTGCCCGCAAGAAGGCACAGGAAAAAGCTAATGCAGGACGCACACAAACTTCTTTGGAATATACGGAAAAAGTGCTTGCAAATGAATCAGATGCAGACTATAATGCTTTAAAGCGTAAAAGCGAAAAGAAATTACAAAACAATCAGGAGATAGAAATACAGAGCAAAAAGGAGGATGCGGCATATGAAACTGACATACGAAAAGAACGGGGATTATCTGATTCCGAACCTGACAGCGAACGAGGAACCGGAGGGAACGCTGACGAAGTACGGTATGATGCGGAAGAACTTCTTACAGGAACACCGGAAAGGGATTTATCAGGGCATGATACTGGCGGGCGAGCTGAAAGCACACTGTCTGGAGATACAGGAGCAGGCAGAGCAGAGAATGGAAGCCCTGAGCGAACAGATGGCGAAAGCAGAGGGAGTGAACGAGGAACTGAAAGCAGCCGATCAGATGAAGTGGGTAGCGAAGATGAACAACATCAGACATTCAGCGGAGGAGATCGTGCTGACGGAACTGATTTACAGTTAGAAAATGACATACAGGAAGAAGAAATACCAGAACCGGATAGTGGAGAACATTCATTATCCGGTTCTTTTTTTCCGAAGCTGTCTGAAACAGAGCAGGGGGAGGACTTACAGCGTGGTATTTTATGCAGTGATGAGTTCCTGAAGCATAAAAGACCGGAAATAGCTGGGTATTTTCAGATAGAGCAGGATGCAAAGATTCAGGCGGATTATCTGAGAAATTCGTTCCGCATGGAAGAATACACCGAGTTCAATATCGGGGAAATGCGGGGCGGCTACCGTGCCGATGAGGACGGTATTACCTTATGGAAAGGCAATTATCTGACCCGTGAAGCGGAAAGCAGGCTGTCATGGGAGGAAGCACGTTTTCTTGTCAATTCCTATATGGAGGACGGAGTATATCTTCTTCCAGGAGAAACCGCAGAGCGGATTGAAACAGCGGGAATGTACCAGCAGCTTGACTTATTTTCCATGTTTACGGAGCAGGCTGGCAATCTTGCCATGAAACAGGCGGAAACAGTGACACCGATACGGTCAGAAACAAAGATACCGCCGGAGCAGATAGCGGATATTCTGCGGAGCGGCGGAGGCAGGGATAACAGCAGAAAGCGTATCTACACCAAATATCAGCAGGGAAAGACACCGGAGGAGATGGCTGCTTTCTTACAGAAAGAGTATGGAACAACCGGAAAGGGCTTTGAATTTGACGGAAAGCAGTTAGCGGTATGGTTCAATGAGGATGGGATGCGTGTCGGATATGGCACATCGACAGAGCGTCCGGTGCTTCAGATGAACTGGCAGGAGGTGGAAGCAAAAATCCGCTCACAGGTAGTAAACGGTACCTATATGGGAGCAAATGAAGCTTATCTGACTGACGAAGCAGAACGTGACCGGATTGCAGGGCATCTCTTTTTCTTTTTCCGGGATGGCATGGGAGAACTGCCGGAGGAGCTTGGGCTAAAAGCAGGAAATTATCCGGAGGCTCATGCAAGAATGATAGAATACCTTTCTACAAAAGAAGGAGTTGAGCTTGTGGCTTCCCACATGGATCAGGCACTTCATCAGCTTGAAACCGGAGAGAAAAAGCTACGTTTCCGTTCAGTTATGCCAAAAGAGGAGCTGCGGGAGGAACTTGACAATCTGCTGATAGAAAAACAAATCTTTCCAACCGCAGACCATGTGGAAATAAAAAGGGAGGATTTTATTACTCAGGACGAGATAGACCATAATCTTGGCAGGGGAAGTGGATATTCACATGGTTCTTTCCGCATCTATGATTATTTTCAGGAAAAGCATGACAGCAAAGAAGCAGCGGAATTTCTGAAAAAAGAATATGGCATTGGAGGCGGCTCTCATGCACTTGCCGGAGCAGACCATAGCTGGCAAGACCACAACTTTAAAGGGATTGAATTAAAAAAGGGAAATATCTGCGAACCTTATGCGAAAGTGCTGCTGTCTTGGAAAGTAGTCGAAAAGCGTATCCGAAAGCTGGTGGCGGAAGATAAGTATTTATCTCCGGCAGGGAAAGAAGCCTATGCCCGGTACAAAGAGGAAGAAGCACAGAAAGCGCTGGAAAAAGCACAGGCGGTAATAGAACGGAAAACGAAGGTTGCCTGTAAAGAAGCCATTGAACGGACGATTTCGGAAAAATTTGACGGGTATCGTCTGCCGAAAGATACACCGGATGAAGTAATCCGAAAATATGGTAGCGAGCGTGTCAGCTATGTACTTGCCAATACTGTCATGCACCTGACGCACGATGGCAGATTTTCTCCCGACAATAAGGCATGGGCAAAAGAAATAGAACCGTATGCCAAGTATGAGAACCGTGATTTGATTGTTTCTTCCCATCCGGCGGTCTTAAATGGATTTATCAATCAGACAAGACGGTATATGGAGCAGGAAAAGGAGATTGCGGCACAGCAGATTACCATTGACGGGCAGTTGTGTTTAAAGATTGATGAATGGAAGTCGGAAGAAAATAACTATGTGCTTGGAAATTCCATGCAGGACAATGCGTTCTTTTACGTACTCATAAACGAAAATGTCCATTTTGAATATGATTACAAACCGAGCAGGGAAGAAATTGAAAACGATTATTTGAATCTCATTGCAATGGAAGATATAGACCGACACGAAGCGGAGGTATTTTCACGCATTGAAGGAACGGAAGATGTAGCGGAAACAGAATCACGATTCTCAGTTGAGGAAACCAGCGATGCCTTTGAGCCGGGACAGGATTTTGCAGTATGGGATCATGGCAGGGAAGATTATTATATAAAAGAGGACGGTACAATTCCCACCTTTGAAACAAAAGAGGAAGCGGAACACTATCTGCAAAGCATGGAACCGGACACTTCTGGACACGATGTCCAAAAGTCAGTGGAAGAACCTGCCATAGAAAAGCCTGTGAAGCAGCCTGCACCAAAGATTGATAAATCCAATGCGGTCAATTTCCACATTACAGACGATGCGTTAGGAGCAGGCAGTGCGAAAGAGAAATTCCGACGAAATATAGAAGCAATCCGTACTTTGGAAAAGGTGGAGAGCGAGAACCGTATCGCCACACGGTCGGAACAGCAGATTTTATCACAGTATGTTGGCTGGGGCGGGCTTGCCGATGCCTTTGATGAAAGCAAATCTGCATGGGCGGGAGAATATCAGCAGTTAAAGGAATTGTTATCGTCGCAGGAGTACGCTTCTGCAAGGGAAAGCACCTTAAATGCCCACTATACCAGTCCTGCCATTATCCGCAGTATTTATGATACCTTAGACCGTATGGGATTTGAAAAGGGGAATGTATTAGAGCCTGCAATGGGTATCGGAAATTTCTTCGGAATGCTGCCGGAGAAGATGCAGGAAAGCCGACTTTATGGTGTGGAGCTGGATGGTATTACGGGCAGGATTGCAAGACAGCTCTATCCGAAAGCGGATATTAAAATATCCGGTTTTGAAAAAACAGACTATCCGAATGATTTTTTTGATGTAGCAGTCGGCAACGTGCCATTCGGACAGTATAAGGTAGCGGATAAACAATATGATAAAAATAATTTCCTGATTCATGATTATTTCTTTGCAAAGACATTAGATAAAGTCCGTCCCGGCGGTGTGGTTGCTTTTGTTACCAGTAAGGGAACAATGGATAAAAAAAGTCCGGAGGTCAGAAAGTATCTGGCTCAGCGAGCGGAGCTTATGGGGGCGGTCAGACTTCCGAATACAGCATTTAAGGAAAATGCAGGGACAGAAGTCACTTCGGATATTTTGTTTTTTAAGAAGCGTGACCGTGTGATGGACATAGAACCGGATTGGGTACATTTATCAGAAGATGCAAACGGTATCGCCATGAATACCTACTTTGCGGAACACCCGGAAATGATTGTTGGGAAGATGGAAATGGTCAGCGGTCCCTATGGCATGGAAAGCACCTGCCAACCGGATGCTACAAGACTGTTTGCAGAGCAGTTAATGGATGCGGTCAGCCGGATTGACGGGGAAATCGAAGCAGTGGAGACGGACGAGCTTGCGAATGAGCTGGCAGATGCCACCATTCCGGCAGACCCGGACGTAAAGAATTACAGCTACACACTGGTGGAAGATAAGGTATATTACCGTGAAAATTCCATTATGAAGCCTGTGGATATGTCAGAATCCATGCAGGAACGCATAAAAGGCATGGTAGGAATCCGAAACTGTACGCAAGAGCTTATCAATTTGCAGTTGGAAGAATATCCGGATACTGTGATTAAGGAAAAGCAGAAAGAATTGAATACCCTTTATGATACGTTCAGCAGAAAATACGGTTTAATCAATTCCCAGACCAACAAAAGAGCCTTTAATCAGGACAGCAGCTATTGTCTGTTATGTTCTCTGGAAAAGCTGGATGACGAGGGAAATTTCAAAGGCAAAGCGGATATGTTCACGAAACGTACCATTAAGAAAGCGGAAGTGGTTACAAGCGTGGATACAGCAACGGAAGCTCTGGCAGTATCTTTATCAGAAAAAGCAAAAGTTGACCTTTCTTATATGGCGGAGCTGACCGGAAAAGAGATTGATACAATCAAAGAAGAACTGACGGGCATTATCTTTCAGAATCCGGTCACAGACAGGTGGGAAGCAGCGGACGAGTATTTAAGCGGCAATGTCCGGGATAAGTTGCAAACAGCGAAGATTTACGCCGAAAACCACCCGGAATACAACATAAATGTGCAGGCACTTACACAGGTGCAGCCCACAGAACTGGATGCCAGCGAGATTGAGGTGCGTATCGGTGCCACATGGGTTGAACCGAAATATATTGAAGATTTCATGCGTGATGTTTTTGAAACACCGCAGCATCTCTTCAACCGGAATACAATGGGGATTCAGTATTCCGATGTGACAGGACAGTGGAATGTAAAAGGAAAAAGTGCGGATTACGGAAACAGTCTTGTAAATATGACTTATGGTACAAACCGGAGAAATGCTTATCAGATTTTAGAGGATTCTCTGAATTTAAAGGACAGCCGGGTGTACGATACCGTGATAGAGGACGGAAAGGAAACGAGAGTCCTGAATAAAAAGGAAACCATGATTGCCAGTCAGAAACAGGAGGCAGTCCGGGAAGCCTTTAAGAACTGGGTATTTGAAGATCAGGAACGTAGACAGGACTTGGTGGCGAAATATAACAAGCTCTTTAATTCTACCAGACCAAGAGAATATGACGGTTCCCATTTGAAATTCCCTGGCATGACACCGGACATCGACCTTAGACCGCACCAGTTAAATGCGGTGGCACACCAGCTTTACGGGGACAATACCCTGCTTGCTCATTGTGTGGGAGCAGGAAAGACTTTTGAAATGATTGCTGCAGCAATGGAAAGCAAGCGGTTAGGGTTATGCCAAAAGAGCCTGTTCGTTGTTCCCAATCATTTGACGGAACAGTGGGCGAGTGACTTTTTGCGGTTATATCCCGGAGCAAATATTTTAGCGGCAACGAAGAAAGATTTTGAGCCAGCCAACCGGAAGAAATTCTGTTCCAGAATCGCCACCGGAGATTATGATGCTGTCATTATCGGGCATAGCCAGTTTGAAAAAATCCCGTTGTCGCAGGAAAGACAGATAGGCATTATCGAAAGACAGATTGATGAGATTGAGCTTGCCATAGAGCAGGCGAAAGCAGATAACGGGGAGCGTTACACCATTAAGCAGATGGAAAAGTCCAGAAAATCCCTTATGACAAGACTGGAAAAACTCAACGATACTTCCCGGAAAGATAATGTTGTAACCTTTGAGCAGTTAGGTGTGGACAGGCTGTTTGTAGATGAAAGTCACAATTATAAGAACCTTTTTCTATACACGAAAATGCGGAATGTGGCGGGCATTGCACAGACGGAAGCACAGAAGTCCTCCGATATGTTTGCTAAGTGCCAGTACCTTGATGAGCTGACTGGCGGAAAGGGCATTACGTTTGCTACGGGTACGCCGCTCAGCAACAGTATGACGGAGCTTTACACCAATATGCGGTATCTTCAGTATGGTACGCTTCAGAAGATGGGATTAGGGCATTTTGACAGTTGGGCAGCTTCTTTTGGAGAAACACAGACCGCCATTGAGCTGGCACCGGAGGGAACAGGATACCGGGCAAAGACAAGATTTGCAAAATTCTTCAATCTGCCGGAGCTGATTGCACTTTTCAAGGAGAGTGCGGATATCCAGACACCGGATATGTTAAAGCTGCCTGTGCCGGAAGCAGAGTATGAGAACGTGGTGCTGAAACCCAGCGAATATCAGAAAGAGATGGTAACATCGCTGGCAGATCGGGCGGAGACAGTGCGTAACAGACTGGTAGAGCCGCATCAGGATAATATGCTCAAGATTACCAACGATGGAAGAAAACTGGCACTCGACCAGCGTCTGATCAACGATATGCTCCCCGATGAGGAACATTCCAAAGCAAAAACCTGTGTGGATAAGGCATTTGAGATTTGGGAAGATACCAAAGGGGAGAAATCAGCACAGCTTATTTTCTGTGATTTATCGACACCGAAAGGAGATGGTACATTTAATGTCTATGAGGATATAAGAAATAAACTGATGGAAAAAGGTGTTCCCGCAGAAGAAATCGCCTTTATACATCAGGCAAATACGGAGCTTAGGAAAGCGGAGCTGTTCAGTAAGGTAAGAAGCGGACAGGTTCGTTTTTTATTGGGTTCTACTGCAAAAATGGGAGCCGGGACAAACGTGCAGGACAGACTGATTGCTCTGCACCACCTCGATGTACCGTGGCGTCCGTCTGATATTGAACAGCAGGAGGGGCGTATTTTGCGGCAGGGCAACAGGAATCCAAAGGTTAAGATTTTCCGGTATGTGACAGAGGGAACATTTGACAGCTACTCATGGCAGCTTATCGAGAATAAGCAGAAATTTATCGGTCAGATTATGACAAGCAAATCTCCGGTGCGAAGTTGTGAGGATGTGGACGAAGCAGCACTTTCTTATGCAGAGGTTAAGGCTCTGGCAACGGGGAATCCCTATATAAAAGAAAAGATGGATTTGGATATTCAGGTCAGCAAGCTGAAACTGATGAAAGCCAACCACACCAGTCAGAAATACCGTCTGGAGGACAACATTGCAAAGCATTATCCACAGCAGATAACCATTCTGAAGGAGCGTATCAGTGGCTTGCAGGCAGATATTCAGACTGCAAAAACCAATCTCCCAGCAGATAAGGAGTTTTTCTCTATGAGGGTCGGGAATAAGGTCTATACGGATAAAAAAGAAGCCGGAACTGCACTTGTGGAGATGTGCAAAGAAATCAAGAGCGTTAATGCTCCGGCAGTCATTGGAGAGTATGCAGGCTTTAAAATGGCGGTGTCCTTTGATTCCTTTAACCATAAATTCGTTATGAACATCAAAGGACAGCTCAGTCATAATCTGGAGATTGGTGTTGACCCGCTGGGTAACATTTCCCGTATCAACCATGCGTTGGAAGCCATGACAAAGGAACTGGCAGAAGCATCCACAAAGCTGGAGAATGTGGAGCGTCAGCTTGAAACAGCGAAGGTAGAGGTTACAAAGCCATTTGCACAGGAAGCAGAGCTTTCAGAGAAGTTAGACCGCCTTTCTGCCTTAAATGCCCTGCTCAATATGGACGAAAAGGGAGATGACGGAATAGGTATGGAAGATGATAAATCGGAACTGGGTACTGAGCAGGTGGCAGATACCAGAAAACCGTATCCCATAGAAAATACCCGACATAATTATGCTGTGGAGAATGGAAATCCGCAGGGAATGAGGCTCACAGCAGCGATGGCGGATAAGCCGGCACAGAGGGTATCCTTGAAAGAAAAGCTTGAGACTATGAAAGTAAAGGCTGCGGGGAATAATATAGAAAATTCCGTGCAAAGAGATAAGGGAAAGGAGGAGTATTTGTAATTATTATATTTCTTTTTATGCAAATATGAAATATAATATTAGTTCAAGGGAAATATAGTGATAGAGCGATTTGGAAAAAGCTAAAGAGAAATGGAGACAACGTAATACATAAAAATGGAAATTGAATTTGTCAGACACTGTCTGACAAATTCGGAAAGGATATATTATGAATGATTTAGAGCAGACAAATATGCTTCAGCCATTGGTGGATGAGATTGAAACAGCAGTTTCAAATGCCAAAAAAGAGATAGCTGAAAAAGTAAACAGTGTAATTACAGAGACGTATTGGAAAATCGGAAAATATATTGTTGAGTTTGAGCAGGATGGAAATGTTAAAGCAGCATACGGTTCAAAATTATTAACAACACTCTCGCATCAATTAACTTTGCGATTGGGACGAGGATACAGCCGCCCAAACCTCAACAATATGCGGAAGTTTTATCTTTGTTATGAGAATTGTCAGACGGTGTCTGACAAATTGACATGGTCGCATATTTGTGAGCTGATAAAGATTGATGATGAATTAGAAAGAAGTTTTTACGAAAAAGAATGTTATAAGGAAAAGTGGGATGTAAGAACACTCAGGCGACAGATGGATTCCGCTTTGTTTCTTAGATTAGCTACAAGCAGAGATAAAGAAGGAATTCTGGCACTTGCCAGAGAGGGAATTACTTATGACAAGCCAGAGGATGTTATCAAGGATACTTACACATTAGAATTTTTGGGACTTCCGGAGAAAGAGCGTTATAGTGAGGAAGACTTGGAGCAGAAAATAATAGATAATCTCCAAAAATTCTTGTTGGAATTAGGAAAAGGATTTACCTTTGTGGGCAGGCAGTATCCCTTAACTGTAAACAATATTCATTACCATGTGGACTTGGTATTTTACCACAGAATTTTGAAATGCTTTGTGCTGATTGATTTAAAGAAAAATTCCGTCCAGCATATAGACATCGGTCAGATGAATATGTATATGGGGTATTTCGCAAAAGAAGAAAATATGGCAGATGATAACCCACCGATTGGCATTATCCTGAGTCATAACAAAGATGAACTGCTTGTAGAATATGCAACTTACGGTATGGACAGCAATTTATTTGTTTCAAAATATGAATTGTATCTGCCAAATCGCAATGAACTCCAAAAATTAGTGAACAATATTTTAGAGAAGGATACAGAAAAGAAAGAAGAGTAATAAAAAAGCAATCTAAGAAAGATGCAAATTGAATAGGCATATCGAAAAAGACAATCAGAGATGGTTGTCTTTTTTGCGTGGAAAAAAGAAAGGATAATCGAATTATGGCAGATAAAAATACAGTTTACATGAGTGAAAAACAAAAAGTCAAAGAGATCACGGATAAACTGGAAGCTGGCTTGAAAGAGCTTTTTGAAAGTGAAAAATATAAAAGCTATCTCAGCACCATGTCAAAATTTCATAATTACAGTTTTAACAATACGCTGCTGATTGCCATGCAGAAGCCGGAAGCTACGCTGGTGGCAGGCTATCAGGCGTGGCAGAAGAACTTTGAGCGGCACGTCAATAAAGGAGAAAAGGCAATCCGTATTCTTGCACCAGCTCCTTATAAAATCAAAGAGGAACGTGATAAGTTAGACCCTGTAACGGGAGAAATGATGTTTGATGAAAACGGTATGCCGCAGAAAGAGGAAACAGAGGTTACCATTCCTGCCTTTCGTGCGGTATCTGTTTTTGATGTATCGCAGACGGATGGCAAGCCTATTCCGGAACTGGAAGTGAATGAGCTGTTATCTACGGTGGAGGGATATGAGGATTTTGTCCAGGCGCTTATGAATATTTCTCCTGTTCCGATTGCATTTGAAGATATTCCCGGCGATTCCAAAGGGTATTTCAGTACAGCAGAAAAACGGATTGCTGTTCAGGAAAATATGAGCGAAAGCCAGACTTTGAAAACAATGGTGCATGAGGTGGCTCATTCCATGCTGCATGATAAAGAAGTTAATCAGAGCATGGATATTCCGGTAAAGGACAGGAATACAAAGGAAGTGGAAGCGGAGAGTGTGGCTTTTACAGTGTGCCAGCATTTCGGTATAGATACATCCGATTATTCCTTTGGATATATCGCAGGCTGGAGCAGCGGTAGGAATATGAAAGAGCTGAAATCTTCCCTTGATACAATCCGAAAGACAGCTTCAGAACTGATTACAGGCATTGAGGGGGCAATGCAGGAGCTTCAGCTTAACCGGGAGATGGAGCAGGAACATGGAAAGGAAAGCATTCTGCTGGTACATAACGAGGATTTTTCAGAATACAATCTTGTCAGTGTCCGTGGAATGGACAGTGCAGAACTTATATCCGCTCTTTCTACCATGAATGAAGAGGATAAATCGAATATATCATCTTATCTTGAAAGCAAAGGAGCATGGACTACCGAACTTGCTGACGAGCAGACGGAAGAAGCGGAGGAATATCATATTGATGTCCGCTATAACATGGATACAGACGAGCTTATTGATGTAAAGGAAAGAATGGAACAACCCATTGATACCAATTTATCTGTTATGGGGCAGGCAGAACAACTTATCAATCAGTTGGAGGCAGAAAAAAATATTTTCACGTCTGAGGAGCGAAATCTGATTGTAAATTATGCCTATAAACTTGATGATATGAATAAAACAAGGGAACTTGCAGAGAAACTGGCATATAGGGAGCAGTATGCCCAACAGGATGTGGCATTGACCATAATTGATGCAAAGGCGGAGATTGATGCCCTGCCTGATCCGATGATTGGTTTGTCGGAAATGAGGGAATATGGCTATCAATGGAATGAAATGCTGCCATTAACACAAGAGAAAGCATTGGAATTATTTGAACATGATTTGCATGTATATTTGCTTCATACTGACGGTACGGAATCATTGGCAGAAAGCAGGGAGCGTATAGAAGAGCATGAAGGTATCTTTGGGGTTGAAAAGGAAACATGGAATAAAGCATTGAAACAGCAGACTAAGATTACACTTATCTTAATGGACGAACAGGAGCGAGAATATACATACCCGTATCCAGTTGTGGCTGTCGATATAGAAGAAATGGGTGGGGATAGAACTGCGGTATTCAAGACCTCAGAGCCTATTTCAGATACTGATGTGGCAGAAATTCATAATGCTTTTTATGGAACTGATTTGGAATTTGAAATAGAAAAAGAATTAGGTATCACATGGGTGGAATCTATTAACTATGAGGACGGATCTGTTATTACACCTGAAATGGCAAGAAAAGAGCAGCTCCTATATTCTAGTACTGATAAATATGGAATTTATCAATTAAAGCCTAATCCGGAATTAGATTCCTTACGTTTTGAGGGGACGGAATCCTTAAAGCGTATGGGCATTACAAAAGATAATTTTGATGCAATTAAACCAGAGAATTATACACTTTTATATGTGGGCGAATTATCTGAACTGCAAAAAGAGACGCAGGGGGCAACTTTAGAGGCAATCTTTGAAAAATTCAACCTTGACCACCCAGAAGATTTCAGAGGACATTCGCTATCTGTCAGCGATATAGTGGTGCTTCATCAGAACGGACAGAATACGGCTCATTTTGTGGATTCTTTTGGATATACGGAATTGCCGGATTTTTTGCGGGAGCAGATACCGGAAAGAGAAGTACTGCAGGACACTTCTGGACACAATGTCCAAAAGACAGAACCGGAAATAGATGGAGATGAAATCATTGATCTTGGCGATGAAACAGAACAGGTGCTTGCGGAAATGAAAAAAACTTTGGAAAGTGAACAGGAAACAGAACTGGCATTTTCTATTGCAGACTGTTTTATCAGCATTCAGGAAGTAGAGGGCGGTTATGACTATTCCATTATGGGAGCTGATTATAAGGAGATTGACGGAGGAATTTATGATAATCCTGATGTGACGATAAGGGAAGCCTTACATGATATTTTAGAGGATTTGAAGTCACAGCCGGATTACAATGGTGCAAAAGGAAATATCCAAAGAGAAGATGAACTGATACCGATGGATTATGATGGACTGATGGAAAAAGCAGAGGAAGCAAATCGTATTATTCCGGAGAGTACACCAAGCAGTGTGGTGGCTGATTTTAAGGCAAAGACCGGGGAATTATTCCATGATATTAGTGAAATGAATCCGGAAGAAATCGAGGAAACTGTGAAATGCCATGTGCAGGCAAAGATTGATGAGTATAACATTGATGCAACGATTGTGGATGTTGCTGTGACCGGAAGCAGGTGCAGGGGATTGGAGCATGAAAGTTCTGACCTTGATGTGGTTGTGGAACTTTCCACGGCGGAACGGGAGGACGATTTGTTTAATGCCTTTAATGAGAGCGGACTTCATATCGGAGAAGTAAAAGTTGACATCAACCCTATTACAGCACAGCGAACAGGTACACTGGAAACCTATCTGCCACAGGTGGAAGAATATTTGGAGGGTGTCAGACAGGCAAGAGAGCAGGAAAAGGAGAAGGCAGAAGTAACTTTAACTGTTTCGGAATGTGGCGAATTTCATAATCTTGGTGAATGCTATGAGAATATTCCTACGGTGGATGAAGCTATATCAATTTGGAAGCAGATACCTTCAGAGCGGATGAATGGTATTCCGGCAATCGGAATCAATATCAGAGGGAGAGGGGCGGAACCTTTTGAGGATTACGAGATTGATGTTTTATCCGGAAAGCGGATTGACCTTGGGGTTTTGGACTATGTTCTTGATATTAAAAACAATCCGCAGGCAATGGAAGTTATTACGGAACTGGTGGCTAAATTGCCCGATATGGAGATAGATGGCATGATGAGTGAAGAAATGGAAGCAAGAGTGTGGGAACTGCGTATGCCGGACTTGCCTCAGGAGGAACAGCTTGCAGTAGAACTTGACCGACTTTGCTACGATTATGATACTGTACTGTATCACGATAGTACAAGAAATATGACCGAGAATGTATCAGAGATTGCAGAGTCCATAAAACAGGGCGATACCGGACATTTAACAACGTGGCTTGCAGACATTATTTCGGAGGGAGCTGTACCAGAGGAAATAAAGCGAGCAACGGAGCTTCTGGAAAAACTGGCAGAGTATAAGCCGCTTGCCAAAATTGAGGAGACAGAAGAACAAAATTATAACATGATTGATAATGTGCTGAATAACGGTGTCGGGGAGAAAGCCCAAAAGGAAGAAAATAAGAGAATGGATGAGAAGTCTGCAGCAAGAGTTTCCTTAAAAACTCGTCTTGCAGAGAAAAAGGCACAGGTAGAAGGGCAATCGAAAGAACATGATGTTCAAGAAAATGAAAAGAAAAGTCAGAGGGAGATGTAAGTGATGAATAAAAGATTTACCGTAGAAGAAAGTAATTTAATCAGTATTTTTATGGAAGAAGGTATAGATTCAGATGTGGGCGGCAGAAAAAAGGTCATAAATGGTATTGATAAAGCACTGAAACATCTGGAGGATGATGAGATGGTTGAATTGTCATTATGTGTCCTTGCAAAATTAAAGGAATTGACGGATCATGAATTTATGAAGATGGAGTTTGTAGCGGCAGAGTAACATCAAACGTAAGGCAGAACATGGCTTTTGGTGGCTGTGTTCTGTCTTTTTGAATAAGAACTTGACTGATAAATATTACGGGTGTAATATTTATAACGAAAGGTATTAAATTTTTTTATCCTAAAATCTTACACTTGTAATATATAAGCGTAGTACATTGATACGAATAAGAAATGGAGGTAACGATGAAGGAAAAACATAGAACCAAAAGAATACAAAGATATAGAAAAATGTTGGGCATTATAGTGTTGATGTTAACAATTACTTTGATTGGAGTAGTTGTGAGTGCAACAGTATTATATAAAAGAAAAAATGCGTGTAAAACACCAGATACTATCTTAGTAGAGTATATGATGCATATTCCAAAACAAGAATACGAAGAAATGTATGCAATGATTGATTTGGAGTCATCTGGATATATCAGTAAGGAAGATTTTTTGAAGAGAAATTCCACTATTTATGAGGGAATTGAAATGCAGAACATGTCGATAAAAAATGTCGAGTATGTGGAGGAAGATAAAAAAGTAACATATTTGACTTCATTTGATACAGTGGCAGGAACTATCAGCTTTGAGAATGAGGCATTTTTTATAAATGGAGAAGAAGGATATAAATTGGTTTGGGATGATTCCATGATTTTTCCTAATCTGACTTCTGCAGATAAAGTAAGAGTTTCCACTACACAGGCAGAGCGAGGAGAAATTCTGGATAGGAACGGACGTGTCCTTGCAGGAAAAGGTACAGCATCTTCAGTTGGAATTGTTCCGGGCAAGTTGGAAAACAGAGAGGAAGCAATCGCACAGATTGCAGGACTATTGGAAATCACAACGGAAGTGATAGAAAAGAACCTGTCTGCAAAGTGGGTAAAGGATGATTCTTTTGTACCTATTAAAACGATTCCAAGAGTGGAAGAAATTGAGTTAATGTCTATCAGTCCAGAGGAAGAAGTTTTAAAGGAGAAAGAAAGGCATGATAAGTTGCTGGAGATTCCCGGAGTGATGATATCTGATGTTGAAGTGCGTGAATACCCATTAGGGGAAGCCGCTGCGCATTTGGTCGGGTATGTTCAAAGCGCTACTGCGGAAGATTTAGAGGAACATGCAGGAGAAGGTTATACAGCCAATAGTGTAATCGGCAGAAGCGGAATGGAGGGCTTGTTCGAGAAAGAACTGAAAGGCCAGAACGGTTGCAGGATTTACATTGTAAATTCGGAAGATAAAGAGAAGGAGGAACTGGCTTGTATCCTGGTACAGCATGGGCAGGACATCCGGCTTACGATAGATACTGATTTGCAGGTTTCCTTGTACGAACAGTTTAAGGAAGATAAAAGCTGCTCGGTAGCCATAAATCATTATACCGGAGAGGTATTGGCTTTGGTCAGCACACCGGCCTATGACAATAACGATTTTATTATGGGATTATCGAGTGAGCAGTGGACTGTACTTAACGAGGATGAGAATAAGCCAATGTATAATCGGTTCCGGCAAGTGTGGTGTCCGGGATCTACCTTCAAACCAATTATAGCTGCGATTGGTTTACAATCAGGAGCAATCGATCCAATGGAAGATTACGGGAACGTAGGATTAAGTTGGCAAAAAGATGCATCGTGGGGTTCATATCATGTAACAACGCTTCATGCGTATGAACCAGTCATTTTAGAGAATGCCTTGATTTATTCTGATAATATTTATTTCGCAAAAGCAGCATTAAAGATTGGATCGGATGAGTTGGAGAATTCTTTGATACGGCTTGGTTTCAATGAGGAACTACCATTTGAGATTAAGATGGCAGAATCACAGTATTCCAATACAGAAGGCATTGAAACTGAAATACAGTTAGCTGACAGCGGTTACGGACAAGGACAGATTTTAGTGAACCCGTTGCATATGGCATGTATTTATTCTGCTTTCTGTAATGAGGGAAATGTAATAAAGCCTTATTTGGTATATCAGAATGAAGCGGAAGCTGAGTATTGGATTCCGGGTGCCTTTTCTAACGAGACAGCAAGTCGTGTATTGGAAGGAACAAAGAAGGTTGTGAATAATCCTAACGGAACCGGATATGCAGCCCATCGAGATGACATTATATTGGCGGGAAAGACAGGAACAGCAGAAATTAAGGAATCGAAAGAGGATACATCCGGTACGGAATTAGGATGGTTTGCTATTTACACAGCAGAGAAAGATATAGAATGTCCTATATTGATTATCAGTATGGTAGAAGATGTGAAAGGAAGAGGAGGAAGCGGATATGTTGTTAAGAAAGACAGCCTGGTTCTGGAAGAGTGGTTTAGCAGTCATTAGTTTTGTACTGATGTTTAGTATTTCGGGGTGTAGCGATACACCACCGGAAGAAGATACAGTTTCGGAAACAGTAATTGATGTTCAGGACGTTTCAGAAGAAGAACAGGAGAATGAAGAAGAAATTATAAACATCTGCATAGATCTTTATGACAAGGCAGCAGAGGAAAATAAGTTAGATGATTTGGAAATAATTCGGAGTATTGTAAATCGTCTTGGAGAAAACGGGTATCCTGCTGTTGACAGCAGAAATCAAGTGAATATGACGGAAGCGGAGCAGGTATTGGAATTTTGCAAAAAAGTGGATGCACAGGAAGAAGCAGAATTAACAATTCTTGAAATCAGTTATTTGGGCGGATTTGTAAAATATGATTTGCATACAAAAGACGGAAATGTAGATGTGGTCAGAAGCTATTATGGATACGAAAATGGAGAAATACAGAAAGAAGTTACTGGGAGGTATCAAGCAGAGTATTGGAATTATACAGAAGAAGGTTATCTGATGTTTTCTGGTGTCTGGTTTTCAGAAGAATTATACGTTCTTACATTGAGTGGAGTAGAGGAGCATACCGCATTACGAGTACAGCCATTGGATGAAACATATAGGGAACTGAGTCGGAAATATCTTCTTCCAATCAGCTTTGAACAGAATAATATGTTTATTGTGGATTGGAGTGAAGAAGATTTTGGGGATTTGAATTTCTATGATATGTATGACATTCTTTATCCAAAAGTGAATGGTCAGTATGTTCCTTATGTTGCAGATGACAATTTGTCAGTCAGTGCAGTTTATCGGATTCCAAAAGAGGAATTTGAAAGCGTTATTATGAAATATTTCAATATTGATAGTGAAACGCTGCAATCCAAAACTGTCTATGATTCGGAGGATTCGACCTATGAATACAAACCGAGAGGCTTCGAAGAAGTAGAGTATCCGGAATACCCATATTCAGAAGTAATCGGGTATACGGAGAACAGTGATGGAACAATTACACTTACTGCTAATGTGGTATTTCCATATTCGGGAAATTCCAAAGTATATGCCCACGAGGTTGTGGTTCGTCCTTTGGAGGATGGCGGGGTACAATATGTATCCAATCGAATTATACCCTCCGAGGATAATTCTGAGGAAACATGGCATACGCCACGGTTGACGTTAGAAGAATGGGAAGAATTATACGGAGGCGAATAATGGAAGATGTGAAATGGCTGCTTAGAAAATGTGGTCTTCCGATTTTGCTGCTGTTGATTTTCGTAATAGCCGGAGTGGTCTGTTGGGGAGAACTGCATACAGAAAAGCAAAAGGTGGCAGAAGAAGTATGGGAGCCACCTGTAGAAATCGAAAATAGCGAAGCAGAAACAGAAGAAGCCGAGAATGCGGAAACTTCCACAGAGTCAGCATATTGGTTTATTCCGCAAGCCAGTGATGATCTCCTTACAGAAGAGGAGAAGGAGCAACTGCAGAGTACGGTTTTGTCAGCAGCAGAATCGGTCAGAGAAATCTATAAGGATATTGTAATTGCAGATGCACTAAGCTACTCTTCCGGTATTAGTGAATTTACCAAAGAGCAGAGGAAAGCTGTGGTGGAGCAATTGGGCAGAAACGGTCTGGTAAGTGTTGAAGAAGATACTGCTATGCAAAATCATGAAGCAATCGAAGCATTTTATGCAGATTACCTGGATGGACAAGACTCGATGGTTACGGTATTTGAAGTACAGAGAGATGGGCTGATTGGAGCAGTTACCTTTATCTATCGGAAAGGTGAGTTGCAGACCTATTACATAGGAATTCGGTGGAGAGAAGGTGGTATGCCAGAAATACAGGGAACTTCGGTAAGTAATGTGGCTGAGATTAAACTGACCGAAAAAGGATATTTTATCTACGCATATGAATATGTGATTGCACATGCAAGTTTGAGACAGTATTGGAGAATAGAACCGCTACCAGAAGACTGCCAGGAATTAACGGAGAAATACATATCAGGACTAAGTTATGTGAATTACAATCTGCTCGTTACAGATTGGGATAGCAGCAATGTGGAGGACATTCTGATGCCTTGTATGTATGAAGATGTTTATAGGATTTCTACGGGGGAAAATCTGAAAACTGAGGGTTGGAAGATTCCGGCAGAGGAATATGAAAGGATAATGACTACTTATTTTCCGGTATCGGTAGAACAGTTGAGAGAGCATTGTGGATATGATGAGGGCAGCAATAGCTATGAATATGAGATGATTTATGCCAGCCCATACCCACCTTTCGGAGAAGTAGTTGACTATACAAAAAATGCGGATGGAACGATTACACTTATCGTGGATGGAGTATGGCCGGATTATAATTCTGATCTCGCTTTTCGGAATACGGTTGTGGTCCAGCCATTTGAAGACGGAACTTTCAGGTATCTTTCCAATTCTATAGAACAAATAGAGTTGGAACTGCCGCCAATAGCAAAAGCACATTAAATTTGCTTTGAAAGAAAGGATGATATTATGGCATTAAAGAAAAAAAGCATTTTGCTGAGTATGGCATTTCTGATTGGATGCTTCGTATGTGCCTGTGGAAAAGAAGATAGTATTGTGGATGAATCTCTTGTGAAAGATACGGAAGATGTATCTTCCACGGAGGAGATGCTTCATATGGTGAACCATTACATGGATGAATATTTGCAGACAGATTCCCTTGTGGCAAAGGCAAAAGCAGAGAAGTACGCAAAGATAATATCTAAAACCGTTATGAATTCCGGTGGATTTGATTCTGCCAACGCAGGACAAAATGCTTTCTTCTATGATTCGGCAGAAGGCTTGATCACTGCTGTGATATTGGTGATTGCGGAGTTCTGCTCACCTTACGCTCTTGCGTTGGAACAGGCAAAACGAAAACAGAAAGCTTTGGAGCAGCGAAAAAAGGAAATAGCACAGATGAGAAAAGCCTGCATTGACAAAGATATAGATTTTTTGCCAAAAGCACAGACAGCCATTCTTCAAAAAGATGTTGAAGCAGAGATTTTGTTTCAGCCAGAGGAACAGAAAGAAGAAAAAGGCGAAGAAAGGCATATCATCAGTGTGTTCAAATTGATTCAAGATTTATTGGGACCATCGGAAGTGAAAGGCAAAAGTCAGTTCAAGCTGTTGATGGAACGTCTTCCAGAAGAACATAAAGCAAGATGGCTGTCTGGTGCCGCCCTGAATACTTCAGACCAGGCAATGGCGTCTGTGCTGTCAACGGCATTGTCCAGACTGAATGCTTTTCTTGATTCTGAAATTGAACAGCTGCTCTGCTTTGAAACGAAAATCAATACGGAAAAGTTTTGTAGGAACAAGTCAGCAGTGTTTTTGATTATGCCGGAGGAAGATGACAGCAAATATTTCCTCATTTCTTTGATCGTACAGCAGTTATACAGAGAAATGCTTTCCATTGCTGATGAAATGGGTGGCAAGCTGCCAAACAGAGTTATGTTCTTCCTGGATGAGTTCGGTACATTGCCAGCTATACAATCTGCGGAAATGATGTTTTCTGCCAGCCGTTCCAGACGAATCAGCTTTGTGCCTATCATACAATCATTGGCACAGCTAGAAAAGAACTATGGCAAAGAAGGTGCGGACATCATCATTGATAACTGTCAGGTCTGCATATATGGCGGCTTTGCACCAAACTCCGAAGCAGCCAATGTACTGTCCAAAACGCTGGGGGATAGGACAGTTATGACAGGAAGTATCTCACAAGGCAGAGATAAATCCAAGTCACTTCAAATGACAGGCAGACCACTGATGACGCCAGATGAGCTTAAAATCATGCCAAAAGATACGTTCATCGTCACAAGAACAGGCGTAAAGCCTATGAAAACGAAGCTGAAGCTGTTTTTTGAGTGGGGAATCGAACTGAATGAAACATATCCAATGCGTCAAGCAGTGGTGAGAAAGGTGCATTACGCAAATAAAAAGACCATTGAGGAAGCCATTGCAAAAAAATACGGTCTGCCCCAAAATCCTCTCCAACAGCCCGTCAAACGCCCAATGCAGGAACAAGATAAGCCGTTATGCAACATATCGAAAACCATGAAAGGGGTGGAAAAAAGTTATGATTGACAAAATGAAGGTCTATCAGGATACAGAGCTTTCCAGTAAAGCCGTATCTGTTTATTTATATCTTTGTGAACGTGCCAGTAAAGAAACAAAAAGCTGCTATCCCTCCATGAAAACCATAGCGAAAGATCTGCATCTTTCTTTGGCATCAGTGAAGCGTTCCATTCAAGAATTGGAAAGAAGTGCATACATCAAAAAAGAAAATCGGTTTCGTGACAATGGCGGAAAAAGCAGCAATCTCTATTTTATTGAATGAATTTGAAAAAGAACAAAAAAATCCCCCCCTCAAAAAACGATGAAAAACGCCAAAGGGGGAGGTCTGTCTTCGGCGTGAGCTATGGTATGGCTCAATGTGAGCCGAGAATGTGAACTGTTCACTTTAACAGTTACATAGTATACAGAAAAAAATCTTATTGAAAAGGAGAATGAAACATTTGATAGATATATATAGTGATGTGGTATAAAAAAAGTTGACAGCTTGTTCTCAAGGATTTCA
>NZ_QUIK01000015.1:0-89929 GCF_003480105.1 Clostridium sp. AM42-4
GTTTTAAACACTGTTCAATCTTTCATTTTCAAGGTTCATGTTGTTGCCGCGTCAGCAGCAACGTGTTATATACTATCACAGAGTTTTCTATCTGTCAACAACTTTTTTCACTTTTTTTTATTTTTTCTGTCGAAACCAGACTGAAGTCAGTACAGGGGTGGACGCACAATCGGCCCACCCCTGTATTTGTTTTATTCCCTGATTTTTACTCGCCGAATACAGCCTTGTAATCTGCCTGGAATTTTGCAATGCCCTGGTCGGTCAGCGGGTGCCTGGTCATCTGCTCTAATACCTTATACGGAACCGTAGCGATATCAGCGCCAGCCTTTGCACAGTCAATGACATGGATCGGGTTACGGATGCTCGCCGCGATGATCTCGGTCTGGATGTCGTGCATCATAAAGATCTCGGTGATCTCGTTGATCAGGTCGATACCCGGCATGGAGATGTCGTCCAGTCTGCCCAGGAACGGGGAAACGTAGGTTGCTCCTGCTCTTGCAGCCAACAGAGCCTGTGCTGCGGAAAAGATCAGAGTTACGTTGGTCTTAATGCCCTCTGCGTGCAGAACCTTAACAGCCTTTAAGCCCTCTACGGTCATCGGGATCTTTACTACCATATTCGGATGGATGGCTGCAATCTCGCGGCCTTCTTTGATCATGCCCTCTGCATCGGTGGTAGTAGCCTTTACCTCACCACTGATTGGTCCGTCCACAATAGAAGCGATCTCTGCGATAACCTGGTTGAAATCACGGCCCTCTTTTGCGATCAGCGACGGGTTGGTGGTTACTCCACAGATAATTCCCATATCATTTGCCTTGCGGATTTCCTCAACATTTGCGGTATCAACAAAAAATTTCATAATCTTATTCTCCTTTTTCTTTAAAATGCTTTCCGGTCAAAGCTTCCTCGAATTCCAATTTCTTCCCGGTATTTTGCCACAGCACGTCTTGAAATTTCAATGCCGCGCTCTTTCAAAAGCGATGAAAGCTTCTGATCGCTGTAAGGCTTATTCTTGTCTTCATTGCGGATCAGCTCCTTCATCAGTTCCTTGATCTGCATGGTTCCGACCGCATCGCTTCCTTCTGCTGCTGAAACCGATGCCGTAAACAGATGCTTCATCAATATGGTTCCGCACGGATACTGGATATACTTTCCCTTGATGGCCCGGCTCACCGTAGAAGTATGAATTCCAAGGCTTTCTGCCACATCCGTCATCGTCATGGGTTTTAAGAATCCGGTTCCATCCAGAAAATGCTCCTGTACATTCAGAATCTGCTCTGATATCTGAAGAATTGTCCTGCGTCTCTGTGCAATACTGTTCATCACAAAACGGATGCGCTCCAGTTTTTTCTGAAAATAAGCCCCAAGCTGAGGGTCTGTGGATTCCTTCATCATTTTCAGATAATAATCATTGATATGATAATCCTCCACCCATCCATCATTGAGTTCAATTTCCCATTTTCCGTCATCCTTCCGGAAAATAATATCCGGAACCACATAATCGTTGCGTTTTCCTCCAAACTCTCCCAGGGGTCTCGGATTCAGCTTTGCGATCTGATCTATGCATTTGCGTACTTCTGCGGTTGAGAGCTTCAGTGCCCGGGAAATGACACTGATCTTTCCATCTGCCACATCCTGCAGGTGTTCCTTCACCACCTGACTGACCGGAGCATTTTTTAGTCCCTGCATCTCCAGCTGTTTTAACAGGCTGTGTTTCAGGTCCGGTGCGAAAATCCCATAGGGCTCCAGTTCCTGCAGCACCTTCAGAGTCCAGGAAACTTCCGCCTCCGGCACTCCGGTTTTCTGCGCCACTTCCTCCGTCGGTATGGTAAAAAAGCCGTTATCATCCAGACAGTCTGTCATAAACTCTGCCAGTTTCCGGCTGCATGCTCCATCCGGCAGCTGATCCAGAATATAGTTTTTGATGCTTTCTGTCTCCGGCATTGGAATATCTTTTCTTCTTCGGTCTTCTTCCTCCGCAGTATCGTCGTAATTCTGTTCCAATACCGGCGGCTGTTCATAAGTCTGTCCGATATCCTCCCTGCCGCCCGGCATCGCATGCTCCTCCGAGTAATCCAAGAGAGGATTTTCCAGGTATTCGTCCTGCAAAAATTCACTCAGTTCTACACTGTCCATGGCCAGCAACTCCAGGGACTGTATCTGATTCTGAGATAACTGCTGCTTCTGTTCCAGAGACATTCCGTAATTCAGTTCCATCTAATCATTCGCTCCTTCTCTTGCTGATTTCCTGCTCCCGCTGCTTTTGCTCCAGCGCGCTCTGGCGTTTTGCCATACGCCACAGGGTCGTGCGGCTGACACCAAGCTCCTCCGCCAGCTCCTTTTTCTTTTTCTTCGGCTTTAAGCGGCTGTAGACCGTATCTTCCATCTGTTCCTCCGGAAGAATAACCGGCTCCCGCGCTTTGCTCTCGCGAAAAATTTTCAATTGTCTTAAAAGCCCGGCACTGACAAAATCGCTGTCATTCAAAACAATCAGGCGTTCACAGACATTGCGCAGCTCCCGCACGTTTCCCGGCCAGTCATACTGCATCAAAAGCTGAGCAGCCTCCGATGTTACAGTCGGGATCCGTTTTCCCATTTCGCACGCAAATCTGGTCAGGTAAAAATCAACCAGTTCCTGAACATCTTCCCGGCGCTCTCTGAGCGGTGGAATACTGATATCAAGAAGGTTCAAACGATAATACAGATCAGAACGGAACTGTCCGCTCCGGATCTTTTCTTCTATATTAATATTGGTTGCAGAAACAACACGGACATCGATCGGATGCACACTGGTGCTACCGATGCGGCGGATTTCCTTTTCCTGCAGCACACGCAAAAGCTTGGCCTGCAAAGTGATCGGAATTTCTCCAATCTCATCCAAAAAAATGGTTCCCCGGTGTGCCAGCTCAAACAGACCGATCTTACCGCCTTTGGCCGCGCCCGAGAAAGCGCCTGCCTCATACCCGAACAGTTCGCTTTCCAGCAGATTTTCCGGGAGTGCGGCACAGTTTAACGCAACAAACGGCTGATCACTGCGGCTTGATTCCTGATGAATACTGTGCGCGAATAATTCTTTTCCGGTACCTGTTTCTCCCACGATCAGAACATTGGAATTAACCCTGCTGTAACGCTGTGCCATATGGATATTCTCACGAATTGCCTTGCTTTTTCCAAGAATATCTGAAAAGGAATACTTGGCTGTCAGTCCTTTTTCTGCAAGTCCCTTCCGGATTTTTCGTTCCTCTTCCATGATCCGATCGGTATTCCGGATAAAAACCAAAGCTCCGGTCTCGGCCGCTTCTTCACTCAGGTGTTTGTACTGCACATAGTAATCCTTGCCTTTGATCTTCAGGATGCGCTCGCGCGCCTGATTTTCATGCAGAAGATTTTCCCAGTCATCTGCCTGCTCCAGCTCTGCTGCCGGACTGCCAACAAGCGAGTCGACGGTAGAAATCTGAAAAATACGGTATGCCTGATTATTGATCGCCAGAATCCGTCCTCTGTCGCTGATCGCGAGCACGCCTTCTTCACTGTGATTGAGCATGGCCTCAATGATATCACTCTTGGCACGCTCCTGCCGGATTGTCCGCGCTGCATTGAGCGCTTCCTTCATGGCCACCTCCACCGCTTCTTCATTCGTATGGATATGGACACGCTTTAATCCCAGCCGGTCACAGATTCCGCACATGGTTCCCGCACCGACAAAAATATCCGCGCCGTCCTCCATGGCCTGATGGACTGCGGCTTCCGTGGAAGCCTCATTCGGAGTATCATAAATCGTGATGGACGCACCGCAAAGCTCCTCCAGCTCCTCCATGGATTTGAATTTCCGGTTATGCAGGCAGAGTGCGATTTTTCCGGCATTCTGTTTTCTGCACTCTACCAACGCGTCAAAAATATCAAAACTGCTGACATGCACTTCGATCACATGCTTGTCCGGAAACAGATTCTTCAGCACCTCATACGTCATGCCCCGCGCGACCAGCACATCAGCATCGCCATATTTGGCCAGATCATCCGGTGTTCCGAATACATACTGCTGTTCTATCTGAATTGTTTCGTACTGCGGCAGTTTCTTCACCACATCTTCAAAGATTTCTTTCAGCTCCAGATGCGGTATAAAAACCCTTATCTTTACCATATCCGAGATTTTCTCCTTTTTCCAAGACAGTTTCATCTGCCCCTCTTCCTTGAATGGGCTATGGTAAAGTATACCATAGCCCATTCAATTTTGCAGAAAAATTATGAAAATCGTCTTGTTTTTCTGTTACTTATTCACTACATTCTGCGGAGCACCGTCGATCACGGACTTGATATTCTCTGCAGTGGTGTTCATGATGCGTTCACGTGCCTCCTTGGTTGCCCAGGAAATATGAGGGGTGATGATGCAGTTTTTCGCCTTTAACAGAACGTTGTCTTTTTTGATCGGCTCCGTGGAAACAACATCCACAGCTGCGGCTGCCACTTTTCCACTCTCTAATGCGTCGTAAAGATCCTGCTCAACGATCAGCGGTCCGCGGCTGTTATTGATGATGATGACTCCATCCTTCATCTTCGCGATATTCTCTTTTCCGATAATTCCCTGAGTAGATGGGAACAGCGGGCAATGCAGGAAGATAAAGTCAGACTTTGCAAGCAGCTCATCTAATTCCACATACTCCGCAACCGCTTTTCCTGCCTCGCTCTGGAATGCGTCATAAGCGATTACATTCACGTTCATGGCCTTTAAGATTTTTGCGGTATTCACACCGATACGGCCAAGTCCGATGATGCCTGCGGTCTTTCCGGATACCTCGATCATCGGATAATGCCAGTAGCACCAGTCTGCATTCTCTGCCCACTCACCGGCATATACAGAATCGCTGTGATGTCCGATATGGGAGCATACCTCAAGCAAAAGGCTGACAGCAAACTGGCTGACATTATCCGTTCCATATACCGGAACATTCATAACCGGAATGCCCTTTGCCTTTGCGTACTCATAATCTACTACATTGTAGCCGGTAGCCAGAACTGCAATCGCCTTTAAGTTCGGGCACTTGTCCATGGTTTCTTTACTGATCGGTGTCTTGTTGATCACGATCACATCTGCGTCACCGATGCGCTCCGCGATCAGCGGAGACTCCTCGTAAGCAGTTCTGTCATATACGGTAACCTCGCCAAGAGCTTCGATCGGACCCCAGCTGATATCACCAGGATTTTCGGTATAGCCATCTAATACTACAATCTTCATGATTCCGTTCTCCTTTTCTCGTTTTTCGGTATTTCTTAGTCTTCTACCAGTGCCCATGCGCGGTTTAAGCAGCGTTTGGTATTGGCCAGAATGATTTCATCGTCCTCACCCGGAGCCAGGGTAACCTCCATGGACAGTACCATCGGATCCTTCGCGTTGAAGAAGCCCTCTTCCTTAAGTACCTGCAGATAATCGGTCAGCTGCTCCACATCGTTGGCGCTGTTCGGATAACCCAGACGCGGATGCTTGTCACCATACATCGGACAGCCCTCTTCTACGACTGCATTTCCGAAATGAAGGTGAGTGATGTAAGGTCTTAAGGTCCGGATCACAAATTTTGAGGTCTCATAGGTGGTCGGGAAATGAGACAGATCTACCAATAATCCGAAATTGTTATGGGTCATTCTCATGTCTGCCGCAAACTGTGCCGCATAGGGAGCCGGTCCGATCAGAGCTGCCTTGTCCATATCGAAATCAAAGACCTCCAGCTCTACGTTCATGCCCTTCTTCGCTGCGTAGTCACAGACATTGCGGGTAGTTTTTAACAGCTGTGCGTAAGCCTGATCCTTGGTTTCCTCTTCCCATTTTCCTGCCAGGAATGCGATTCCCTTTGCGCCAAGGTATTCTGCCTCATCCACTGCCTCGATCAGGGTAGCCTCAGCTTTTTTTCTGCCCTCCTCATCGATGTCGTTCGGATTCAGCTTCGGTCCGAGAAGTCTCGGCTGTGCGCCATAGCAGACCTTTAAATGGGACTGCTCCAGGATTTTTTTCACCTCTTCGCGCTCTGCGTCATCGGCACATTTGGTCACCTCGATCGCATCAAAGTAATCATCTACTGCAATCCGCTTTACCTGATCTACTACACTTCTGTTCGGAAAGGACATCCAGCGGATGGTACCTACCTGAAAATATTTATGAATAGACTCTCTCATGTTCTTTTCCTCCTGCTCTGATTCATTTTATTGTTATGCAATTCTAACTTTATACAAGTTCCCACGCCAGGTCAAGTGTTCGTTTTGCATTTGCCAGGCAGATATCGGGATCTTCTTCTTCAAAGGGTTTTACCTCAAAGCTTACGATCGGACGATTCTTTTCACTGATGAATCCGATCTCCATCAGAAGCCTCAGATAATCGGCCAGTTCCTTTACATCATTTTCACTGTTTGGGAAACCAAACCTCGGATGCTCATCCCCATAAGCCGGGCACTGCGGACTTCTGATCACCGTATTGCCCATGTGGGCGTGACGGATAAATCTGCGGACCGGAAGCAGATTTTCCTCAATGGTTTCATGGATCATTGGAATATGGCTCAGATCCACCATCAGGCCAAAATTGTCATACTCCGCACAGATCGTCTCTGCGTAACGTTTCACCCGGTCAACCGGACCGATCAGAGATTTCTTTGCGATATCATAATCAAACACCTCGCAGAGAACCGGCATGTTTCCCTTTGCTTTCGCATACTCACAAAGCTCTCTGGTGGAAGCAAGAAGTGCCTGGAAGGATTCTTCCATTGTCTCTGCCTCGTAGCGGCCTGCCAGAAACGCAAAGTCCTGGGCTCCGATCTCATATGCCTCATCGATCCCCATTTTCAGGGAAGCCAGGGCCTTCTGTCGTCCCTCTTCGTTTAAGTCATTGATGTTTAAGCCAGCTCCCAGCATCAGTCCCTGACCGCCGTAAGCAGTGGTCATATGCGCAGCAGCAATCATCTCTGCCGCTTTTTTGCGCACAACAGGATCCTTCATGTGTGCCACTTCCACCGCTTCAAAATACGGGTCCGTCACAATCTTTTTTAAACATTCCAGGATCGGTCCCTCCCCGGAACCAACCTCTTTGTAGGATACATGAAGGATCGTACCGACCTTCATGTACCGTTTCATGGACTTTTCCATAATTTTTTGTTCCTTTCCGATGGAATCTGCCTGACGCGGCCGCCTATTTTCTTGCAGCTGCCTTTTTTGCCGCTGCCGCAACCGCTTCCGCATCCAGGCCGTATTTCTTTAACAGTTCACTGTAAGGACCGGATTCACCGTGACGATCCTGCATGCCGACCATCTCGACCGGTACCAGGCATCCGGATTTTGCCAGAACCTCGCTGACTGCTCCGCCAAGACCGCCGATCACGCTGTGCTCCTCCGCTGTTACGATTGCGCCGGTTTCTTTCGCGCATTTCTCAATCAGCTCTGCGTCAATCGGTTTGATGCAGTACATATCAACCACTCTTACGCTGATGCCCTCTTTCTCCAGCATCTCAGCGGCAGTGATCGCGGTGCTCACCATCAGGCCGCATGCGATGATGGTAACATCGCTGCCTTCTCTTACAACCATGCCCTTGCCCATTTCAAACTTCGCATTCTCCGGATGGCAGTCCGGAGCCGCATCTCTCGAAAGACGGATGTACATCGGCTCATTGACTTCAATCGCGGTTTTGACCATCCAGTCGGTAATCTGCGCATCGGAAGCTACCATAACATTTACCCCCGGAAGCGTACGCATCATGGCAATGTCCTCCAGAGCATGATGGGTCGCACCGTCAAAGGCATCGGATAAGCCGCCGTAACCACCCATCATCTTGATTGGCAGTCCGGAGTAGGACATAAAGGTTCTTGCTGCCAGGGACCCCAGTGTGGTTAAAAATACCGCAAAGGTATTGACAAACGGGATCTTGCCGTTTTTGGCCATGCCTGCTGCCATGCCCATCATCGCATACTCACTGATTCCGCAGTTATAGAAACGGTCCGGATACTCCTTTCCGAACATGGCCGATTTTGTGGAGCCGGATACATCTGCATCCAGAACTACGATATTCTCATTCATCGCGCCGTATTTTTTCAGTGTCTCTCCATATACATCACGAATTGCCTTTGCCATTACTGTACACCTCCCAGTTCTTTCATTGCTGCTTCATAATCGGCATCCTTAACCGGAGCACCATGCCAGGTGTTCTTGCCCTCCATAAAGGAAATGCCCTTGCCCTTCACAGTCTTTGCCAGAATGATGCTCGGAACACCCTTAACCGATTTTGCGGTCTCGATCGCTGCGCTGAGGGCTGCCACATTATGTCCGTCACAGACAATGGTATTATAGCCAAACGCCTTAAATTTCAGTTCGATGTCGCCCATCGGCATGATCTGCTCGGTAGTTCCGTCCAGCTGTACACCATTCCAGTCCAGAATAGAGATCAGGCGATCTGCTTTAAACTTGGAGGCGTTCATGCAGGTCTCCCATACCACGCCCTCGTTGATCTCACCATCTCCAAGGATCGCATAGGTGTAAGCGTCTACACCATCATGCATATCGGAAAGTGCCAGACCTAACGCGAACGGATAACCGGCTCCAAGAGGACCGGTAGATGCCTCAACTCCGGGAGTTTCCTTGGAACACGGATGTCCCTGCAGACGGCTGTTGATCTGACGGAGGCTGTGCATCTCTTCCATTGGGAAAAAGCCTTTTTCTGCCAGCTCCAGATAAAGCATCGGAGCAGCATGTCCTTTACAGAGCACGATCTTATCGCGGCTTCTGTCATTGATATTCTCCGGAGAGATATTTGCGTCGTTAAAATAAAGGTTTGTAAGGATCTCGCATACGGAAAGAGATCCGCCCGGATGTCCGGTCTGTCTCTCATGTAAGATTTCTATCAGGGTACGTCTGAATTTCAGGCAAAGAGCATCCAACTCCTGTTTCTTTTCGTTGGTCATGTCAGTAGTCTCCTTTTCTATTTTTATATCGTTTTTAATGTTTCCTTCACCTGCTCCATGCAAAGTCCGGGACTTGACAGAACAGGGATCTTACAGATTTCTTCTATTTTCTGATCCAGATGTGCCATGGATGCCTGAGCCAGCACCACACAGTCATATCCGGAAATATCTTTTGCCATATCCAGAAGGATCGCATCGTGGCGGTCCATCTGCACTGCTTTCATCGCCTGGAACGCTTCTGCGTTGGCTTTGAAATCAATCTGGATGGTCTTATTTAATTTTGCTGCCTCTGCGTTTAACTTTTCCCGCATCGGTCCTTCGGTACTGCCTGCTGTCGCAAGAACCAGGATCTTATCCCCGTAGGTAACCGCTTTTCTTCCCATTGCATCGTCGATGGCAATCAGCGGAACCTTCACAAACGGACGGATCATGTTTACAACCGGAGTCAGGGTCGAACAGGTCACCACGATCATATCGGCTCCCGTCATCTCTGCAGACTTGATATCGTTATACAGGCGGCAGCGGTTTTCTATGGTAAACTCCCCGATCTCATTCGGATTATTCGCCAGGAAATCGTCCCAGAGATTATGGATCTTGACCGGTTCCCTCACATAATCCTTCAGCTGCTGTTCAAAGGAATTCGCTACCGTCTTTACGGTATGGATCAGTGCGATACTTTTCATGCTTCCTCCTGTCCGTAAACCTTCTTCATGATCGGGATCAGATATTCAGCTGCACCCTTTGCCGCGCCTTCCATGCTTGGCAGCTGGAATATTTCCGTGGTAAATGCACCATCATATCCGCATTCTCTGAAGGTAGAAATGATTTTTTCAAAATCCAGTCCGCACTGGCCTGGATAGCGGCGGTTATTGTCAGCCAGATGGACATGGATGTTATAGGAGCTGTACCGACGGATAGCCTCAAACAGATCCTTTTCTTCCAGATTTAAGTGGAACACATCCAGCATCAGGCGAAAATTCGGCCGGTTTACCCGATCCACCATGTCTGCGCCCTCCGCGCAGGTGTTGATGAAATTCGTCTGCATGATGGTGACGGTTTCCAGAGCAATCTTTACGCCCTTCGGCGCCGCGTAATCAGCCAGCTCCCGGAACGCGGCAACCGCCAGCTCCTCCGTCTGCTCTTTTGTCAGCTCCTTGCAGTACTGTCCGCGGATACGCCCGATGTTGATATTGGCTCCCAGATAAGCAGCAAAGTCAATGATCTCCTTACTTCTGCGAATTGCCTCTTTCCGGTTCTCCGGATCCGGGTTTGTGTAGCTGAGCCCCAGCTGACCGAAGATTTCACCGGTGCAGACCAGAACCACCTTCAAGCCGTTTTTTTCTGCCTCACATTTTACAAACTCCCAGTCAAGCTCTGACGGATTTAACGTCATCAGCTCCACTCCCTGATAACCAAGCTTTGCGAGATCTGAAAAGCTTTTCTCCAGAGGTCCCTGATATGCCGTAACCGAATCTGCGATCGCAACATCCGGTGTGGCAACCTGATAACATAACTTCATACCCTCACTCCTTTTCTCTGACTTCCTGATACCAGTATATAGAGCAAAACATGTGCCAGGTCTTGCCGGTGCATTTTTCTGTCCCTTTTTCGTTTTTTCAGGAATTATGTTTCATTTTGTTTCGTTGCGTTTTTCATTTTGTTTCTTAATTCTGCTCGCAAATGTTTCACTTCCGTTTCACAACGTTACCATCCTGCATTACAAACGGTACGTTTGCCAGGCACTCCACATCCGTCAGCGGATTCCCATCCACTGCAATGATATCTGCAGCATAGCCTTTCTTTAAGCTTCCGATCCGGTCTCCCAGTCCGCAGACCTTCGCGGCATTGGAGGTAACGCCCTTTAATGCGGTCACAATATCTGAACCGAGCTCTACCGCATATCCGACCTCGCGGTACAGATAACCATGGTAAGCATCGGTTCCCAGAACATACGGAACACCTGTACTCATCAGAAGCTTCAGTCTTTCCCGGACGCGTGGCCGGTTTTTGCGAACCCGGTATGCATTGTTTGCCGACAGAGTTTCCTCGCGCGTCGGATCCAGGAAAATACCGGAAGTAAAATCAACAATACATTTGGAATTTGCCAGCCATTCCGCATCCTGCGGAGTGCACATATACATATGCTCAATGACCTGTACTCCGCCGTCGATACAGTCTTTTAGGCCCTGACCGCCGATACAGTGCGCAGCAACCGGAAGATTCTTTCTTGCCGCCTCACTGACTGCCATGGCAATCTCCTCCAGACTTAAAAAGCTCGGCACAAACTCGCTCTCCGGATCCGGAACGCCCGGAGTGATAAACAGCTTTAACAAATCGACACCCTTCTTTAAATTTTCGCGGGCAGTTTTCCGGATCTCCTCCGGTCCGCAGTGCGGACTTCCGATATATCCGGCACCGTGGCTTCCCTTCATGCCAATGCCTGCTGCGAGAAGCTTCGGTCCTGCCACCTTTCCCTGTTCAATCAGCTTTTTCAGTGTTACATCAATATAAAAACGGTCTCCCATGCAGCGTGCTGTTGTGACTCCGCTCATCAGATCTTTCCGGAACCCATCCAGAGCGATCAGGGTCAGCTCACATTCTGTACTCCATGCCAGAAGCTCCAGATGCTCCGGGATCGTGGCGTCAATAGAAAGATGGTTATGGCACTCGATCATGCCGGGCATGAGGGTCGTATTCTTTAAATCGATCACCTCCGCACCTTCTACCGCAGGACACTCCGCCTGCGGTACGATCTCCTCTATTTTTCCATCACGGACGATCACTGCCATGTGCTCTTTTAAATTCAGATCCTCGCCAACCAGAACACGGTCAGCTTTTAAAATAATATCGCTCATATCTGTTTCCCCCTGCTTTATTCTGTCTCAGCCATCATGGCTTTTACTCCGGTCTTCTGCTGTTTTGCATTGCCAAGGCCATGCTTTTCGTTGAATTTTCTGGACCACCGTGCCAGAAATGCCACCAGAAGCGGTGTCACGATCGCTGTCACAATGGTTGCTGCCGCAATCTGCGCACTTGCAGTCTCAACCTGCGGAGCAAAGGACGGATCTGCATCTGCAATCGCTGCCGGTGTTGTTGCGGCAACGCCTGCCACCGTACCGATCGCTGCTCCCATCGGATCTGCTTTCCTTCGGATCAGGCTGTAAATGATAAACGTAAGAATACCGGTTACCGCAACTGTCAGCAGTCCGAGAAGGATACCGGAAAAGCCGGCGCCTGCAATAGTGAAAAAGCTCATGCCTGCTCCAAGACAGAAACCATTGAACGGTGGGAGAAGTGCCATAGCAGTGGAAAGAGTTTCTCTCCACTCATGATCCAGGTTACCGATGATAAAACCAATGATCAGCGGGATAATGCTTGCCATGATCGCGGTGATCGGGAATTTTCCGATCCCTGCTGTTCCAAGCGCAATCATCGTGAAAAACGGGCCGTCATTTAAAGTCAGGATCGCGGTTGCTCCTACGTCAGACTCATCGCCATACTCACCGGCAAGAGTTGCATAAATAACACCATTGGAATTGGTTACTGCGCCAATGACTGCCAGCGGAAGCAAACCCAGAAATCCGGCTTCTCCAAAAATTGCATTCAGAAGAAGTCCGATACCAAAGCCGCCAAAGAACTTCAGGGCTGTCAGAAACACGCCCTTGTATACCGTCTCTCCTGCTGCTTTTACATCAATCGTTGCGCCGCTGCAGAACAGATACAAACCGATCAGGGTTGGGATTCCATTCTTGAAAAGTCCCGTTGTGAAGCCTCCGATTTTTAAAGCTTCCGGGAAAAATGTGTTTACCGTGCATCCAAGCAGCAGCGGGATTACCATTGCGCCTGCCGGAAATTTTTTCATTGTTCCGAGTATTCTGACATTACCAATCATAACCTGTACCCTCCATACAAATCCTACTATGTTTTTTTGTTTCTGAACCAGTTCTGACATACTATAGAGCAAACCTTATGCCTATTTTTCCTTTTCACGCAGATTTTTTCTTTTTTTCTGTTTTTCACATCCCTTTTTATGTATTTTGCACAAATATCAATCTCTGTTTCAATGCATTATCACAATTGATTCTTTTCGCATTATCTCTGCTGCATTCTATATTTTTCCAACTTCACCCGTTTTAAGATTGCATATCGTTTCATCTAATTGCAATTTATATCTTATTAAAAATCATTTTGCAATCTTTTGCAATTTTTACTTTCTTTTCCGTGCAAATTCCTCTATAATCATCATCAGACAATAATTTTCATGTACAAATGGAGGTTTTCTATGATCCACATGATTTTTTATGCTCCCTATCCCCAGATCGTCCCTCTCATTAAGCAGGTTTTCCAGGAACGTCCTGACTGTGATGAGCTTGAATACGAAATTGTACAGGATTTCTATAATAATCCGCTTCAGGATCTGAACGCCGATGTCGTGATCGCCCGCGGCTTCTCTGCCCTGACCATGAAGCAGCGCGGCTACATCTGCGCAGAGCTGAAGGTCGGCGGCTATGATGTCATTGCTGCCGTCCTGAAAGCGCGCCGCATGTCTCCTGGGCTGTCTCACATTGCGGTGATCGGAGCCTTTAACATGATCTACGGTATTGAAAGCATCCGGGATGCATTTCCTGACATGAAGCTCTCTACCTACCCGGTCAATTCCGAACCCCTGCTTGCTGACGCCATCCGGCAGGCGATTTCCGATGGATGTGACGCCCTGGTTGGCAACTATACAGGCGTTGAGCTGGCCAAAAAAAGCGGTCTTCCGGCTGTCATGATCGAATCCGGCCAAGAAGCCATCAACAATGCGATCGACGAGGCAAAATCCGCAGCCGAAATTGACTTAAGAGAGAAAATGCGCAGTGCCCAGATGGCCAATATCATGAACTATTCCTTTCAGGGCATCCTTTCCACAGATCAGAACGGCATCATCACATTCGCAAATAAATACTGCTATTCTATCCTGGACTCCGGCCACGCGCTCCTTACCGGACGCAGCATCCTGGATTTTTTCCCCAACCTTCCGGTGGAGGAGGTTACCAGAAACGGAAAAAAGCTTCTTTCCGAGCTGCACATCTATGCCTCTTACCACCTGATGGTAAACTGCGTTCCGGCGCCGGATAACAGCGGAAATACCGGCTGTGTTCTGACATTTCAGGATACAAGCCGCATCCAGGCAGATGAGCTGCAGGTACGAAAAAAGCTGCGTCATTCGAGTTTTCAGGCAAAATATCAGTTTTCCAATATCCTGCACAAAAGCAGGATCATGGATTCTGTGATCTCCGATGCCATGACCTACAGCTATTCCGACTCAAATATCCTAATCTGCGGAGAAACCGGAACCGGAAAAGAGCTCTTTGCGCAAAGCATCCACAACTCCAGTCCCCGCAAAAACCATCCCTTTGTGGCGATCAACTGCTCGGCACTCCCGGAAAACCTTCTGGAAAGCGAACTGTTCGGCTATGTAGAAGGCGCTTTTACCGGCGCTTCCAAAGGCGGAAAAATGGGCTTCTTCGAGCTGGCACACAAAGGCACTATCTTCTTAGATGAAATCGGAGATGTCTCTCCAAACCTCCAGAGCCGTCTGCTGCGTGTTCTGCAGGAGCGCGAGGTTGTGCGTCTCGGAAGTGATACCGTCATTCCGGTTGATGTGCGCGTTATCTCTGCCACCAACAAAAACCTGAAAGAGGAAGTGGCTAACGGCAGGTTCCGTCAGGATCTGCTTTACCGGCTGGATGTTCTGGAGCTGAACCTCCCGCCGCTGCGAAACCGGGAGCAGGATGCGCTCTTTCTTCTGAGTCAGCTGATTTCCTATGAGCACGAGCGCACCGGCTGCATCCTGACAGGGCTTTCCGAAGAAGGAGCCAGCCTGATCACGCAGTATCCCTGGCCCGGAAATATCCGTGAAATGCGAAATTTCTGTCAGAGACTCTCCATACTGACCCCGAATCCGCTTGCCACACCTGCAGATATCCTGAAGGTCCTTCCGGATGCAGCTGCCGCCCTCACTCCAAACGGGCCGAAAAAAACGGACCGGTCAACGCCCGGGGACGCACCGGTCTATTCCCTTTACGATGAGCGGGAAGAAATTCTGAAGGCGCTCTATACCTTCCACAACAGCCGCACAAAAACTGCTGAATTTCTCGGAATAGACAAAAGCACCTTGTGGCGGAAAATGAAAAAATATCACATTCTTCTTCCATGATCTTTTACATCAAAAATGGGGAATGCGCGAAATGGCGCATTCCCCATTTTTGATCAGTATTTTCCAAAGCCCGTGTTACTTTAATCCATTTTCAGCCATATAGTCAGCCTCATACTTCGTCACGTATTCCGTTGCCGCTGTGGTATCCATGTAGTCTGCGATCAGCTTATTTGCGTCAATGTACTCATTAGGCATAGCGACAGTTATGCCTGTTTCTCATGCTCATTTTTATTCATTTCGAATAATATTCACTTTTCAATGTTCATCACCAGCTGTGCTGGATATTTCTCCTTGAAGCTAACCGGTATTAAACAGGAACCTGCAGCCAAGAAATATTTCCCAGTCTGACCATTGCCTGATCCGTCACAATAAGAGCTTTGCTCCCCAACGCCCTTATTTCTTTTTTGCCGTCATCCAGCGCCTAGTTTTCCAACCTGACATGGCCGGACATGATAAATCCATACGCCATGTTTTTCCTCCCTGTCCGCCTATTCCAGATTCGTATGGTTTTTCCGCATCAGCTCTGTAGTCATATGCTTGATCTCCATCAGCTCCATAATCACCATATCCGTATACAGCAGCAGGGACTGCTCAAACCGGTTGCCCATGGGCTGAACGGTCTGCACCGTATTGTCGGGACGTTTCGTAGGCGCCTTCAGTATCACTGTAATGTCCGCAAGCTGCGCCAGGGTCGATTCTTTGTTGGTGGAGATCAGAATAACCGGAATACCTTTGGCCTTTACCCGCTTTGCCAATATGATATTTCCCTCTGTCTCTCCCGATCCTGAGCCAATCACCAACAGATCTCCCGGCTGAATGCTGGTAGTCACAATCTCTCCCACCACATTGACTTGATAGCCCAGGTGCATCAAACGCATAGCAAAACATTTCATCATAAGCCCTGCCCGTCCTGCGCCGGTGATAAAAATGCGGTTTGCCCTCTCCAGATTGTCCTTTAGGCTTTCCGTGTCCTCACGGCTGACCTCATGGATTGTCTCCATCAATTCTCCAAAAATTTCCTTTTCAAACCTCATTCCCATAGTGTCAACCTTCCTTTTCCATAATTTTTTTCATTTCAGCCGCAACTGTCTTCGGATCTTCCTGCTTCCTGATGCCGTTGCCCACAATGATTACATCCGGCTTTTCCTTCACAATATCAGAAATCGTAGACAGCTTGATTCCTCCTGCTACTGCCACCTTTGCAGTCCTTGCCGTTGCCTTTGCAATTCTCAGCTCCTCAAGGGGATTTGCATTTTTCGCCTTCTGCACATCCACGCCCATATGTACGCATACATAATCAGCGCCCAGCTTTTCCACCTCCGGAATCCTCTTTGCAATATCAGAAACACAGATCATATCTACCATAACCTCTTTGTTCACCTTGTGTGCTGACCCGATCACATTTCCAATGGTGGCATCATCAGATACTGCCAGGACAGTCACAATATCTGCCCCAAAGGAGTAGGCCATCCTGGACATATGGCCGCCGCCATCCATGATCTTCATGTCTGCCAGTATCAGCTTATCTGGAAAGGCCTGTTTTATTTCCTGCACGCCCTCCATTCCGAACCGGTATACGCAGGATGTACCAAATTCCACAATATCCACACTGTCATATATATTGCTGATAAATTCCTTAAATTCTGCAATCGTAAGCCCATCGGCCGCACCGTCCATTGCCATCTGTAAAAGCATTATAATATCTCCTCCTCATCTTCCTTTTCTGTTTCTTCCTGTTCTTTTTGATAGACCGTAATGCCCTCGCTGCCTGCATGGCTGGCTGCATTTGCAATCTCCTCCAGGTCTGTGGAGCCTGACATCACACCCATACACAGCTCTATCAGCATTGGAAGGTTTAAGCCTGTCATAATCTTATAGGAAAAAGCGCCTTTGCTCCCTTCCAGGATTTCCACAGCTCCGTTAAAGGGACTTCCAAAAAAGATATCGCAGATGCACAGAACGGTATCCTCCTTTTCCAGTTCTGCCAGGGCCGCCGCAAATTCCTCCTTGAAGCTCTCAATCCCCTGCTGTTCATCTAAGCATACTGCCCTTATATACTCCTGTTTCCCTATGACCATCTCACAGGAATCTTTGATTGCTGCCGCAAACCGTCCATGAGATACCAATATAACTTTGACCATAACCCATCCCTTTCCTAAATAATATGGAAAAATGCTAATACAAAGGTAAATAACATCAGAAGCAAGATCATCCTGACAGTTGACACTTTCTTCTTTGACATGATCCCATATACGGCAAATACCAGAAGCAGCGGTATCAGCTTTGGAAAGATGCCATCCAGAATGGACTGGACCTCTACCACATCCTCACCGCGGGGGATGACTAACTTTGTAGTAAACTTTATATAGCTTGCAGCAATTCCTCCCATCAGGATCACTCCCAGCAGAGTGATCGCTTCCGTAATCCTCTTTGCGGTCTCTCCCAGAAACAGATTCACTGCGTCAATTCCCAGATGATAACCGGTATTAAACAGGAACCTGCAGCCAAGAAATATAATCAGCGGATAGGCAATCATATAGAAAATCGGTCCCAGCGGGTTTCCTCCCTGGGCCAATGCAACGCCTATGGACAATAAGATCGGGATCATTACTCCCTGCACCATAGCGTCGCCAATGCCTGCTACCGGCCCCATAAGACCGATTTTTGTCGTCTTAATCAGCTCATCATCCACATCCTTTCCCAGTGCCTTCTGCTCCTCCAGGCCTGTGGTAATACCGAAAATAAGACTTCCCACCTGCATTTCCGTATTGTGCATATCCGTATGCCTCTGAAGGCCCTCGATCTGCCCCTGACGGTCATAATATTTCTTAAACAAGGGGATCAGCGCATATCCATACCCCATACCGTGATACCGCTCATAGCTGCTGCCCGCGTTGTACCACATCATATAACGATGATATAACGTATTTAACTCTTTTTTGCTCAATTTTTCTTTCGACATTACAGCACCTCCTCATCATCTGCTATCTCAACGTTCCCCGCTGCCAGCACGGTATTGCCTGTCCTATAGTATAAGAAGGCGATCACCCCACCAACAATCGTCAGGCCAATAATGTTCAGTCCCATAAAAACGATTCCGCAGAATCCAAATAAGAAAAACAGGAGGAACCACTTATTTCTCACGCTTTGGGTGAGAAGCGCGCACACACCTACAACCGGGAGAATGCCGCCCAGAGCCATAAGCCCTGTGGTGATGAAAGCCGGAAGAGAATCAATGAAATTGCCAACGATCTCCGAACCAACATACACTACCAGAAATGCAGGAACAGCCCTCAGGCAAAAGCCCATGATCTGGGGATAGACGATAAAGGTCCTTGTAATCCCTGGATAATCCAGCTGTTCAATCTTCTCGTCCTCCATGTGGTTAAAAACAGACGCAAAGGTTCTGAAAAACGTAATTGCAAATGTTCCGATAACCCCAATGGTAGATCCTACCGCCACTGCAGTACCTGCATCCATCTTAGAAACAAGGGCGATAGCAATAGCGGGATAGGAAATAAAGCCGATGTCTACGGGGAACGCACCTCCCGGTGTTACCAGCGCCAGATAGACCACCTGGAGCGCACAGCCTAACAGGATTCCCGTCTGGATATCCCCAAAGATAATACCGCAGATAAACCCTCCTACCAGCGGCCTCCCCAATGTGTAAAGCCCAATCGTAAAGCCATAGCAGGGCGTTGTATTGGATGCCAACCAGCATAATATCGCTACAATAAATGACTGTACAAAAAACATACCTCGTTCCTCCTTTATAGACCGTATTTCTTTCTCAAATCTGCCCAGTACTCCTTTGGATGAGTGAAAATGGGCTGCATTCCCACCTCCACTCCCAAATCCGTCAGGCGGCTGTAGATCTCCATCTCATCTCTCTCCAGATACAGGCCGCGCATAATGTTCTCTCCCCCTGCTTTGGAGCTGGTGGGCCCAACCTCAATGACTGGCGGCATTTTATATCCGGCATCTAGAAGCTTTCCGACCGTGCGGACGTTTTTGAAGATGACAAAATAGTTCTTTTCAGACCGCTCTGCCTCCGGAAGCTTTACCAATGCCTTCTCTGCCGTAAAGGCCAAAACCTTGATGTCTGGCGGAACCACATTTTTGTAAATTTTCTTCAACATTTCGTTCTCTGCGATCCCATCGTCCACAATCAATATTCCATTGCATGGATTTCTTCTGATGAGAGTGGTAATGGTCTGTCCATGAACAACCCGGTCATCTACCCTACAGTAAGTAATCATAATCCCCCTCCTATTCGCACCATCATTGTTTGATTTGCAATTTATTTATTGCAATTTTTATTATATTTTAAGTTTTCACATTTGTAAACTGTTATTTTATTGTGATTTTAACGATTTTATTTCGATTATCGCTAATTATTGCGCTTTTTCGCTCTCTATTTTGCATTTATAATTGCGTTTTTTTAATTTCTACCAAAATTTTTCTTGACTTTCCGGGCTTTCTGCCGCTATAATACTTCTATATTTTATGGTTTTTCATCTTTTATGCAATTTTACATATTACATTTCACAAATAAAGAATTTGCGTTTTGGAGGATTTTTTATGAACAGAAACAGCAAAGAACGTCAGGCAAAGATCATGGATCTTTTAAAAGAACAAGAGGTTGTGAAAACAAAAGAGCTGATGGAGTTATTCCAAACCACCTCGGAAACGATCCGGAAGGATCTGCTCCATCTGGAGAAGCTAGGCCTGGTCGAAAAGGGCCATGGATTTGCAAAAATCTCCCCCTCCTATATAGAGGCCCCTGTCACGATCCGCAGCCAGCTCAACAGCATGAAGAAAAACAGCATTGCGGAGACAGCCATCCACATGATACCAAACGGTTCTGTCATCTTCCTGGACGGCGGAAGCACCTCCTTTTCCCTCGCAAAGCTGCTTGTACAGAAGGACCAGGTAACTGTCATCACCACATCTCTGCCCATTGCCGACCTGATCACCTCCAAAACCTCAAACATCGCATTTTTGGCCAATGGTTTTGTGAAAAAAGGAGCCTTAACAGTGAAGGGGCCTTATACGGTAGAATCCCTGGCCCATTTTAAAACCGACTTTGCTTTTATGGGCACAAACGGCATGCTATACCATGACGGCGCCACCTGCAAAGATTACGATGATATCCCTATCAAAACGGCGGCAATCAATAATACGCAAAATGCCGTCCTCCTCTGTGACAGCCAGAAATTCTCTTCTGGAGCTATTATGGAATATGCAAAATGGGAAGATTTTTCCTATCTGATTACCGATACCGATGTATCGGAAGAAATAAAAACAAGGATCCGGGCCAAAACAAAGCTGATCCTTGCATCAGTTTGACTTGTATATAGAAGGGAATGCAAAAATTCATTGAATTGTGATGGATATAAACACGAAGCTGTCGCACATTAGTGAGACAGCTTCGTGTTTTATCAGTATTCTCAAAAGTCCATGTTACTTTAATCCATTTTCAGCCATATAGTCAGCCTCATACTTGGTCACGTATTCCGTTGCTGCTGTGGTATCCATGTAGTCTGCGATCAGCTTATTTGCGTCAATGTACTCATTCTTCCATGCATCCGTCTCTGATACGCTTCCGAGTACCTCACTCCAGTAAGCTGCAGCCTCATCACTCATGGCTGCCGGAGCTGCAACACCACGCCACACCGGAACCTCTACATTGTTGTAATCTCCCACCTCACTTAAGGTCGGAGCATCTGCCAGATTGCCGGTATAACGCTCATTCGCCAGTGCCAGGATCGGGATCAGGGAACCGGCCTCGACATATTCAGAGGCTGCTGCAGGTTTTGCGATCACAAACTCCACATGTCCGCCTAATGCCGCTGTGATCGCGTCACCGGTAGAATCATAGGTAATGTAAGTCAGCAGGTCTTCGGATACTCCCAGTTCTGCGATCAATGCCTGATAGGTAGCGATGTCATCACCCTTTGAGCCTCCGATTACTACCTTATTGCCTGCCTTTACTGCGTCAATGACATCTGCAAAGGTATCGTATTTTGCGTCTTTTCCCTTGAATAAGAGCTGCTTGTCCACTGCCATAACCGCAAGAATACGGAAATTAGAGGAACGGTTCTTGGTATTGGTCACCATTGGCATCAGATCGCCGCTATTGAAGGTCAGAAGCTGATAATCCGCATTCTTTTTCAGACCTGCCACTTCATTACGTCCTACCTCACCGGAACCGTCTGTCTTGTTTGTCACTACGATGGTCTGGCCATTGACAAGATTCTGGGCAGTCATAATATCGCTGATCTTACGGGTAAAAATATCCGATCCGCCGCCGGCGCTGGATGTACACATCCACTGGATTGTTTTAGTCGGAGTAAAGGTTCCATCCTTCACATCCTTGCTTCCGCCGCAGCCGGTCACCAGTACAGATGCTGCCATAACGCCTGCCATGATACCTGCTAAAAGTCTCTTTTTCATAATATAAACCCTCCATTTTTTATTTTCACAGTTTTTGTATTTTCAGGCTGCCGCACCTTTCTTTTTGGCCAGAACCGGGCGCAGGGCTGAAGCAAGAATAATCGCAAAGAAAATGATCATCAGCACACAGGTGATCGGTCTTGTAAAGAAAATGCTTAAGCTTCCGCCGGAAAGGATAAATGCCTTACGCATGTTGTTCTCCAGAAGCGGTGCCAGTACAAAGGATAACAGCATCGGGGCTGACGGGAAATTGTTCTTGTTTAAAAGATATCCCACAATGCCGGACAAAAACATTACAATGACACCATACATGGAATTGCTGGTGCTGTATGCGCCTACGATGCAGACTACAGTGATGATCGGGATCATGTATTTTACCGGTACGGACAGAATCTGGATCAGGAACGGAATAATACAGATCGCAACCAGTAAGGTGAAAATATTTGCCAGATACAGGGACGCGATCAGACCCCAGCAGAACTCCGGCTCGTTCTCAAACAGGAGCGGGCCCGGAGATAAGCCCCACATCATCAGACCGCCTAATAAAACAGCGCCGGTTCCGGATCCCGGAATTCCCAGTGCCAGAAGCGGTGCAAAGGCACCTGCAGCCGCTGCATTGTTTGCTGCCTCTGCTGCCGCAATACCCTCAATCGCGCCGGTACCAAGAGGCTCCTCACTCTTAAACTTTTTCTGGACAGCATAGCCCATGAAGGATCCTGTGGTTGCACCCGCTCCCGGAAGAACGCCGATGAAGGTTCCCATCAGTCCGGAACGAACCGCCGGCGGGAGCAGTCTCTTAAAATCATGTCCGGTCAGCATGGAACCGCGGATGGAAAGCTTCATCTCATTCTTTGCAGAACCGGCACGCTTCTCATTGTCAGAATCACGGTCGTTGATCAGCTTGATGACCTGCGCAAAGCCAACCGCACCAATGACAAACGGGGTAAACGGAATGCCGCCGAGCAGATGCATGCTTCCAAACTCATAGCGCGGAGCGCCGGACAGGGTATCCATGCCCATGCTTGCAAGCAGAATTCCAAAACAGGTAATGACTACACCCTTGATGGGATTTTCTCCGACCAGCCAGCTGATGGATGTCATGGCGATCAGCAGGATCGCTGTCATCTCGGACGGACCAAATTTCAGTCCCAGGTTTGCAAGGCCGGGTCCCATAAAGGTCAGGATAAACATGCCGATGGTGCCACCGATGCAGGAGGCCATGTTTGCGGTTAAAAGTGCCTGTCCGGGTCTCTTTCTCTTTGTTGCCATCGGGTAACCGTCCAGAGTGGTGCATACCGCAGGAGAATCACCCGGGATGTTTAAAAGAATTGCGCTGAAGCTTCCGCCGTACATATTGGAATAGTACAGGGCGCCCAGCATGATAATCGCCGTTGCCGGATTAAACTTGTATGTCAGCGGCAAAAGCAGTGCAACACCGGCCAGAGAACCAATGCCTGGCATTGCGCCAACAATCAGTCCAAGGACTGCTCCAAGCATACATACTCCAATGTTCATCGGAGTCAGTGCTGTGCCAAAGCCCTGGATCAGCATGGAAAAGTTTTGCATATTCCGTTTCCTCCCTACATAAAGTTTTCAAACAGTCCCCATGGGAACTGAACCTGCAGCCATCCGGCAAAAACCCCAAGCACAATGACTGCCACGATCGCTTCAATGATGATGATGTGCAGGATCGGGGTTCCCTTCTCAATCACCAGAAGCCAGAAGAGCACATACAGAAAGATCATCGGGATCATGCCAATAATGAAGCTTCCCGCGATCACACCTGCGCCGCCTGCAATAACCAGAAGCTCATTTTTGTTATACTGTGGTTTATCCTCCTCTTTCAGTGTCTGGAAGAATGCGGCCACACTGGAAATCACCATGACCACAGCAATGATGCTGGGAAAAAATCCCGCTTTCGGTTCCTTGTCCCAGAACCCCAGCTGCGTAAATCCAACCACTGCAAACACCACTCCCATCAGTGCCATTGCGATCGGGATCAGCTGTTTTGAACCAAACCTTTTCACCTTGTTCTACCTCCTCTTACTCACATCCTGCTTCGGATGTCCTGATAAGCATATAGAAAGCAAGGCTTGTGCCATGTCGCTGTTATTTGGGCTATTTTTTGTAAAACATTGTTCAAAGTGCCAAATTCCATTGTGATTTTGTTCAATTTGGCACTCTGTTTCTTCGTTTTCACTCATCACTTTGTCCTGATCTGTTTCTTTTTTCTCAATTATGTTTCCATCTCCTTTGTTACGTTTCATGTTGTTTCATTTTAATTCGCATCGTTTCATTGAAATAAAAAAAGAATGTGCCTTGGCACATTCTCGCGCCGAGGCGCGGTTGCTTCGGCAACCATCTGCCTTTGCGCCGAGTGCGCATCCTCGCGGAGCGTTTTTGTATGATAGGACGCAATTTCCTATCATATGAAAAAGGACCCCTTTCGGAGTCCCCTTCCTATATGCAATACAAAATTTTACCGAATGGCTTTGTTATTTTGCTGCAACAGCTGCCATGGTAGCACACTGTTTTACAGCATTCTCAAACGATGCCGTTGTCACCACACCTTTTCCTGCAATGTCATAAGCAGTTCCATGTCCGCAGGTAACAATCGGGATTGGGAAGCCGCCTGCAACGGTAATACCTCCCTCGAAACCAATCAGCTTCAGCGCGATCTGGCCCTGATCGTGGTACATGGTAACCACGCCGTCAAATTCCTTCTTAACCAGAGCCTTGTGGAACACGATATCAGACGGATATGGGCCGGTAGCATTGATGCCTTCCTTCTGTGCCCACTCGATAGCCGGACGGATGACATCAATTTCCTCGCGTCCGCAGTCCCCATTCTCACCGCAATGCGGATTCAGCGCAGCAACGCCGATCCTGGGATTCTCAATTCCTGCTCCAGTCAGGGTCTTATAGGAAAGACGGATTGCCCGCTTAATGCGAAGTCCGTCATTTTCACGCAGATCTGCACTTACCTGGGAAATCGGAATGTGGCTCGTGGTTCTGGTCGTGTAAAGACCGTTGGTCACATTGATTTCGCCAAATGGATCTGTGTGTCCCAGAAGCTTTGCAAGATAATGATGCTCACTCTCCAGGGTCAGTCCTGCATCATGCATGCCGGCTTTATTTAACGGCCCAAAGACATAGCCGCCAATCTTGCCTGCCTGCCATAATTCCACGCCAAGCTTCAGCATATCCAGGCATGCCTTACCGCTTACTACAGTCTTAGCTCCAAACGGAACCTCCGCAGGATCCACATTTTTCTGATCCAGCACCGGAAGTCCCTTCTCCCAGTCTGCCTCTTCTGCCTCGGATATCACCTGAAGCTTCACCTTATCCTTTGCCCCGATCACCTCAAGCGCACGCTCCAGCACCCGGAGATCTCCGATCACGATCGGCTTACAGTACTGCTCATAAAATCCTTCTGCTGCACACTTTGCCACAAGCTCCGGACCAACACCGGCAGCATCTCCAAGAAGCACACCAATCACTGGTTTTGTTGCCATATCAAATACCCTCCTTTTTCCTTAAATGCACTGATATTTTTTTGCATTTATGTTCTGACCATATAATAAGCAAGGTATATGCCAACCTGGCGCATCCGGCTGTTTTTTTCTTTTTGCAGGTATTGTGCACCTTTTTACCGCGTTTTTTTCATACTTCAGACGTTCTCTTTTCCTGCAGTCTGTTTCATTTCCATGCAGTCGGTTCACTCTTCCCCGTTTTTATGTTTCATATTTTCATATACTTTTCTTTTTGTTTCTTTTTGTTTCATTCATTTTGCGCTTACCGGTTACTGGATCCAGTCACCGCGATAGGTCTTTACGCCGTTTTCGGTGGTCCAGAGCTTGTATGGATAAGTCCGGCCCTGTAAAGCAGGGTCACATGGATAGGTTATAACAGGACCGTCGTTATCGGAAGCTCCGGGCAGAGTTCCCGCTGACTGATTTCCGTCACTGTTTTCGGATACCCCAAGCAGTTTTCCCGCAAAATAGCAATCGGTCAGCTGCACATCTGAATCTTTATCAGCCTTACCGACCAGGCCTCCGACTCCGCCTTTCCAGCCTTTTCCTATATCGTATATACTCGCTGTGCTGAAGGAGTTGGAGATTGCCACAGGTCCCTGCAGCCAGCCTACCAGACCTCCCACCGGCCGCTGGCCTGTAATACTTGCTCCGCCTGTCAGCGGGTCTGCTTCTGCAGCACTGGCATAAGACTGGTTTCTGCCTGCAACATAGCATTCTGTGATCTCTGCTTCTGCCTTCTGGTCCGGACCATAGGCAATCTCAAGGTGAGCAATCAGGCCTCCCGTTGCATCACTGACATATCTGCCATCCAGAAATCCTGAAAAAACAGACTGCCGGATCTTCATGCTTTTTCCGATTCTGGCATGGCCGATCAGGCCTCCGACCGTTTTTCCGTTATATTCATATATTTTGTTGATCAGGGCATTCTTTCCGTACACATACACATGATCCAGTTCCAGCTCTTCCACATCCGCAGATGCTACTGCACCACCAACATCACCATTGTCACCGTTCGTGGCGGTGATACACATATCGTCTCCGTAAATGCGTATATTCTCTAAACGCACATAGGTGTCTTTTGCGGAATTTCCCTTTGCAAATGCCAAAATCCCGGCTGCAGTTCCATTGCCCTTTACCTGCAGATTCTTCATACTCAGATCCTGAACCTTCAGATGCGTGTTGGATAAAATAAATGCGGATGCATTGCCCCATTGCTGTTTATAATGCTTCTGGATTCCAATGTTCAGTCCCGCGATGGTATGATGGTTGCCATTATATAATGTAAGATCCGGATTCTCGATACACTTGAAGCTGCCGGCTTCGGTATAGCCCTGACTGTCATAGTCATGAAAAACCTGAACCGGCTCACCCGGATACCGTTCTTCCAGCTCATCGCAATATGGCGCAGTTTCCGCAAGAACCGGAGCATCCGGATCCTCATCCTTCCTCCAGAGAATATTATCTGTCTGCTCTACAGTCGTAATCTGGAATTGTTCCCTATTGTAAAAGCTCAGATTGATCAGATGTCTGGCACTAAAAACCTCTGCGGTATGCTCGTGAAGCTCCCCGAAATAGCTGTTTACCGTAATGCTGCCGGGATCTGAAGGAGCCGGGATCACATTTTTTTCGCTGACCGTTACCGTTGCATCCTCACCGGCCCAAAAGCCATTCCTCAGGTTTTGATAGCCCATCTGCAGAAATTCCTTGCTGTCCAAGAAAAAGCGGACCTGCAGCTGCGACGTTCCGGCTTTGCTGATGGCAAAGCGGTGATCTCCTCCGGGAACAGAGTCCTTATAATCCCATTTCCATTTGATGGCGCTGTTATCCGGATTCTCTCTTAATTCCAGGATATCTCCCGGATTGCTGTTTCCGTAATATTTGAAATCGTCCGGGTTTTCGCCGATCTTTAAAATAACATAGGTTGAAAGCCCGCTGGATTTTCCATAAACAGAGAAAATCAAATACTTCGGCTCTGTCCCTTCCGGCATGTCTGTCACATAATCCACCCACAGCTCATTGCCATTATGTTCTTTCAGTTCTCCGGATGGCTGTGCCTGAACCTTGAACCAGTCTCCCACATGCACACGCGCAAATTTAAAGATCTGCCGGGTGCTGATACTGCCTTCACCGGTGTCATTACGGATGGCACTGCTGGTTTCCGGATCCTCCTGCATCAGCTGGAGCACGGTCGGCATGGGGTAGGTGCTCTCCTGTGTTGTGTCATATGGGAATGCCTGCTTTTTACTGAAGGAAGCATTCTCGGCAAAATAGCTCTCAAGCTGATTGGAATTTGAGTACTCCAGGATCTGTTTTCCCTTTACTGTACCGGCATTTTCTCCTCCGCTTACCACTGATGAGGTATAGCAATACGAAAAATCAGATGCTTTCTTTCCGATTACGCCATCATCCATGCTCAGGTTTCCGTATTTTGTTACGAATGCAGTCACGTCTGCTTCGTCCGGGGCATACATCCCTCCGGACCAGACAGATGCTGTCACGTAGCTTCGCTTCACAGCGCTGCCCTCCGGCAGGACTGCCGCAAGTCCTCCGGCAAGCCCCCGGGCGGAGACAATATTATAACGTCCCTTTGCCGTGTTGAAGCCCTCTGTCCCCGGATACAGCTCCGTCAGGCATTCCTGATTTCCGGTATGTCCGGCCACATAGCAGTTCTGGATCAGAACCTGCGCAACCCCATTATCCGGTGTATTCACCTTTGCGACGAGTCCTCCGGCAAAGGACTGCGCCTCCACATAGACCGATGCCGCACAGCCTGACAGGGTCACATTTCCGCCGACAGAGCCGATCAGACCGCCTGCCGCTCCTGCTTTAGCCTCAATCTTAAATGCTTCGGCCTGGTCCGGCCTGGTCTGATCTATCGAAGAAGGCTCCTTCACTCCGGAACGATAGGTGTTTGCCGCCATAACAGATTTCACAGTCAGCACCGTTCCCCGGAACGCCCCGACCAAGGCTCCGGCATCTGCAGGTTCCAATACGGTACCGCTGCCCTTTGAGGTGATCACCGGATACTGCACCAGCACATTTTCCACGGAAATTTCAAGGGATGGTGCATCTGTCTCCTTCTTTCCGCATCCGATCAGCCCTCCGGCATGGTCATCTGCAGTGATAACCGGATGCACCACCTTTAAATCGGTCACCGTCAGATTCTTCGACACGGTTCCAAAGCAGCCGCCTGCCCCCGGTGTATTTACGACAAGCTCACTGATCTTTTTGCCATTTCCCTCATAGACCAGATCAAATTCCGGCTCCAGCGGTGCATAACAGCCCGGAGCTGTCCCGGTCCACTCCTCCGTCAGAACCTCTCCCTGTTTCTTGTATATTTTGTAGTAAACAGGGATGTTATCAGCCGCCTGGACCGCCGATGCATGGCTGCTGTGAATTTCACGCACGACGGCACTCCGGTAATCTGTCCAGGACATATCTTCGCTTTGCGATACCACATATGCGCCCGGCTGCTCTGCCGGAGAGCTCAGTCCCAGCTTCTGCTCATTTGCTGCCGGATGGAAATCCGAAACCCGTCTGTCCAGATTTTCCAGGTGCCGGATATTGGAAACCACGATTTTGCCGTTGGCAACCTTCTGAAACAGGCTGTTTGTCTGGCACACCGGACTGGCTGCCTTATTACCGCTTTCGGTCACTGCTTCCGCGTAAATGCAAATATCCTCTCCCGGGATCAGCGCAATGTCATTTCCTCCATGATCCGATCTCAGATCGCCTCTCAGATCCGCAAAGCGCGCGCCCTGAATCGAAATATCATCCAGGATCACATCATAGACACTGCCGGCTCCCTTCGTAAGGACACGTTCATCCTGCGTAAATCTGTTTAAATCGATCCAGCCCTTTGCTCCGCTCGCCGCACCCTCAACCCACAGCTTTAATCCGTTCACACCTGACGGAGTCTCTACTTCCGCATATAAAACATCTTTATTATAAACGGCAACCTTCATTTCCATCTGCTCCGGCTCTTTCCTTTCCGGCTCAGCCAGAGAGGCTCCTGCATAATATCCGACTGCTTCCCCATAGAAACGCTCACGTCTTTTTGGATCTTCGGTAAGCCCGGACAGCTCTGAAAATTCCGCTGCGGTTCCCTGAAAGATATAGCGGTCAGAGTACCACACTTCCCGGACAGCTCCTGTCCCGGGGGCATAGACGATCAAATAGCTGCCATCCGTGCGGACTGTCTCATCGATGGAGCCAAAGGGAAGCAGACGCGCCCGTATCCCTTCCGTTGTATTGCCTGCGCCTTCGCCCGGCTGATACAAAATACAGTACAGATCATCTGCATCTGCTCCGGTGCTTCCGGTAATTGCAGTCAGCGCAATTCCGATCTTGTCCGCCGAAGCATTTGATTCCGTTTTCAAAGTACCGTTTGTATTTTCTGTGTCATTCCCACCATACTGATGCAGAAGGCGCTCCATGACTCCGCCGGATTTTGCCAGACTCAGATTATTCTGGGCTGCCAGGAAAATTTCCTTCGCGGTGCGGTCCATCTCCATGCGCCGCAGACTGCTCTGATAGCGGATCGCCGCAACAAAAGAAACACCGGCAAGAATCAAGGTGATTGCAATGACCACCAGAAATTCCGCCAGTGTAAACGCTCCGCTCCTGTGTTTTTTTGTATATGATCTGTATTCCATCTCTTTCTCCTCCGGGAAAGCATTTTTACTCATCCTGTCCTTCCAGATTCACCGCACGCACAACCAGTTCGTCCAGATGTGCCGCAGGCTCACGGCCCGCATTTGCAGCATCACGCTTGTAGTAGACGTTGATATCCTCCAGTATAAAGCAGCTGTCCGCATACCGGTATTGGTCCACATCAAAGCTTGTATAGAACAGCCCGCCCATGGCGCCATCCGAGAGAAGCGGCACCTTTGTATCGTCACTCAGATACGCTTTGCAGATGCCGGCCCGTTCTTCCCCGGCGACCTGATATGGCACAACAGAAAGACGCATCCAGTCTCCGGTCTCGCCACTGAAAAATTCAGGACCGCAGTCTCCGCCGGACCTCACCTGCTGCGCCTCGGACAAAACATCGGTAATCAGCTCCACCGTAGTGGCAAGTACCTGCTGCGCCTCGGCTTTTTCCGTGGTTTTGCGGTACGCATCTTTTACCGCAGCAACACCGCCGGCAACCGCCACCGCAGACATGGCAAGAATCAGCACTGCCGCCAGCATCTCCGTCAGGGTCATACCTGCCCGGGAGCGGACACAGCGCCGCACTATTTTATTTTTCACTGTCTGATACCACTGCCTTTTCATGCGTTCTGCTCCATATGTTCCTGTCCTTACTGCCTGCTGTAACGATAATCGCTTTCTGTCTTCTGCATTTTCTCCTCAGCATCGTCCGGATCCTGACCGGAATACAGGCTGACCGGATACTCTCCCACATTCATGGTCCCGTTCCTGTGCGCGAAGCCGATCACTTTATGATTTACGCCTTCCTCCAGGCGGAAGATGAGGTCTGCCTTCGTCTTATAAGCGCCGGAATCTGAATCCGCAGAATCCTCCAGCTCCAGCCGGTTCCGGCCGGCATAATACCGGTTTATGATCTGATCTCCATCTGCCAGCATCCTCCTCGCCGCCATGAGTGCCGAGGCAAACATGGTAAGCGCAAGAACGATCACCAGCACAGAGACTAAAAGCTCCGTCAGGGTTTCTGCCCTGCGGGACTGTAATTTCGCACGATATATTCGGAATAAATGCTGCCGCATCGGCCTCACCTCCTGTTTTCCGGATATTATTCTCCATCCGGATGTGTCCGCTCGATCAGGCCCCGTTCCCAGCAGATGGTTGTAACACGGGTCGTGGTCGTAATCGTCCACTCCTCCTCCACATCTCCATCCGGGCCCGTTCTTTCGTAATCCTTTTCCTCCACGGTTTCCTCGGTCTCTGTCTTTGCCGGAATGGTCAGCTTCCGCTCACAGCGGTCCTCTTTCCTTGTATCATCCGTCTGTGTATCAGAAAGAATGGCTGTGATATGATAGTCCGAATCCATCGTCAGCTTCACCCGTGCCTCGAGCTGATCGTAATACTGTGTGCTGCCCTTTTTCCTGACTGACATCAGAAAATCCTTTTCTGCCTTCTCCTGCTGCGGCGCGTTTTCCTCATCCTGCTGCAGGGTACGGTACAGCTCCACCACACAGGCATCGATCATATTCCGGGCAGGATCCAATGCCGTTTTGTCGGAATACAGATAGGTCAGGGTCGGATAGACTGTGGACTTATTGTCTCTGCTGTCCTCTACCCTCACATCCGTGATCGTGATCTTGTTTTGGCTGTCCCTCATCTCATCCCGCAAAAACGCGGCTGCCGATTCCACCGCAAAGCGCTTCTGGTCTGTTTCGGGAAGTCGCTGCATCTTCCCGGCAGAGGCAGAGGCCGCTGCCAGAATGACTGACGCTCCGACTCCGCACAGTACAAAAAACAGGAGCGCAGCCGCCAGGCTTGCGCCCGTTTCACTGCCAAGCACTGTATAAACACGTGGACGGCGCTTTCGCTGCCCACCAGATTGTCTGCCTGCCTTCTTCATGCTTTATTCTCCAAGTGCTGCCTCTGCCGCGGTTTCCAGATCAGAGCGCTGCAGATCTGACAGATCCGCATTCGCAAGTCCGCCTGCCTGTTCCTGCGGTGTCTCCTCGGCCGGCAGTCCCTCCAGGCTGTCCGCGCCTACGGTGGTCTCATAGTAGGTCATATTGAAGGAAAGGGATACGCGCCCTTTCTTAAGGTCCGCCATCTGATTCGCAAGTGCGCTTGTCATGCTGTTTATGCTGACGTCATGGATCATGCTGCGGTACGGTCCCTGCAGGATCTGACGCATCAGCTCTGCTGCCGCATCATAATTTTCTGCCTCACAGTACACTGCAATGTTGCGGCGTACACCGGTTCCATCCACCTCAGGCTCCGAGAAAGTAAACGAAAACTCATAGGCGTGGCCGTACACCTCATTGAGCTGTTCCAGCTCCTGCTTGAAATTGTTGTAGGAAGGAACGACCGGCGCGCCGGAGGCCCGGTTTTCGTCAATCTCCGCCTGCATGGTCTTGATCCTGGAGGCTTTCATCTGCTCCAGGGCCATCTCATCCTCCAGTCCGGCTGTATCAGCTGCCCGGATGCGGTCCTGGATCGGCGTGTAAATTTCTACATACCAGCCGGCCAGCAGCACCAGCAGCGCAAGGAGCACAAGAACCAGCTTCTGTGTTCTTGTCAGTACATATTGCATTAAGAATCTCATCCGTTTTCTTCCCCACTCTCTCCAGGAACTTTAAAGTAAACTGTCACATGTGCCACCACCCTTTTATTGAGCGCCAGTTTCGTACTAAATGCAGCGGCGGCGTTCGCATCATCCGATGCTTCCAGAGATGCCGTCACATAGCGGACAGACTCATCCTCCTCAAGCTTTCTTACCAGCTCCGCAAGCATGCTTCCGCGCTCCAGCTCACAAAGAAACTCCACATGATCATCCACGATCGAGACAGCCGGAATATGCCTGCAGAGCGGGAATACCCGGTCCTTTATGAGAGCCGTGATTTTCAGCCGGTCCGGGATCTGGCGCTCCTTCTCATTCTGCCAGGCACTGCCATAGTGGGCATATGCCTCCTGCACCTCCGGCATGACGCTGTTTGCCTGCTTCATGGCAGCCAGCTGCTTCTCCATGCGCTGATAATCCTGCTCCACGCGCTCTGCCTCCTGAAGCGGCATGACGATGCCCACCTGGACAAAGCCATATAAAAAAACCAGAAATACCGCAAACGCAGAGAGCTGCGCCGCGATTACGCGTTTCTTAAATTCGCGCTGATACAGATTGATCCGCTTTTTGCTCGGGTATTTCGGACCGCCAATCTGGATATTCGCGATAGTTTTTAAATCAGCCACGATATACCTCCTTAATCAAGCAGCACGCCAACCGTCTGCGGACTGTCTACCCATTCCGGGCTGTTGTTTCCCTCTGCATCAGGAAGAAGTTCGCCTATGCTTTTTACCGGAATTTCCACCGTTTCCGCAAGCTCGCTGATCAGGGCCCGGTATCGCGCGCCTCCTCCACAGTAATAAAGCGTATCGATGGTATTATCCGCATTGTTGAAGCTATAGAAGTTCAGGACACGCATAACCTGTACTGCAATGCTCTGATAACGGTCCTGCAGGTGCCTGTCGATCGCTTTCTCACTCTGTGCTGTCCAGAATGCATCTTCCGCATCCATATCCAGCTCATCCAGCCTTGTCCTGTCACCCCGGTGCAGCCGTTCGATTTCCTCGCAGCCCGGTTCCATGGTACGGGTAATGTCATAAATCCCTTTTCGGAAAAAATGCACGCGCAATGCCTTTGTTCCAAGGTCAACCACCGCGAAATCCTTATCCCGCTCCCCGTTCTGCATATGCTCCAGAATCCGTTCCAGACCCACCACGGAAGGAACAAGTCCCACCAGCTTCAAATGCGACAATTTGGCCAGCTTCTTAAGCTGTCCGCAAAGCTCTTTCCGGCAGGCAGCCGCCAGAAGATCCAGCTGCTCCTCCGTCCGTTCGATCACTGCATAGTCAAACTGATACGCCCCCAGCTCCTCTCCGATATAGTCGTGGAACTCATAGGGAAGATTCAGCTTCAGCTGGTCCGTTGTCATCAGCGGCAGCCTGCAGCGTTTTACATAGGTATCTTCCTGACGCAGCGCAAACACTACATTTTTGCAGCGAATGTTATTTTCGCGCAATACATCCTGTATAAACTCCGCATATAATTTCATATCCGTAAGCGTATCATTATCCAGGCGGACCGACACATATTTCTTCAGCTCACCCCGCTCCATATATGCAATTTTAATGCGGTAATGTCCAATTTCAATTCCCAAGCAATTTTTCATCGTATGTACTCCGCTTAAAATAATCCGGTATACCACCGGGTCATAACGTCTCCATATAGTATCATCACAAAGCACGCCGCCGCGATTGCCGGTCCAAACGGAAGCCGCTGCGATTTGCGCAGTGCCGCGAGCCCGAGTCCAAGCAGGCAGCTTAAAATCAGATAAAACAAAAGCTCCCAGGCTGAATTCAGATACAGCCCGGTCATAAAAAACAATTTGATATCCCCGCCGCCAAGGCTTTCCTTTCCGGTCAGCCGGTCAAACAGAAGGGATAAAAGCAGCATTCCGCCGCCAAGCACCGTTCCAAAAAGCAAACCATGCAGTATACGGGACACCGGTTCCGGCAAAAGGAAGGCCGTCAGCAGAAACACCAGACAGCCCGCTATCTGCAGCCGGTCCGGAATGATCCAGCCATGAAGATCAGTCAGAGCCATGGTCAGAAGGATCAGACCGAGAAGAACGCCCCGCAGGCTCATGACAGACAGGTCAAAACGGTAAACGATCAGGCAGCAGCCGATTCCCGCAAGCAGCTCGGTGAAAAAGCACTCCGCCGGAACCTTTGCGCCGCAGTAGCGGCATCTGCCCTTTAAAAAAAGCCAGGAGAACAGAGGCACCAGGTCCGGCGCATTCAAAACATGGCCGCAGCTGTCGCAGTGGGAACGTCCGGCAAGGGCCGACTCTCCCGATAACAGGCGCATGGCCAGGCAGTCCGCAAAGCTTCCCAGGCAGCAGCCCAGAAGGAAGGTGATACAGAGGATGTAGGCTGTGAGGCCAAAACTGATATGTAGCATGATATTCTCCCAGATTATGAAGCTGTTTTGTATAACATCTTTTCGAGATTGGACGGATTCTTTTCCTGTCCTGCAGCGCCATTCTGATTTTTATAACCAGAATACATTCTGCTGATGAATTCGCCTTTTTCGTTGTAGCCAACCTCAATGATGATCCAGTCCCAGCCGTTTTTATCTCCGTTACTGTGCGTGCGCAGGGCCACTGCATCCAGACCATATGCCTTCAGGATATTCTCCACATCCTTGTTATAGGTCCAGTCATGATCCACGGTATGACCGTGAACGGTAACGCCTTTATTCGCACCGCACCACATGCCTTTTACTGTTTTTCCGTTGTCGCGGTAAGCCTGAGGTGCGTATTCTGTTGTGCCGTTGCAAAGCATGACCCATGTACCGTATCCGTTGGCACTGGTGCTTTTGGGAACCTGAATTTCCTCGTTGTTATAGGCCAAAACCAGTGCTGACTTAATTTTCCTGGCTGTATCCATGTCCACTGCACGTCTCGCCTTCTCGCGCTGAGAAGCAAAAACCGGAATGCTGATCGCCACCAAAATACCGACGATGGCAACCACTACGAGGAGTTCAGATAAGGTAAATGCCTGATTTTTTCTGTTTTTTATCATAAAAAGCTCCTCCCACTGGCTCATTTTCTTCCATATAGTAAAGAAAGGATGGGAAACCCCATCCTCTCGTCCACTGTATGTGGTTTCTATTAGTTGGCCGGTGTAACCGGATATAAGTCAACAGAATCTGATGCCTTTGTACCTTCTGCTGGTGTAACTTTCACATAAATTTCTTTGTAAATCTTATCCTTACTTACATCATCAGTATTTACAACTACTGCAGTTCCAGTGCACTTATCTTTACTCTCAGAAGAAATCACACCTGAATCAACCTCATACTTATAACAGCTCGGTTCAGTACCTCTTGTGTTTTCATCACTTAAGTACTCAGCCACTGCAGCTGCTTTTGCTGCTCTTAAGTTTGCGTTGTTAGTTGCTCTTCTTGCTTTACCAAGCTGTGCGGTAAATACCGGTACAGAAATTGCAACCAGAATACCCACGATTGCTACTACTACCAGCAGCTCTGCCAGGGTAAAGCCTTTTTTGTTTCCACGAATCTTCTTGAATAAGCTTTTCATGTTTTGAGTCTCCTTTTGTAAAAGTTTTATTATTGATCGAAGGGGAGCCTTCGTTTCAAACGTGTTGCATACCGTTTTTCATCACATCAGATCATACATGGTGAAAATCGGAAGGTAGATCGACACCACAATGAATCCCGCGAAGATGGACAGCAGGATCAGCAGCGTCGGCTCCAGCATGGCGAGGAGTCTCTGGATCCGGAAATCGGCTTCGTTGGTGTAGTAATCCGCTACATTCTCTAACGTATCCTCCAGCTCACCGGTTTCTTCTCCTACCGCGCACATATCGATCATGGTCTGCGGAAAATGCTTCCTGCCCTTCAGACAGTCTGTCAGGGTACGGCCCTGCTCAATGGTTCCGCGCATGGCCTGGACCTCGTCCCGGAACAACGCGTTATCCATGACCCTGGCTGTGGTTTCCACGGCCTGGTCCAGCGTGATGCCTGCTGCCAGAAGAACGGACATGGTATTGGCAAACTGCGCTGCGGCGTTCATCTGGTTGATGATGCCCACTAACGGCAGTGATAACGCTATTTTTGCCTTCCGGATTTTTCCGTCCGGTGTCTTTGTGTACATGCGGAATGCAAGAATAAAGACAGCCCAGAACGCGATCATGACCAGCCACCACGCAGCGAAGAAGTCTGACGCGCCGATGAGCATCCGGGTCATAAGCGGAAGCTTTCCTCCCAGATCCTCAAATACATTGGCCAGCGTCGGGACTACCTTGGCCATAACAATGATGACGACCACTACTGCGATCGCAATGACAAATATGGGGTAGGTGAGAGCGCTTTTGATTTTCTCTGTAGTCTTATAAGCCTTGTCGTAGTATTTGTGCAGCCGTTCAAAGGACTGATCCAGGGTACCGGACTGTTCGCCTGCCCGGATCGTCTCGATAAAGGTAAGCGGAAAGCGTTCCCGGTGCTTCTCCAGTGCTGCAGCCACGGTGCTTCCTGCTGCAACCTCTGTGGCTGCTTCCGCCATGACCCTGCGCAGACGTTTATCGCTGCACTGCCCCGCCAGCATCTGCATGGAACGGGATATGGACATTCCTGAGCGAAGCGTGATGGCAAACTGAGAACAGAGAATGGATAAATCCTTGGTCCTGATCTGCTTATTACCAATTTCCATCTGCAGCAGGCTTGTCTGTTTTTTCTTTTCAGCCTCGCGGCTGATGCTTAGCAGTACCGGATAGCTGTCCCGGACCCTGGTTGCGTCAGCCGTTTCTGTTTCTGCCTGGAGCACACCGCGGACTTCCTTTCCGTCTCTGCCGAGTGCCCGATATGAAAAAGTCGGCATATCTCAACCTCCAAGCGCATGTCTTACAAGGTTATGAAGAAATTCTTAATAGCCTTTCAGATTTTCATTCTGATTTTATCATCTTACTATTTCGTTGTAAAGAAACACTTATTTCTGAAGCGTTATTGTACTAAATAAAATACATTAAATTATGACAAATACGCTGTCTTTTATGACAAATTATTTGTTTTTTATTTCATAACTTATTTTAGCGTAACAAAAAGCTCTTTTGCAGCTCGGCCGGATCATACGCAGATTCCATTGCAGTCTCCGGCATGATCACGCCGCGCTGTGCCAGCTCAAGCAGGGAATGGTCCATCGTAACAGAACCATCCTTTGCTCCGGACAGCAGATAGCTCTGCATCTGCGGAGTGCGGCCGTCCCGGATCAGATTCCGGATCGGAGTCGTGATCATCATAAGCTCGCAGGCTGCCACGCGCCCCTTCCCTTCGGCACGCGGTACCAGCTGCTGTGCCAGAACTGCTTTCAATGTCATGGACAGCTGCAGACGGATCTGCGGCTGCTTATTTTCCGGGAACACTCCTACAATCCGGTCGATGCTGTCGACTGCAGAGTTTGTATGAAGGGTAGAAAAAACCAGGTGCCCGGTTTCTGCCGCCACCAGCGCGGTCTCGATGGTTTCCGGCGTCCGCATCTCACCGATCAGGATCACATCCGGGTCTTCCCGCAGGGATGCGTAAAGCCCATGCTCATAGTCTTCTACATCCACGCCCACCTCACGCTGGTTAATGATGGCCCGCTGCGGGGTATACACGTACTCGATCGGGTCTTCCAGGGTGATGATGTGGACGGGTCTTGTCTGGTTGATCTGATCCAGAATGGCTGCCAGAGTAGTGGACTTTCCGCTTCCGGTTTCACCGGTCACCAGAACAATGCCCTTATTCAAGTGTGAAAACTGGCGCACGGCATCCGGCAGTCCCAGCTCCTTTAGTCTTGGGATGGTATTGCTTAACAGGCGCAGCGCAGCGGAAAGCGCACCCTTCTGGCGAAACAGATTGATCCGGATACGCCGTCCTGCAAGCGTTGCGGAAAAATCCAGCTGGCCGATCTGGTCTATCCTTCTGACATGTTCCCCTGCCAGCTGTCTTCCAAGCTCCTCGCAGTCCTCGTAAGACAGGGGTTCGTCTGTCAGGCTGCGGATCTGGCCGTCAATCCGGCATTTTGGCGGCAGGCCCGCAATCAAGTGCACATCTGAGGCTCCCTTTTCTGCTGCTATTGCAATCAGTATTTCTGCGGTATATCGATACATATTCGGATTGTTCCTTTCTTTTCCTGTTTAGAAGATGGACAGCGTTCGGATGATTTCGTCCACGGTTGTAGTTCCATTGTCCAGAAGCTTCTGCGCATGCTCTGACATCGGGATATACGCGCTCTCCCTTCTCGCAGCCTCCATAAAGTGCGGCCGGTCTGCTCCTTCCATAATGCAGCGGCGCAGACCTTCCTGGATCACCATAACCTCAAATACACCGATCCGTCCGCGGTAGCCGGAGCGGAAGCAGTGGTCACAGCCGGCTCCGTGCCAGTAGATCCGGCCTGGAATATCCGGTATTTTCGCAAGCTCCAGGGCTTTCCTGGGCGGCACGATCTGCTCTCTGCAGCTTGGACAGATGCGGCGCAGCAGACGCTGGGAAATGACACCGCGCAGGCCTGCCGCGATCAGATAAGGCGGTACGCCCATATCACGCAGCCGGTCAATGGCGGAAATGGCATCCTCGGTATGGATCGTGGTAATGACCAGGTGCCCGGTCATAGCAGCGCGCATGGCGATCTCTGCGGTCTCGCCGTCCCGGATCTCACCAACACAGATGATATCCGGGTCCTGGCGCAGGATAGAACGCAGACCGGAAGCAAAGGTCAGGCCGACCTTTTCGTTGATCTGCACCTGCGTTGCGCCTTTCATATGATACTCCACCGGATCCTCCAGCGTGATCAGGTTTGTCCGGTCGGAAAGCAGCTCACGGATCAGGGTATACATGGTAGAGGATTTACCGGAACCGGTCGGTCCCACGATCATGATCACACCGGAAGTCAGGCCCAGCAGCTTGTCGATCTTGGCATCCTCAAGCGGCGGGATACCGATACCGCGCCGGTTCAGGGTTTCCTCATTTCTGCGCAGGATACGGATCACCACCTTTTCGCCATAGATCGTCGGCAGCGTGGAGGTTCGCATATCCAGCTCCGTTTCTTTTACGGAAAGGACTGCGCGTCCATCCTGCGGGATCCGCTTTTCCACGATGTCCATGTGAGACATGATCTTCAGACGAGATATCACGGAATCCTTCAGCTCTCCCGGAATGACCATGATGCGGTGCAGCTGGCCGTCAATACGCATGCGGACGATCAGCTCCTCCTGCGTCGGTTCAAAATGGATATCGGATGCATTCTCCGTATAGGCCCGCTCGATGATGGAATTGACCAGGCGCACCATCGGGGTTGCGTTTTCCTGACTTTCAGATGACCGGGCCGCTGTCTCCGTTTCCATGGTGGCCGCATTCTCCGCACGGATCTGCGCCATGGCCTGAGCTGCTCCTTCATTGCCATAGAGCACGTTGATGGCATGCTGTACAGCCTGTTCTGAAGCGATCATCGGCACAATCCGCTTCCTGGAAGTGCGCTGTGCCTCCTCCACCGCCATAAAGTTGAGCGGATCTGCCATGGCCAGAAACAGCTCCTCCTTCGAGCAGCGCACCGGTACAATGCTCATGCGCTTTGCCAGATTTTTCGGGACATACCGGGACATCTCCGGCACTATGTCCACCTTGGTCAGGTCAATATATTCAATGCCAAGCTGCATGCGAAGAGCATCGATCAGCTGCCGCTCCGTAATAAAGTTATGCTCGATCAGAATAGAGCCCAGACGGCCTTTTTCTCTGGATTGGAATTCCAGGGCCTGCTTTAACTGCTCCTGTGTGATCAGTCCCATTTCCAGAAGCATATCACCTAATCGTTTTGTACGCATAGTTTCTCCTTCCTGTAAATCAGATATCCTATTTCAAATCCGCCAGGCACAAAAGGCAGATCCCTGCACAGCCGGGAATCTGCCCTTTTACTCATGGTAGTATCTCTGTGTTCTGTTTTATACTGCTGCCTTAATCGCTGCCAGCAGCTCCTCATAGGTCTCGTACGCCGGAAGATCCGGATTGTCGTTCTTGATCTGATCGGTGCTCTTAAAGAGGAAGCCGGCCTTGCTGGCGCGGATCATGCCAAGGTCATTGTAGCTGTCGCCGCTGGCAATGGTCTCAAAGCCGATGGACTGCAGCGCCTTGACAGTACTGAGCTTGGACTGCTCAATGCGCATTCTGAATCCGGTGATCTCGCCGTCCTCTGCTACTTCCAGCTCGTTGCAGAAAATGGTTGGCCAGCCCAGCTTTTTCATGAGCGGCTTTGCGAACTGGGTGAAGGTATCGCTGATGATGATTACCTGTCCCAGCTCCCGGAGCTCATCCAGAAACGCTCTTGCCCCCGGCATCGGATCGATCTTCTCGATGGTTTCCTGGATCTCCTTCAAGCCAAGTCCGTGCTCCTTTAAGATTCCGAGACGCCATTTCATCAGCTTGTCGTAGTCCGGCTCATCGCGGGTGGTGCGCTTTAACTCCGGGATGCCGCTGGCCTCAGCGAATGCGATCCAGATTTCCGGTACCAGAACTCCTTCTAAGTCTAAACAGGTAATAAACATCTTTTCATCCTCCAATTTCATGTTTTTTGTTCCACTCCGGCAAACATGGGGGATGCAGCAGCCCTGCATGTTCTGGCTGCTGCCGGTTTCCCGTATCTCCTAGTGGTGGAACAGGCGGATGCCGGTGAAGGCCATCGCCATGTTGTATTTGTTGCAGGTCTCGATCACGTTGTCATCGCGAACAGAGCCGCCCGGCTGTGCAATGTATTTCACGCCGCTCTTATATGCACGCTCGATATTGTCACCGAACGGGAAGAATGCGTCAGAGCCCAATGCCACATCGGTCATCTGGTCTAACCATGCGCGTTTTTCTTCCTTGGTGAATACCGGCGGTTTTACCTTGAAAGTCTTCTCCCATGTACCATCTGCCAAAACATCCATGTACTCGTCACCAATGTAAACGTCAATCGCATTGTCGCGGTCTGCACGCTTAATCCCATCCACGAACTGCAGGTTCAATACCTGCGGTGCCTGGCGTAAAAACCAGTTATCCGCTTTCTGGCCTGCCAGTCTGGTGCAGTGTACGCGGGACTGCTGGCCTGCGCCGATGCCGATAGCCTGACCGTCCTTTGCGTAGCACACAGAGTTGGACTGGGTATATTTTAAGGTGATGAGGGAGATTACCAGATCGATCTTCGCCTGATCCGGGATTTCTTTGTTCTCCGTCACAACGTTTGCCAGCATCTCTTTGTTGATATCCAGGTTATTTCTGCCCTGCTCAAAGACTACACCGAACACCTGCTTGCGCTCGATCAGCTCCGGCTCATAATCCGGGTCGATCTGGATTACGCAGTAATTGCCTTTTTTCTTTTCTTTTAAGATGGCCAGTGCTTCCGGCTCATAGCCCGGTGCAATGACACCGTCAGAAACCTCACGCTTGATGAGCTTTGCGGTAGAAACATCGCAGACATCGGACAGGGAAATGAAATCTCCGAAGGAAGACATGCGGTCCGCACCACGCGCTCTTGCATAGGCACTTGCTAACGGAGAAAGCTCGCCCATGTCGTCAACCCAGTAGATCTTTGCCAGGGTCTCGGAAAGCGGCAGACCAACTGCAGCTCCGGCCGGGGATACATGCTTAAAGGAAGCTGCTGCCGGAAGTCCGGTTGCTTTTTTCAGTTCTCTTACCAGCTGCCAGCCGTTAAATGCATCCAGCAGGTTGATGTAGCCTGGTCTTCCGCTCAGTACCTGGAATGGAAGGTCTTTGTTATCGTTCATAAAAACTCTTGCCGGTTTCTGATTCGGGTTACAGCCATACTTTAATTCCATCTCGTTCATCGTCACGTTCTTCCTTTCTTTTGTTTGGCAGCTTTGCTGCCCATTGGCATTTGTCTCTCCTGTTTTTCCTGACTTTTCGTCTTACTTGTTCTTATTCACGATTTTCGTCTCATATGCGCCGGTTGTGATATCGATGTAGCGCACAAACAGGGAAACCTTGTTGTCCGGGTTTAAGCTGTTCCACAGCAGCTCAGTAAAAGCATCCATATCGTCTAAGATTCCTACTAATTTCGGCTCGCCCTCAAAGCTCGGAAGCGGGTTGCCATCGTGCATGTAAGTATGAATGAAATGTCCCTCACCTGCTACCGGATTCTCGTAAGCAAAAGTGTAACGGTTGCAGGCATCCGGGTTGCCGTTGTTGCTCTTTAAGATGGACATGGCATAGTTATAACGTCCGTTTTCAATGTGAAGAATGCCGGAAATACGCGGGGTGTAGTTCGGTGCATCCGGCTCAAACTCACGGCTTCGGAGGGACTGCTCAAAGGTAAGCTGTTTGTCCATGCCCTCGTAGATGGTGTCGGTCTGGTCACCATTTGTGACGATAGTCTTGTTTCCAAGCACACGGACCGGCGCATAGATGATCAGGCTCGGGTCAGTCAGCTTGCCCGGGTCAAAGGCCTGGGTACGGATGCCCTCACCGTCTTCCACAAAAACCCGGTTACGGCTGTTTTCGCTGCGGCCCATGATAAAGTAGGCCGTCACTGCCTTCGTGCCATCCGGGGTCTTTCCAATGACAATGCCCCTTCCCGGGTATGCGTTTGCCTGTAACTCTTCCTGCAGGGATAACTGTTTCATCGCTGTTTCCTCCTATGAATGAACATTTGATGGATCTCACTGTTTCCATATCTTGCAGTATCTTACCAATCGGCTGTTTCTTTTTTCAGAACTGTTTCGGGTTTCATCTGCCCGACATTTGCAAAAAGGCCGCCTGAGTACCACAAAATATGGTGCCCAGGCGGCCGGCAATTCAAACTTGCGTGCTCCCCTGTGGTTTCCCACTCTTTCCGCCAGTCACACGCTCTGTATACAGGATAGCGGATTCGCGTGGAAAATGCAAGTATTTTTTCAAGTGCTTTTCATCCACTATTCATTGCGGATTGCTGCAAGCGGGCTCAGCTTCATGGCCCGCAGTGCCGGGAAGAACCCGGCCGCCATGCCCATCAGCACGGCAAAGCCTACCGAGGCTGCCGCCAGCCACAGCGGAATCCGGGAGATGTTGCCGCTCATGCCGGTCATGGTCTGGCCGATCTGAAGAAAATGGTTGATGGCAAAGGATATGCCCGCACTAAAGATCAGCCCCACAATACCGCCCATAAACCCGATAAAACCGGATTCCAGCAGGAACATATTACGAATCACTTTCATGTCACATCCGAGCACTTTTATGATTCCGATTTCTTTCGTGCGCTCGTAGATGGACATCATCATGGTATTGGCAATGCCGATCGCTGCCACAAATAAAGAGACCGCACCAATTCCGCCAAGCACTGCCTGGATCATGTTGGACTGCTGCTCCGACTGCTTCATCCAGTCGGCGTTGCTGGATGCCTGAAACCCCATGTCGGTAAGCTTCTTTTGTACTTCGCCCACATGCTCTATATCATCCACATTGACGCTGCAGGAATTGTAGATGAAATAGCGGTAAGGTTTTCCTTTTTTGGTTGTCGGCTGTCCCGGAATGGCTTTTTTCTTAAATATCCGCTTCAGCTGGGTTTCCAGAAGATCCAGCCTGGTGTAAACGTTATAGGCATAGCTGTTGTAATCGTCCACGCCGCCTTCTACCACACCGTCTGCTTTCAGCAGATACTTCTTCGGCGGCTTTGGAGCATCTTCCCCACCATTCTGGGACTGGTAATAGGTATCCGTATCAAAGATCACAAACATCGGCTTTCCCATGAAATCCACGTTCGGAAGTTCCCCGGTTTCCCAGTAGGTGTTATTGCCTTTCGCATCGGTAAACCACTGGATGATGGCATTGCCGTAAATAAGCTTTAATTCATGATCGGATGAATATGAAAGCGTTCCCTGCCCCAATGGAATTTTTTTCAGATACTCGTAAGGCACACCGTTTAAGGTCACATTGCTGGTATATTTTCCCTGCTGCATCAGCACATCCACCTGCAGCATCGGATACACCCCAGTCACATAGGGAAGTTTTTCCATCTGCTTTACCACATCATCCGTCAGATAGAGCGGATCTTTTGTGCTGTCGCCATTATAAGGATTGTTGACCGTGATCTCGGTCAGGCTTCCATAGGAAGAAATGAGTTCCCGGTTCAACTCACTAAGCCCAATGCCAAGGGAAACCATGACGACAATGGACGCTGTACCGATCACGACACCAAGGACCGTCAGAGCGGTCCTCAGTTTTCTTCTGCTTAAATTTTTCAGGCTCATCGCCAGCAGATCTACAAATTTCATTGTGTTTGTTTCCTCTCAACGTTCCATTTCAAATGCTTCTGTTTCGGATGTTTGACAGAATCCAGGGCATTCATCCTGTTTTCCTGTCCTGCACAGGCTATTTTCCTTCCCGGGTGTCAGCTTGTTTATCATCTTCGTCCTGCAGTTCCTCTTCGTTTGCCAGCAATGCCTGCTCTTTTTTCCGTTTCCGGTGCTTGTATACAACACAGCCAGCTACTGCTCCGGCGACGATTGCCACAGCGATCAGCACGATCTTTCCGTATTTCTGCATCGGTCCCGGCTCTTCCTGCGGCATATCGTCCATACCGCCCAGATCCATCTCGTCCATATCCGGAGCAGGTTCGCTTACAAACAGGGTCAGTTCTTTTTCTACCTCTGACACCTCGCCATTTTCATCCTCGTAGGAAATGATAACTTTCACTTTACCGTCGTCTGTGGTCGGTGTCGCTCCGGTTACCATGCAGTCCACGTTTCCGGTCTCGCCGGATTTGATATTGCCGACGTAGGTGTCTGTGGTCTGGATGGAGTCTGCCTCAAACTTCGCCATCACATTGTAAAGAGTCACCTTGCCGGTATTGTTGATGCCAAACATGATATTGGACTCTTCGCCTACATTGATGGAATCCGGGGTCACCTCAAAGGTTCCCGTGTTCAGGCGCGGAATCTGCTTAACCGGAATGTCTACCGCCATATCTTCCTCCGCATTTTTAAATTCCGGGCTATCGAACTTTGCCTTGATCGTAAGTCCATAAGAACGCTGATCTACCCCCGCCCGCGATGCCATGCGGAAACGCACCTGCGTCGATGCACCTGCACCAAGTGAATTGACTGCTACAGAACTGGATCCGGATTCCGTGGTGAATACCGGACTGTCGGAAACTTTCTCCGATTCTGCCGTCAAAAGAATGTCCGATGCCGAAACACTGCTGGAAGCGTTCTTCACGGTAAGAAGCAGGTCAAAGCTTTCTCCCGCAATGATGGTTTCCGGATCGGTACTGTATCCGTCGATAATCAGGCGGGCCTTGGTGCGGTCATGTTCATTAAATTCATCGTAATCGTCCTTAGTCGGCTTACTCACAATATGGACAAAGAAGGACGTCTCATAGGTTTTCAGTTCCTCCCCGGTGGAACTATCTGAATAATAGATTTTCATGGCGATCGGGTAATAACCGGTGTAGGACTCCTTGCGGATAGCAAAGCTGTAGTCCAGCTGCACCGTCTCATCAACCGCGATCTTGTCAAACATGCGGTCGTAGTTGGCATCATTGATTTCAAACGGGAACTTCGTATTGTCCGCATCCAGGACCATGCTCGCTTTCACATTGTATACCGTTGCCGGACTGTTGTTACGCAGGCCAATGGAAAAATTCATCACATTCGGATAAACGCCGCGCGGAGCATCCTGCCCTTCGCCCAAAACAAAATCGTAGGTTTTGTTAGTGTCATCGTCGTCATCATCCTTGGAAGTGGATTTGGTGATCCAGACGCGGAGGTCCTCATGACCGATCCAGCCCCCGTCTTTGTCCATGACTACAACCGGGACCTTATAGTAACCCTCAGATAAATCCCGGCGCACAGTACCGGTCAGGGAAACTTTCTTTTCTTTTCCGTCCGAAATGGTTCCGATTCCCTTTGGATGATCGGTATCGTTCAGTTTTCCGGTCACCTCAAACGGAAAGGAATAGCCATACTGGCGGTCTTCCTCGTCTTCATCCCAGATTTCACCGCCGCTGGTGTCAAACGCAATCTTTGCGTCTTTGATATCACTTCCGCTTTGATTCTGAATGGTAAAACTGACCGTCAGGGATTTCCCTGTCTTTCCCCGCTGGATCTTGTCAGAATACACCGCTACCTCCGATGCATAGGTCTGCACCGGCATGGTAAGTGGCACAGCTCCTGCAAACAGCATCGCAGCCAGTACAAAGGCGGCAAGCCGCTTCCATTTCATTTTTTTCATTGCTCTTCTCCTCTATTTCAAACATGTTCCGAACCGTTCTGGTTCTGTTGGTTCTGATTCCGCCATTTTTTCTCCCACTTCGTCCGCTTTCTGCTCCTCAATTTTCAGAATTTTTCCATCCACAATGTGGAACTGCCGGTCCGCAAACCCGGCTATGTAATTGTCATGCGTGACCATAACCAGGGTCTGGTTTTGCTCCCGCACAATCCGCTGCATCAGCTTTAACACTTCCATGGTCGTTTTGGAATCCAGGTTTCCGGTTGGCTCATCCGCAAAAATGATCTTTGGATTTACCACCAGCGCCCGTGCAATGCCTACACGCTGCTGCTGACCACCAGACATGGCGTTCGCCATATGCTTCATCTGCTTTTCCAGACCAACCAGCTTTAAATATTCTTCTGCCTTTGCATTTCGTATCTTCTTTGGTACTCCACGGAACGAAAGAGGCAAAGCAACGTTTTCCACGGCATTGAGCGTTTTCAATAAATTGTAGGACTGAAAAATGAAACCTACATTTTCCCGCCGAAACGTCACCAGCTGGTTTTCATCCATCCGTTCCATATGTTTCCCGGCTATGATGATCTCGCCTTTTGTCGGTTTTTCCAACCCGGCTAACATATTCAGAAGCGTAGACTTTCCGGAACCCGATGGACCGACAATCGCACAAAATTCCCCTTTGTACATCGTGAAATCCACACCGTTTAAGGCATAGACCTTATTTGTGCCCACCTGGTAAATTTTATATAAATTCTTCACCCGGATCACGGGTGTCTTCTTTTCTTCCATTTTCATCTCCTCTGAGAGCATCGTCGTCCCAGTCCTGCGCTGCACGGACCAAACACGTTCCGGCTGCTCCATGCCTCACAGATATCTGCTGTTTTTGGAATACACAAAAACAGCTTTTCTTCTCTGTTCACGCTCATTATACCGTACTCTCAGCTTTTTAGATATCCACTTTTTCTTAATCTTCCTTACAGATTCATTACAGTGAATTTTAGAAAAACTATCCAAAAATATCACAAAAAAGAGGATGTATTTTTATGAAATATTTTCTAAAAAAGGGACTGGTAATCCCAAACAAAATCCGCTATAATGTCCTAAGACTTGCGGCCGGATAATTTGTCCGGCTGCCAGAAAAAAAGTAAAGGAGATACGTTATGAGACATTTGTTGAATCCGTTGGATTTTTCCGTTGAAGAGACCGACGAATTATTGACACTGGCATCTGACATCGAACACAACCTTAAAAAATACGCTCACGTTTGTGACGGCAAAAAATTGGCGACTCTTTTCTATGAACCAAGTACAAGAACCCGACTTAGCTTTGAATCCGCAATGTTAAGTTTAGGAGGCAGCGTACTTGGTTTTTCTTCGGCCAATTCCAGCTCTGCAGCCAAAGGTGAAAGCGTTGCAGATACCATCCGCATGATTTCCTGCTACGCAGATATCGCGGCTATGCGTCATCCGAAAGAGGGTTCTGCACTGGTTGCTTCCATGAATTCCAGAATCCCGGTGATCAATGCCGGTGACGGCGGACATCAGCACCCGACCCAGACTTTAACCGATTTAATGACCATCCGCTCCTTAAAGGGCCGTCTGGACAACTTAACCATCGGCTTTTGTGGTGACTTAAAATTCGGCCGTACCGTTCATTCCTTGATCAACGCCATGGTCCGCTATCCAAATGTTCGTTTCGTACTTATCTCCCCAGACGAATTAAAAGTTCCGGAGTACATCCGTGAAGACGTCCTGCGTGCGAACAATATCGACTTCAAGGAAGTCAGCAATTTAGACGCAGCCATGCCGGAGCTTGACATTCTTTACATGACCCGTGTCCAGAAAGAGCGTTTCTTCAATGAGGAAGATTACATCCGCTTAAAAGACAGCTATATCCTGGACAAGGAGAAAATGAAATTAGCCAAAGAAGATATGTATGTTCTGCATCCGCTCCCTCGTGTCAACGAGATCTCCACTGAGGTGGATGATGACCCGAGAGCTGCTTACTTCAAACAGGCTCAGTACGGTGTTTATGTCCGTATGGCTCTGATCATGACTTTACTGGAGGTGGAAAAACCATGTTAAATATCAGTGGATTACAGGAAGGCGTAGTTCTGGATCACATTCAGGCAGGCAAGAGTCTTGACATTTACTATCACCTTGGTCTTGACCGTCTTACTGACTGCCAGGTAGCCATCATCAAAAATGCACGCAGCAGCAAAATGGGTCGTAAGGACATCATCAAAGTAGAGGGACCGATCGACAACATCGACCTTGATGTACTTGGTTACATTGATCACAACATCACCGTAAACGTGATCCGTAACAACAAGATCGTTGAGAAAAAGGCACTGAACCTGCCGAAGAAGATCACCAACGTGATCCGCTGCAAGAATCCGCGCTGCATCACCTCCATCGAACAGGAGCTGCCGCACATCTTCTACCTTGCAGATGAGAAGACCGAGACTTACCGCTGCATGTACTGCGAAGAGAAATACGGAAAATCGAAATAAAACCAGACGTGCACTGTTGAGCGCACCAGAAAGGAAGGAGCACAGATGCCAATGGCGTCTCTGCTCCTTCTTTTGTTCTTTGTATATCCTTTCGTATTCTTTTCATTCCAAAAATCCCGGTTTCTAAACGTCTCTCTTCTATAACCTGCATTGTCATCTTCCACAAAAACACATCACTCCTACACAGTACTATTTCACAAACTTTCGGTTTTGTGTAAAAAAGCATTGGAAATCCACCTCCAAATTCTGGTAAAATAAGTGTGTAAATTTCGTTTTATGTTAACGAAAAGGATGTGTGAACATGTTTGAAAAAGGCGATTATATCGTTTACGGAACAACCGGCGTATGCCAGATTCAAGACATTACTACCATGGATCCGCTTCAGACCGGAAACGGACGGCTTTTTTATGTACTGGTGCCTTCTTTCCAGAAAGGCAGAAAAATTTTCACTCCAACAGACAGCACCAAAAACTATATGCGCAAAGTATTAAACCACGATGAGGCAGAACAGCTGATCCGTGAAATACCGGACATCAAAGAATTGTGGATTGCCAATGAAAAGCAACGGGAGGATCTCTATAAAACCTGTATGAAATCCGGTGACTGTCGCCAGTGGATCCGGATCATCAAAACTTTATACCTGCGAAAGCTGCAGCGAAATGCACAGGGAAAACGGATCACTGCAGTAGACGAGAAGTATCTGCGCATGGCAGAGGACTGCCTCTACAGTGAGCTTTCGGCCCTCGTTCGTTACTGTGCTAAATTGTTTATAAGGTCCGCAGTACGCGTCCCAGCTCCTGCACATCGTTTGCGATATGACAGGCTCCGGCATTTTCCAGTTCTTCGCGGCTTCCATATCCGTAAAGAACGCCGACGGATTCGATTCCATTCTGCTTTGCACCGTTCATGTCATTTTCCCGGTCTCCGATCATTACAATCTCGTCCGGGTTGGTCAGATTGCAGCTTTCCATAACATAACGGATCACATCGCCTTTATGGACTCGTGTTTCGTTCATGTCTGCACCGCCGACCATCTCAAAATACTCTGCCAGTCCAAAATGTCCGATGATCTTTACGGAATACGGTTCCGGTTTGGAGGTTGCCACGTAGAGCTTGTATCCGTCTTTTTTCAGTCCGGCAAGCAGCTCCGGAATTCCCGAATATACGGCATTCTCGAACATGCCTTTCTCCTCAAAATATTCCCGGTAAATCCCCACGGATTTTTTCGCTTCTTCACGGTCGAAGTGATAATATTTCATAAAACTTTCCACCAACGGCGGTCCTACAAACACATTCAGGGATGTTTTATCTTCCACAAAAATGCCGTTGCGTTTTAATGCGTAAGCGACGGAATTGGTGATTCCTTCCGCCGAATCCGTGAGAGTTCCATCCAAATCAAAGAATATATATTTTTTCATCCTCGTCTCCTTTTTTTATTTATGATTCCAGTATAGCAGAAAATACAACCGATGCACATTCTTTTCTTCTGGAATCCACAGAAGTGCCTTTGCTTTGTTTTCTGTTCACGCACGCGTGTCCAGCAACAGGATTTTACCGATGCTTTGTCAACACTCCGCCCTTGCCTCCTGTGAAGCAGGAAAGGCTGCCACAAGGGCAGCCTTTCCATGAATATTGCAATATGAAATTAATCTCGCAATTAGATCTGCGGACCAGCTGCAACCAGAGCCTTACCAGCTGCGTTGCCTTCGTATTTTGCGAAGTTCTTGGTGAAACGCTGTGCCAGATCTTTTGCCTTGGTCTCCCACTCAGCAGCATCTGCATAGGTGTCTCTCGGATCGAGGATGCCGGTGTCTACACCCGGAAGCTCGGTCGGGATCTCGAAGTTGAAGTACGGAAGCTGTTTGGTCGGTGCTGCGTTGATGGAACCGTTTAAGATTGCATCGATGATACCACGGGTATCTTTGATGGAGATACGTTTGCCTGTACCGTTCCAGCCAGTGTTAACCAGGTATGCTTTTGCACCGCTCTTCTCCATTTTCTTAACCAGCTCTTCTGCGTACTTGGTCGGATGCAGCTCCAGGAATGCCTGTCCGAAGCAAGCAGAGAAGGTCGGGGTCGGCTCGGTAATACCACGCTCGGTACCTGCTAACTTAGCAGTGAAACCGGACAGGAAGTAGTACTGGGTCTGCTCCGGAGTCAGAATGGATACTGGCGGAAGTACGCCGAATGCATCTGCGGACAGGAAGATTACGTTCTTAGCTGCCGGTGCTGCGGAGATCGGACGTACGATGTTCTTAATATGGTCAATCGGGTAAGATACACGGGTATTCTCGGTTACGCTCTTATCTGCGAAGTCGATCTTGCCGTTTGCATCCAGGGTAACGTTCTCAAGCAGAGCGTTTCTCTTGATCGCATTGTAGATATCCGGCTCGGAATCCTTGTCCAGGTTGATAACCTTTGCGTAGCAGCCGCCCTCGAAGTTGAATACACCGTTGTCGTCCCAGCCGTGCTCGTCATCGCCGATGAGGAGACGCTTCGGGTCGGTAGAAAGGGTGGTCTTACCGGTTCCGGACAGACCGAAGAAGATAGCGGTGTTCTCACCGTTTAAGTCAGTGTTAGCAGAGCAGTGCATGGAAGCGATGCCCTTTAACGGCAGATAGTAGTTCATCATGGAGAACATACCCTTCTTCATCTCGCCGCCGTACCAGGTATTGATGATAACCTGCTCACGGCTGGTGATGTTGAAGACAACTGCAGTCTCGGAGTTTAAGCCAAGCTCTTTGTAGTTCTCAACTTTTGCCTTGGATGCGTTGTAAACAACGAAGTCCGGCTTGAAGTCTTTCAGCTCTTCCTCAGTTGGCTTGATGAACATGTTGGTTACAAAGTGTGCCTGCCATGCAACCTCAACGATGAAGCGGATTGCCATGCGGGTGTCTTTGTTTGCGCCGCAGAATGCATCTACTACGAACAGTCTCTTGTTGGAAAGCTCTTTCTTCGCGATTTCCTTAACAGCTTCCCAAGCCTCTTTGCTTGCCGGATGGTTGTCGTTTTTATACTCGTCGGAGGTCCACCAAACGGTGTCCTTGGAGTTCTCATCCATCACGATATATTTGTCTTTAGGTGAACGACCTGTATAGATACCGGTCATAACGTTGACAGCGCCAAGCTCGCTGACCTGTCCCTTCTCATAGCCTTCCAGACCTGCTTTGGTCTCTTCCTCAAATAACACTTCGTAAGAAGGATTGTAAACCACCTCTGTGGTTCCGGTAATACCATACTGACTTAAATCGATATTTGCCATCTTCATTCAACCTCTCTTTCACTTTCCTCGATATCAATTTTTACCGAAATTCGCGTTTATTATCTCATTGTGTGAAGAAAAAGTCAATATTTGGAAATAAAATTTCCATAATAAAATCCTCATGTAACCCATAAGTTTTGGATTATGTATACAGTGTTTTTTTAAGTTTTCCTTTATGCACAAAAAGAGAATCCATTTGGACTCTCTTTTCGTTTTTCTGCCTTATGGCAGATTCTGTCTGTTTTTTAACAATGTTTATGATTCTTTTCATTTTCGCAGCTGAATATTTCTTCAGCCGGATTCTTCTTTTTATCGAAAGAACTCATGCTTTTCGTGCTGGAACAGATAGGTCAGATTACGGTCGAACCAGCTGACATTACTGGAACGGGACCGGATCCGGTTCATAAAGAACAATGCTCCCTGGGAGTAATCCTCCCCGGAGAGTGCACGGTTGACTGCCTCCACCGTTTTTTCAGACACGCTGCAGCTATTTAACCGTCCATCGCTAACTGGCGAAAACTGGGACCGCTGGTAAACCACATCGGTAATGGTAGACGGGAATTCCCCGTCGCGCACGCGGTTTAAAATGACATTGGCTACCAGGATCCTGCCCTTCATGTCGCAGCCACCTGCCTCAGCCTCTACGATCCGTTTCAAAACCTCATAGTCCTGATCCGAGAAAGAGATGACCGATGACGCCCGCACAGCCTCTGCTGCTGCATGCCTGCGCTCTTCCTCTGCCCTTCTGGCTGCTTCTTCCTCAGCCAGTCTGCGGCGCTCCTCCTCGATCCGCTCCGTCTCTTTTGCGTTTGCTTCGATCACAGCCTTCTGTTCCTGACGCATAGCATCCTGTTCCTGTATATCCCTTGCTATGGTATCACCCACAAGGAGCTGCCCGCTCCTCAAATTGTCAGGATCTGTAAGACGCAGTTGCACCTTTGCTTCCGTTAACAGTTGCGTTTCTCCAGCGATCTCTTCCATCGCTTCGTCCAGTGTTTCCGTGTCCGGAACTTCCCCGTCAGAAGTTTCTGCATAAGCAGTCAGGGCGTTGTGTCCGCCCGCCGCAAATCCAGCGGAAGAAAAAGTCATAACGGCTACCACTGCAGTTCCAGCCATGATGACTGCCGCACTGCGGTATAAACGCTTGGTCATGTTCACTACCGGAGTGAAGATGTTTTTTACAAACTGGCAAACCGTCTGGAGAAATGAACACCATGGATACATGGATATGCTCCTTTCTTCTTTCAGACAAGTGATTCCCTAAATATGGCATTTTTCCGGCTCAAAGTGGGAGTTGAGTCCTGAAATCACTTTTTTTCTTGTGACAGGCGATATTATAGTGGGGGACAAGTGGAACTGTCAATAAGTTTTTCACACTTTTGTCATAAATGCCACCCGGAATTTTCAGGAATTTGCTCTTTTCTATAGCTTTTCACAAAGTTTTTCCGCTTAAACAGCCATTTTTTTGTTTCATTTTTCTTCCGAACTATTACGCAATTATTACATTTTTGTTAATTATACCGTTATAAAAAAAGAGCCGAACATTGTCGGTTCTTTTTTATGTAAACTTATCTTTTCTTTTTTCCATGAAACTCCAGCAGATTGCCAGGCAGATCCGCAATTTTCGCTGTTTCACAGCGGCAAACATGCCGGAAGAGTGTGGTCATTCAACCGTCAGACTGGCATATTCTGCCTCGGTGTAGGCCTTCAGATCCTCCGGATTTAAGATGACCTGCGCACCGCGGATACCTGCGCTGACTGCGATCTCATCAAATAAAATTGCTGTTTCTTCTATATAAGTAGGAAACTTTTTCTTCATGCCGATCGGAGAACAGCCACCACGGATGTATCCAGTGGTCGGGAGAAGCTCTTTCATGGGAAGCATCTCCACTTTTTTATCGCCCACAGCCCTGGCTACCTTTTTTAAGTCCAGCTCCTCTGCCACGGGAATGCAGCAGACCAGATAGCCCCGCTTCTCACCCTTTAACACCAGGGTCTTAAACACACTGTCCGGGTCCTCGCCAATCTGGTTTGCTACGTGGATGCCGGAAAGGTCGTTCTCATCCACCTCATACTCCTGGACACGGTAGGAAATGCCTGCTGCATCTAAAAGACGCATGACATTCGTTTTTTCCTGTTTTTGTGCTTTCATATACATAATCTCCATGCAACGGGACAGCCGTAAGCCGGTTTCCCTAGTCATATTGAGCCCCAAATGCAGCTCAAACCGGGCTGCATTTCCAGGCAAAAATTAAGTTACTTTGTTTCCATGTTTATACCGGGCTCACGATCTTACCAGCTACAGCACAGGCTGCAGCGGTTCTCGGGGATGCCAGGTAAATCTCTACTTTGGAGGTTCCCATACGTCCTAAGAAGTTGCGGTTGTTGGTTGCCACAACGCGCTCGCCGTCGCTTAAGATACCGCCGGTACGGCCGCAGCAGAGTCCGCAGCCCGGATGGGTTACGATCGCGCCTGCCTCCATTAAGGTTTTGATCGCGCCGCATGCTGCTGCCTCCTGGTATACCTTGCGGCTGGCCGGGGTAACGATGAGCTTGACATACGGAGCCACGCTCTTGCCTTTTAATACCTCTGCTGCTGCCTGCAGGTCCTCCAGACGGCCATTGGTGCAGGAACCGATAAACACCTGGTCAATGACGTTGCCTTCCAGCTCGCTGACATTGCGGATCTTATCTACCTGGGAAGGACATGCCATAACCGGGACAAAATCTTCCGCCTTGTAGTGAAGTTCTTTTAAGTAAACTGCATCCGGGTCGCCTGCCAGGCTCTTCTGGAAGTCATCCAGCTTAATCTCGCAGTACTCCTCGGTCTTCTCATCCGGGGTAAACAGCGCGCATTTTGCTCCTGCCTCAATTGCCATGTTCGCCATGGTTGTGCGGCTGGCAATGCTCATGTTCTTCACTGCAGAGCCGGTAAACTCCAGGGCACGGTAAGTTGCACCGTCTGCGCCCAGGTCTCCGATCAGGCGGAGGATCACATCTTTGGACATAACGCCCTCCGGCAGCTCGCCGTCAATGACAACTTTGATGGTTTCCGGCACCTTTACCCAGAGAGTTCCGGTTCCCAGGATGGAAGCCATCTCGGTGTAGCCGATTCCGGTGGAGAATGCGCCTACACAGCCGTAGGTCGTGGTGTGGCTGTCGGTACCAAATACGACATGGCCTGGCTTTACATAGCCTGCCTCCGTCATCAGCTGGTGGCAGATTCCGTCACTTCTGTGAATGTTTTTGATGCCATACTGCTCTACGAATGCATCGCCTACGCGGAAATGACGGGTGTCGTCCTGCTGGCTTGCCGGTACCAGATGATCGTAAATCAGAACGACCTTATCCGGGTCCCATACTTTTGCAAAGCCCATCTCGTGGAACTTGTCCACGATGAACGGGATCATGATGTCATCTAACATCACGCGGTCTACGTTTACGGTAACAATATCGCCCGGCTTTACATCCTTGCCGGTATTATGTGCTAAAATTTTCTCAATGATTGTCTGTCCCATAGCTTCCTCCTACTCTAATCCAGCCCGTTGCGTTTGCGCATGGCTTTGACCAGACCGCCGGCCTCGATGATCTCCATTAAGTTCTCCGGCAGGGAAGCGATCGGGTATTTCTTTCCATTATAATCAACAGCTTCATTCACGGTAACGGTGATGGTATCGCCCTCGTTTACCACATCATGAAGCTCCGGCTGTTCCAGTAAGAGCAGTCCGTTGTTTAAGGCATTGCGGTAAAAAATGCGCGCAAAGGACTTAGCGATGATGCAGGGAATGCCAAGTGCCTTGATAACCTCCGGTGCCTGCTCTCTGGAAGAGCCGCAGCCGAAGTTTTTGCCTGCTACAATGATATCTCCCGGCTTGATCTGACCCGCAAGCTCCGGACGGAGCGGGGAAAAGCCGTACTGTTTCATATCGTCAATGGTCTTTAAGGCCAGGTACTCGGTCGGGATGATGATGTCGGTATCGATGTCATCGCCCAGGACCCAGACCTTTCCGGTATACTGTGCCATAGTTTTTATCCTCTTTCATTTTTTATAACATATCAGCCGTACAGATCTCGCCCTTCACGGCAGATGCTGCCACGGTTGCTGCGGAACCTAAATAAACCTTGGAGCTCGGATGTCCGGCACGTCCCTTAAAGTTTCTGGTACCGGTGCTGATCAGAACCTCATTCTCGCCGATCACACCCTGACAGCTTCCCCAGCAGACGCTGCAGTTCGGGTTCATCACGATCGCACCGCTCTCCATGAAGGTCTGGATCAGTCCCTCATCCAGTGCCTGTAAATAAACCTCGCGGCTGGCCGGAACAACCAGGAAACGTACATGGTCAGAAATTTTCTTTCCTTTTACAATGGCTGCACCGACTCTGAGGTCGTCGATACGTCCGTTGTTGCAGGAGCCAAGGAATGCCTCGTCAATGCGGACACCGCAAACCTCTTTTGCAGGCACAACATCATCCACGAAGTCCGGACGTGCTGCAACCGGCTGGATTTTGGAAAGGTCAAAGGTATACTCTCTTGCGTAAACCGCATCGGCATCGCTCTTGAAAACAGCCTTCGGCTCACGGCCTCTTGCCTTTAAGTACTCCAGGGCGATCTCATCTGCCTCGAAGATCGCGGTCTTTGCACCTGCCTCTACGGCCAGGTTGCAGAGTACCATACGGTCGTTGACGCTTAACGTCTTCGCACCGTCACCGGTAAACTCCATTACCTGATAGTTCACGCCATTTGCACCGATCTCACCGATGATGGTAAGCATCAAATCTCTCGGATATACGCCCTCCGGTAGCTTTCCAACCAGATTAAATTTCACGGTCTCCGGAACCAGTACCCAGGAGGTTCCGGTTACCATGCCGTAAAGCAGGTCGGTACAGCCAACACCGGTACCGAATGCGCCCAGCGCACCGTAGGTGCAGGTATGGCTGTCTGCGCCGAAGATCAGCTCACCCGGACAGACATAGTTTTCCATCATGATCTGGTGGCACACACCCTTGCCCTCCCAGAAATCAATGTTGTTTTCCTTTGCGAAATCACGCATCTTCTTCTGGGAAGCAGCGGTCTTCGGGCTGTCAGCCGGTACGTTATGGTCGACGATGAAGACCATCTTCTTCGGATCAGCAATGTGCGGATGTTTTAACTTATTGTTGTACATGTCGACGGTTAAATGTGTGGTTCCGTCGTTGCTCATCATGCGGTCTAAGGTTACGGTATGGATATCTCCTGCTTTTACCTCCGGCACACCGGCTGCAAGAGCGATGATTTTTTCAGCGATTGTCATTAGTCTTCCTCCTTATTCAGTGATGCGATCAGTCCGCCCTGGCTTAAGATCTGCTGCATATAAGCCGGCAGTTTGGTGCAGGAATAGGTGTTTCCGTTTGCTTTTGCAACACCTTCGGTGAGGGAAAGGTCCATCTCATCCCCGGTGTTTACTGCATCCGGAAGGTCCTTGCAGACGATGACCGGAAGACCAATGTTAATGGCATTGCGGTAGAAAATGCGGGCAAAGGATTTTGCAACCACAGCCTGAACGCCCAGCGCTTTTAACACGCTCGGTGCCTGCTCTCTGGAAGAGCCGCAGCCAAAGTTCTCGCCGCCTACTACATAATCGCCCGGTTTTACTTTTTTCGGGAAGTCCGGGTCTAAAGACTCAAATGTATGATCCTTCATCTCGTCGATGGTAGGAAGTAACAGATACTGGGATGCGATGATCTGATCCGTATCCAGGTCATTGTGAAATTTAAAAATTTTTCCGACTGACATAATGTCCTCCTGACAGTTCTTTTTCTTTCTGGCCGTGCATGCTTTGGTGGATGTTTTTTCACACTCTGGTTTTGCTTCCGCATACAGGCATTTTTTGTCACTTATTGAATTATATCATCACTACTGATATAATGACAATAGATAATACTCATATGTATCATAACAGTTAGTTATAAAGTAAGCGATATGATTCTATTCTGTCTTAGGCACAGACCGGAGAGTCTATCATTCTATTAGGGGGATTACGCGATATGGACCAGAATTTATCACAATACCGCATTTTTTATGCCGTGGCAAAGGCCGGAAATATTTCCCGCGCCGCAAAAGAACTTTACATCAGCCAGCCTGCGATCAGCAAATCCATCAGCAAGCTGGAAGACAGCTTAAACACGGTGCTCTTTACCCGGAATTCCCGCGGGGTACAGCTCACCGAAGAGGGACAGGTGCTCTTCGAACATACCCGCGATGCTTTCGATGAACTCACCAAAGGAGAAATGGAATTAAAACGTATCCGTGAATTCAACATGGGGCACATCCGCATCGGAGTCAGCAATACCTTATGCCGTTTTATCATGGTAAAATATCTGAAAGGCTTTATCGAGCAGTACCCGCATATTAAGATCACCATCGAAAGCCAGCCTACCATCCAGACACTGTCCATGTTAGAGCAGCAGCGCATCGACATTGGCCTGGTCGTGGAACAGAAAGCAGCCAAAAACATGGATTTCATTCCGGTTATGGATATTGAGGATATTTTCGTCGCCACCCCCGCCTATCTGGAAAACTTAAAGCTCCGGGAAGGTGCCGACACCAATGTATTCCAGAGCGGCAACCTCATGCTGCTTGACAAAAACAACATTACCCGCCATTACATCGATGACTACATGACGCTCAACCAGATCGTTGCAAACAACCTTCTGGAGGTCACCACCATGGACCTGCTCATCGAGTTTGCCCGCATTGGTCTGGGAATCGGATGCGTCATAAAAGAGTTTGTAAAAGAAGATCTGGATTCCGGACGACTTGTGCAGTTAAAGCTCGACACCCCGATCCACAAGCGCACCATTGGATTTTTATGGCAGAGTAACCGCACTTCCAAGGCGTTAGATACATTTATCCGGTTCTGTCGGGCACAGGACAGCCGGAATCTGTGATTTTCCACCACCAAAATAATTTTTTTCTGTAACAAGCAAAGCTGCATTTCAGGCAAAGTCCCATGTGCAGCTTTTATTCTGCTCAAAAAAGGAGCCTCCGCAATGCGGAGACTCCTTTTTGTAATCTCTGTATGAGAATTTGATTAGTTGTTGATGAGCTTTCCGCTCTCGTCGTTCCAGCTGTACAGCTTACGGATCTCAGCGCCGACTTTCTCAGACGGATGCTCAGAAGCAAGCTTTCTCATAGCCTTGAAGTGAACCTGACGGCCTGCCGGGCTCATATCAAGCAGGAACTCTTTTGCGAAGGTACCATCCTGGATATCGGTCAGGATCTTCTTCATAGCCTTCTTGGTATCCTCGGTGATGATCTTCGGTCCGGTGATGTAATCGCCATACTCAGCAGTGTTGGAGATGGAGTATCTCATGCCTGCGAAACCGGACTGGTAAATAAGGTCAACGATCAGCTTCATCTCGTGGATGCACTCGAAGTAAGCGTTTCTCGGATCGTAGCCAGCCTCAACCAGGGTCTCGAAACCAGCCTGCATCAGAGCGCAAACGCCGCCGCAAAGAACAGCCTGCTCACCGAAGAGGTCAGTCTCAGTCTCGGTACGGAAGGTAGTCTCAAGAAGACCAGCTCTTGCGCCGCCGATACCAAGGCCGTATGCCAGAGCTTTCTCCAGAGCCTTACCGGTGTAATCCTGCTCTACAGCTACCAGACACGGAGTACCCTTGCCCTCCTGGTACTCGGAACGAACGGTGTGGCCCGGTGCCTTCGGAGCGATCATGGTAACATCGACATTTGCCGGCGGTTTGATGCAGCCGAAATGAATGTTGAAGCCATGAGCGAACATTAACATGTTGCCCTCTTCCAGGTTCGGCTCGATGTCTTTCTTGTACATATCAGCCTGCAGCTCATCGTTGATCAGGATCATGATGATGTCTGCTTTCTTTGCAGCCTCTGCTGCGGTATATACTTTAAAGCCCTGTGCCTCAGCCTTTGCCCAGGACTTGCTGCCCTCGTACAGACCGATGATAACGTCACATCCTGACTCCTTTAAGTTTAATGCATGTGCATGTCCCTGGCTGCCGTAGCCAATGATAGCGATGGTCTTTCCATCCAGTAAGGACAGGTTACAGTCTTCCTGATAATAAATCTTTGCCATCTTCTTTTCCTCCTCAAGAATCTTTAGATTCATAGTTGTGGGGTAACTGGAAAGCAGGTTCCCTCCAGCTGCCTGTATGCTTCATGCGCCAGCGCTTCGACGACTCTCAGTCCGCCCCTGAAGTTTCTGACACTTAAAGTCCCTTGTAATAAGTCCGTGTCTTCACGGAATTTCTGCTTACGGAAGATACCGCACGTCATCAGAGCCGCGGGATAAGCCGGTCAGTCCGGTTCTTGCAAGCTCTAAGATTTCGTAATCCTCCAGCAGGTTGATCAGTGCGTCCAGCTTGGACTGGTCGCCGGTCAGCATGACGGTAAGGGAATCCTTGCCTACATCCACGATGGTTGCGCGGAAAATATCGGAAATGGCACTGACTGCCTGACGCTCATTCGCGTTGGCCCGTACCTTCACCATGATCAGCTCCCGGTAAACGGAATGACCCGGCTTTAATTCCTTGATATCGCGGACATCCTCCAGCTTGCGGAGCTGTTTTTCGATCTGCTCTAAAACGTTCTGATCGCCAAAAGCAACTACAGTCATTCTGGAATACCGCTCATCTGCAGTGACACCAACGGTCAGACTCTCGATGTTGTAGCCACGGCGGCTGAATAAGCCTGCTACACGGCTTAAGACACCTGATGTGTTGTCTACTAACAATGATAACACGATTCGATCCATAAGTGTTCTCCCTTCTGTCACGTTCTCTTTATGATAACAATCCTGGTACTATTTGTCAACTATATAAAAGGAATGTGTAATATTCATTTCAGTTATACCTAATGTTGTTTTCCTTTCGGAAACGGTCATATGTCCGCAATTAGAAGACATTTCAATCGTTCCGCACCATATTTCTCGTGATCTCAGCCAGACTGTGTGCGCCGCACATAGCCATAGTGTCTTTTAACTGGCTTCCCAGACGGTTCACCAGTTCCCTGACGCCTTCCTCTGCCCCGCCATATACCGCGGTGACAAACGGGCGGGCAATCAGCACACCGTCAGCACCAAGTGCCAGTGCCTTGAAGATGTCAATGCCGTTTCGGATACCACCATCCACCAGGATCTTCATGGAACCGCCGCCCACAGCCTCTGCGATCTCAGGAAGCACCTCCGCAGTTGCCGGGCACTGGTCCAGGACACGTCCGCCGTGATTGGATACCACAATCGCAGATGCACCGGCCTCCTTCGCCTTTAATGCGCCCTTCACGGTCATAACACCCTTTACGATAAACGGAACTCCTGCCTCGCGGATGATACCGGAAAGTTCTTCTACGGTCTTGCTGCCTGCAGGCGGAGTCAAATTCTGTAAGAACGGAAGACCTGCCGCATCAATATCCATGGCCGCCGCAAAGGCTTTGGATTCTCTTACCAGTTTCATCTTCTCTGCTACCGTTTCTGCATTCCATGGCTTCACGGTCGGCACGCCAAGTCCGTTTGCCTTTCCGATCGCCGCGGTAGCCGCGCGCATCACCTCCGGGTTGGTTCCGTCGCCGGTAAATGCTGCAATGCCAGCCTCCGCGCAGGCACGCACCAGAATATCATTATACGCTGCATCATCATACTTGTCCCCGTAATGCAGATTCACAGCGCCCACCGGACCCGCAAAGAACGGATAGGCAAACTGTTTTCCAAAAAGTTCCAGTCTGGTATCCACCGGACCATTCTCGCAGAGCGTGTCCATCTGTACGCGGATCTCTCTCCACTTATCGTAATTGCGGATTGCCGTGTCGCCCTCGCCCTTGGCGCCCGGGCCCGGCATGGTATTCTTGCAGGCGCGGCCATTGCAGACCGGACATCCCTTACAGTACGAACCAAGACAGGTCCTTGCATTCTTTAAAACCTCTTCCTGTGTCATTCTATACACTCCTTATTATGTATTAGCCGGGAAGCGCGTGTTTAAAGGCTTTCCGGCTTATATTACTTTGCTGCTATTTTCATCATATCGGGTTCAGAATCACCCCAATGCCACATCCAGAATCATCATGATCAGGAACCCCACCGCAAATCCCATGGTTCCCATGTCTGAATGTTCGCCCTGTGCGGATTCCGGGATCAGCTCCTCCACAACCACATAGATCATGGCTCCTGCTGCAAACGCCAGCATATAAGGCACGATCGGCACCAGAACCTTTGCGCATAAAATTGTAACCAATGCCCCGATCGGCTCTACCACACCGGACAACGTTCCCATGATAAACGCACGAAGCTTCGACTGCCCTTCGCTGTGCAATGGCAGGGAGATGATCGCTCCCTCTGGAAAATTCTGGATCGCAATGCCGATGGTTAAGGCAAATGCTCCTGCCACGGTGATCGGTGCACTTCCGGTCAGAAGCCCGGCAAATACAACGCCCACCGCCATGCCCTCCGGCAGGTTATGAAGTGTTACCGCAAACACCAGCATGGTTGTCTTCTTTAAGTTACTCTTTGGTCCCTCCGGCGTATCGCTTCCCATATGAAGATGCGGGATCAGCTTATCTAACATCCACAAAAAAAGCATACCAATGGAAAAGCCCACTGCCGCCGGGATAAAGGCCAGCTTTCCTGCTGACTCGCACATCTCCATAGCTGGGATCAGAAGCGACCACACCGAAGCAGCCACCATGATGCCGGAGGCAAATCCCAGAAGCATCTTCTGGATGACCGACTTAATCTCCTTCTGTACAAAAAATACGCAGCCCGCTCCTATGGTCGTTCCCAGAAACGGGATCAAAATTCCTAAAATAATATGAAACAGCTCCTCTCGCATGAGAGATCACCCTCTTTCCTTATAGTATCTTATTCCGCAACTGGCTACATGCGATACTATACAGAAAAAAGTATGGCTGTTTTTGGCTGTCATTTTGTCACGGTCTGCTGTTGGCCAGACAACAGCAGACTTTGCAGTCGTTCTTGCCGCAAATGCTTGTTTCTTTCCGTCATCCGGCTTTTTCTGTTCTCCCAACAGTCTTCGGATCCCCAACAACCCGCTTAAACACACAGAGAAACATGATCGTGGAAAACACCGGACCGGCAAAATCAGAAATGGTTTCCGCAAAAAATACATTCGTCACCCCGGTGAGCATCGGAACTGCCACGACGGACGCAAAGTAAATAAACTTCCGAAACAGTGACAAAGTGATTGCTACCTTTGCAATGCCCATTCCAGTAAAACCATCGACCACGGTATACTGAATCGCCAGCGGGAGCACGCCAAGCGTGGAAACCCGGATGGCCCAGGCACTTAATGCCACGTATTCCTCATTGCGGGTGAAGATCCGCACAAAAACCTCCGGAATGCACTGTGCCGCCAGGAACATGATCGCGTTAAATACCAGACAGCAGGTGACGATCCACCGCTCCGCTTTCCAGATGCGGTCCGGACGCTTCGCCCCGAAGTTATACCCAAGAATGGTCTGTGTACCAGAAGTAATACCGCCAAGCGGCATGGTAATGATCAGCATAAAACTCTGGACAATGGCCGCACAAGTTAAAAGGACATCGCCCTGACCAGGGCCTCCCAGACGCTGGATCACCATATTCTGGGAAATGACCAGCACATTGTCCAGCGCAATGATGATAAACGGGGAGAAACCGACTTTGACGATCTGCAGCATCAGTTTCGGATCATACCCGTGAAAGGTAATGCGGATCGGTACCTTTTTCCCAAACAGGAAGCGCAGGACATAAACGCAGGAGCACATCTGCGACAGTACCGTAGCCAGTGCCGCACCGCGCACATCCAGGTTCAGTCCGAAAATAAATACCGGATCTAGGATGATATTCGCCACTGCACCGATCACAACCGCTTTCATACCGACTTTCGCAAAGCCCTGGCAGATGATAAACTGGTTCATGCCCGTTGTCATCAATGCAAAAAACGTGCCGCACAGATAAATGGTCATATAAGATAACGCATACGGAAACGTTGTCTCGCCTGCGCCAAACCACCAGAGCAGCTTTTCCCGAAGTCCCAGCACACAGACGGTCAAAATCAGGGACATCACCGTCAGCATGAGAAAACAATTAGCAAGGATCTGTCCTGCTCCCTTTTCATTCTTCTGCCCCATGCGGATACTCATAAGCGGCGCGCCGCCTACCCCCACCAAAATAGCGAAGGACGAAACCAGGGTTACAATGGGACCGCAGATACCGACACCGGCCAGAGCCACCTCTCCGATTTTTGGGATGTTTCCTATGTACATACGGTCTACAATGCTGTAAAACACACTGACGAACTGAGCCAGCATGGATGGCAGTGCCAGACGAAGGACCAGCCCCCGTATGTCATCGGTGTCTAAGTCATTTTCCAGCTTCATAGTACAAACTCTGCACCCTTTCTGTCCGTGCAAACTTTCTTTAATTTCTGGCGGATAGCGAGAGTCACCAGGGTTCCAAGCTTCCTTGCGTGCTTCGGGCAGATCTGAACGCAGCGCATGCAGGTAATGCAGGCCGTTTCATCCGTCACCTTCGGGTCCGTCCTGGAAATGGCCTGAACCGGACATTTGCGGACACAAAGTCCACAGCTTTCACAGGCAGAGGATACGCTGATTTTCAATGGCAGCGTTCCATAAGGCTTATAAGGACGGTTTCCCTTGATGGAAAGTTCCGTCAGCTTCGTGCTTCCGGCTGTATCTGCCAGTTTCTTTCTCACTGCCTCCGCAAAAGCAGTCATTTCTTTTTTATCGTTCTCATCCGGGCGTCCGGTGCCGTACACCCTGGCAATGTTATGCTCCGTTGCCACAGCTGCCGCTGCTGCCGGAATGAAGCCCTGCTCCTTTAAGATATCAGAAAGCTCCAGCAGTGCATCCTCATATGCCCGGTTGCCAAACGTAACCACAAGCACCACCGGGGTCCGCTTTCCATGCATTTTTTTCAGTCGCTCTGTTGCTGTTTCCGGCACACGTCCTCCATAAACCGGCACACCGACTACTGCAAGTTCGTGCTCGGTGAAGGTATAGTCCGGGCGGGAAAGAATGGCATCGGTTAAGTCCACCTCATCCGTTTTTTGTTTATCTGCCGCGATCTGCCCTGTAATCCACTCTGTCACACTCTTGGTCGTGCCGGTAGGACTGAAGTAAATCCCGGTAATTTGTGAAATATTCATAATACAATCTCCCTTTTTTCATGAACCCCCGTTCACATTTTTATGAACACAGACAGAGAATAAATCCCCACAAATTTCCACTGTCCGTGTGTAGTTCGATTTTAGCATTTTGCAAGGGAAATAGCAACCTTGGGCAGTGCACAATCGTTGCATAAAAAGCAGATCTTCTCTATCCAGTTCCAGCCATTGTGCTACAATAAAGCCAGTGTTTCGGGATGGTCTGGAAGTATGGAGTATCGATTCCGTACGCTGGAACATTTGCTGGGATCATAAAAATTTGACAAATGGAGTGCATGATGAGAAGACAATTACATTCATGGAAAGGATTTACACTGGCAGAGCTTCTTGTAGTTGTGGCTATCGTTGGAATCTTAGTCAGTGTTTCTATTCCGGTGTTTACAAGCCAGGCTGAAAAAAGCCGGGAAACAACAGATGTAGCAAATCTGAGAAGTGCGTATTCTGCAGCCCGCTATCTTTCCGCATTGGGAGAATTCACGGTAACGGATGCAGACGGAAAAAATCCGAAAACATATATATGGGAGGCAGACTATCCACATTTGAAGGGCTCTTCCAGTGGAAATGCAAACCCGTTTTTCTATGATCCGGACAGTGGACAGATCTACTACACCTGTCCGAAAAAGCCATGCGGCAAGGGAACTTCCGTGGATGGCGGCACAAAAAGTATTTTCTTTGGAAAGGGCGAATATCGGGGAGACAGAGATTTCCGAAAGGCGAATATCGTGATCTATTTTGAGAACTCCTCTGATAAAGGAGCAATCAGTGTCTATTTTGGATATAAAAATGGAGATGCAGTGGTTCAGCATTAGAGATGTCTTCCGGTCAATAATGCCCGGCTTCGTGCTCTGCGTTCAGCCAGTCCACTGCCTCCCAGATTCCATCTGTGGTGAACGGAAAATCCTTGTGATGTTTTTTTTCATCCGGCGTCACTTCAAAGTTAAACGGTTCTGGCCAGATGATGGCGCGGATCACGGTCTCCGTTTTTGCCGGTGTTTCTTCCGTAGCAGGCTCTAGCTCATTGTCATGCTTGATGAGCACGTAACGCATTCCCTTGAAGCTTCCTGTAAAGCGGCTTTTTTTTAAAAACGGAATAGAAATATCCCCGTGCAATTCAATCTTATTGGTTTCTTTCATATCAATTCCTTATCTTTCTGAAGGTAACAATTTACCCATATACAGTAACAGTTTTTTTGCTTTTTGTCGAGAAAAAATTGCCCGGACGATCACAGCGTGCTATACTAAAAAATAGAACGTAAACTTGCATTTAGAAAGGACATAGCATTTTCATGGGCCGCAGACCAAAACCAACCTTCGATGAATCCATTTCTCCCACAGACCTTCCGCTCCGGCCATCCGTAAGGCTCCGCCTTGCAAAGAGCGATACCTTTTTTGGCCCCGGCGTTGCAGAGTTTCTCACTCTGGTGGACCAGACCAATTCCATGCAGACCGCCTGCCGGGAAATGGAAATGTCTTACAGTAAAGGCTGGAAGATCATTAAAAAAGCCGAAAAATATCTGGGCTATTCCCTGATTCAGTCAAGATCCGGCGGTGCAGCCGGTGGTTCCTCCCATCTGACAAAGGAAGCGAAGGATTTTCTCTCACGTTATCAGGATATGGAAAAAGAGCTGAAAGCAGTCACTGCCCAGCTCTTTGATAAATATTTTGGTTCTTATCCGCATTAATACCATCAAAAACTCTACTGTTCACATATGCAGCCCCAGTATTCTGAATTCCACATATGACTGGCCGCATCACTTACCCTCTCAGCAGCAGAATCGCCTTCGGTGCAACCCTCACATAGTTTGGAATCTGGCCATCTGCACTATGTGTGTGGATGGTCTTTCCAATTTTCCACCACAGTCCGTTTGACAGGGTAATATACCATTCAAACGGCATCTCGGAGATTTTTGGATTTCCCACCGGGATCCGGTTTTCTATTTCCGCTCCCGTCTCCTGATCTGCCACCGGCTCAAAGTCATGGGCGCGGATTCCCACTGATGTGATATCCTCTGCCACCGTTTTTTCTGTCACCAGTTCCAGATTATCCCAGTCCAGCGCACGCACCCGGTGATCATCAAGTTTCTCGATCCGGGAAATATTCTTGCAGCCGGTCAGCCTTGCAGCTTCTACACTGCCCGGATCGTTGAAGATGTCCTTCGTTTTTCCTGCCGCGATCACACGTCCTCTGCTAAACAGCAGCAAATTATCGCAAAGCTGGTAAGCCTCGTCGCGGTCATGGGTTACCATGATCGATGCTCCCTGATACTCAGAAAGCACACTGGCCAGTTCCAGGCGCAGTCGTTCCCGCAAATGGGTATCCATCGCGGAAAATGGCTCATCCAGAAGCAGTGCTTCCGGTTCATAGGCCAGGATTCTCGCCAGCGCCACCCTCTGCTGCTGTCCGCCGGAAAGCTGAGCCGGATAGCGCTTTTCCAGTCCGCTTAAGCGGAAACGCTCCACCATCTCGGCTGTCCGTTTTTTCTGCTGTGCTTCATCATAACGTTTTCTCGTTTTCAGTCCTGTCTGGATATTCTCCTCCACGGACATATTCGGAAACAGTGCATAATTCTGAAAGAGATAGCCTACACGCCGTTTTTGCGGTTTCAGATTCTGTCTTCTGCTGCTGTCATAAAGCGTTCGGTTATCCAGCACAATGGAACCACTGTCCGGCTCCACGATCCCTGCAATGGATTTTAATGTCATGCTCTTTCCGCAGCCGGAAGGTCCCAGAATTCCAAGGCAGCCTTTGCCGGAAGTAAATTGAACCTGCAGCTCAAACTCCCGCAGCTTTTTCCGGATATCAACTGCTAATAATTGTTCATTCATACTCTGCTCCTTATTACCGGAACTGGCCACGCTTTTTTGATTCTCTCAGTGCCGCCCGGTTCATTAAGATCACGGAAAGAAAGGCAATAACAACAATGATCGCAACATACCGGTATGCCTCATCCATATTTCCGGCTGCCACTTCAGAATACACTGCCATAGGCAGGGTTCTGGTCTTGCCTGCAATGTTGCCCGCGATCATGGCGGTTGCTCCAAACTCCCCCAGTCCTCTTGCGAACGCCAGGACACCTCCGCTGACAATTCCCGGCATGGCATTGGCAATCAGAATCTTATGGAAAATGCTCCATTCACTCATACCAAGGGTACGGGCCGCTGCCATGAGATTCGGGTCTACCTGTTCAAAAGCTCCTCTGGCCGAACGGTACATAAGCGGAAAAGACATCACCACTGCCGCAAGCACCGTGGCCACCCAGGAAAACGCGATCTTGACTCCAAAATACTGTAAAAAGAAAATTCCGATGGGACGTTTCACCCCAAACAGATATAAAAGGAAAAATCCTGCTACGGTAGGCGGGAGTACCAATGGAAGGGTTAAAATTCCATCCAGGATGACCTTCATACGCTCATTTTTCATGCCAACCACCCACCAGGCTGCCAGAATTCCAAGAAAGAATGTGATCACAATGGAAACACTGGCTGTCTTCATGGATATCAGAATTGGGGACCAGTCCATCTTTTTCTCCTTTCTGCCGCACATGCTTTCGGCATTCTTTCCGGCCTGTTACTCTGCTGCTGTGAAACCGTAAGCCTCAAATACCTTGATTGCTTCCGGAGTCTGTAAGAAATCTACAAATGCTTTCGCCGCATCCTCATGAGCTGTTGCTTTTACGACTGCTACCGGGTAGATGACTTTCTTCTCAAGGCTTCCTTCCGGTGCCTCTGCAACAACGGTTACCTGATCTGCCATGCTTGCTGCATCGGTTGCATAAACGATACCTGCGTCAGCACTTGCTGCTGCAACCTGGTTTAATACCTCGGTTACATTGGTTCCGAAGCTTACCTTATCCTGAATGCTGTCCCAGACATTTAAGTTTGTCAGCGCTTCTTTTGCGTACTGGCCTGCCGGAACACTCTCCGGATCGCCCAGAGCGATGGATGCGGCATCGCCGATTTTCTCGAAAGAATCGATCTTGCTGTCGCTGCCAGCCGGAACGATCAGAACAATCTTATTCTCTAACAGGTCCACGATGGTATCAGACGCGATCATGCCTTCCTCGTCCAGAGCTTTCATCTGCTTAACTGCTGCGGACATAAATACGTCTGCCTCAAGACCTTCCTCGATCTGGGTCTGAAGCTTTCCTGAACTGTCGTAGGTTCCCTCCACGGTTACACCCGGATACTGCTCTTCAAACATCGGAATCAGTTCATCCTCATATGCATTCTTTAAGCTTGCTGCTGCCGCAACCAGAATGCCCTGCTCGCCAAGATCCGCCTTTGCCTCACCCTCTGTTTCGGTTTCGGTTTCTGCCTCAGTCTCTGCTCCGGTGGTCTCCTCTGCAGCAGTCTCTGCTTCGGTTGCTGCTGCGGTAGTCTCCTGCGGTTTGGAGGAGCATCCTGCCATCATTCCTGCTGCCATCATAGCTGCCATTACAACTGCGAACTGTTTCTTCATTGTCTGTTTCTTCCTTGTTTTTGCAATAATTTATGTGAATTCTTATGAATCACCAGATTTGTAACTTGTTCCCGGTATCTATTTCCGCGCACACTCTGACGCAGTCCCACGCAGAATCTTTAACCCATGATCCAGTGCGCCCAGGATAAAGCCCAGACTCTCTTTCACGGCTTTCGGACTTCCCGGCAGATTGACGATCAGCGTCTTTTTCCGGATGACCGATACGCCGCGGCTTAACATGGCGCGGTCTGTGATCTGCATGGATTTCATACGAATATACTCTGCAATACCCGGCGCATTCCGGTCAGCCACCGCCAGAGTTGCCTCCGGTGTCTGGTCCCGCATGGAAAATCCGGTTCCGCCGCTGGTCACCACCAGGTCCACCTGTCGGCTGTCTGCCAGACGCACGAGGTGATGTTTTAGCACCTCCGGCTCATCCGGGATCACAAAGCGCTCCACGACATCATAACCAGCTTCCTTTAACATGTCCCCGGCTGCCGGACCACTTAAGTCCTCCCGCTCGCCTTTGGAGCCTTTATCACTCAGCACGATCACCGCAGCCGTAAACGGACGGTTCTCATCTGGCGCTTCCACCCGCATAATATCTCCCGGGCGGATGATTCCCTCTTTTACAACCTCGGCAAACACACCCTCCCTCGGCATAATACACTCGCCCACACGGTGATAGATCGCGCAGTGGCTGTGGCATTCCTTGCCGATCTGGGTCATGCGAAGCTCCACGGTTCCAGCATAAAGCCTGGTTCCAACCGGCAGGGCACGAAAATCAATTCCATCCACCACCAGATTCTCACCAAATGCGCCATCCCCTACGTTTGCTCCTTTTTTATTGAACTCTTCTACTTTATCATAGGAAAGAAGACTCACCTGACGATGCCATGTTCCAGCATGCGCATCGCCCTCGATTCCGAAATCCGGAATGAAATGTCCCTCCGGGATCGTATGCTTTTCCGTTCCCCGGGCCGGACTGATGCAGATGGCCTTCACTACCCCCTCTTTTCCAAATTCCATTTTCTCATCCTCCAATTGCGCTCATACCATGCGCTTCCGTGATCTGATCCGGATGCTCAAAGCAATGTCCGGCAGGTTTGCCGTATATGGCACGGCCCATGGCATCCAGAAGTTCCCGATTCTCCATGTCTGGATTTTCCATGCCCGATGCTCTCACCACGGCATTCCCCTCCACGCTCTCATCCACAGCCTTGTTCCATTCCCTGCCCGTTCCGGTTTCTGCTATCTTTCCATCCTCTGCTTTCCGCAGGATTTTTCGCAGATCCACGCCGTCCTCATAGCAAAGGCAAGTCTTTAGAAAGCCGGTCGATGTCAGACGCACCCGGTTACAGGAAGCACAGAATTTTCCGTGCATGGCACTGATCAGCCCGATGCTTCCCTGAAACCCTGGGATCTTATAGTAGACAGCCGGACCGGCTCCGTGTACGCTGTTATCCGCCTGAAGTTCCGGGTATTCATTGCTGATCTCTTCTAAGAGTTCCTTGTTGCTGCGTCCCTTCGACTGTTTTCCAGCTCCAATGGGCATCAGCTCAATAAAGCGGACATCAACCGGTTTTTCCTTTGCCAGCGAGACCATACGCCGCCAGTCGGTATCCGGCATGGATACTGCATTGACCTTCACCTTAAGCCCCGCTTCAAGTGACGCATCGATACTCTTAAGTACTTCCGGCAGAAGATCCTGCCCGGTAATTTGGGCAAACGTTTCCGCATCCAGCGTATCCAGGCTGATGTTGATCTCATCCAGTCCTGCCTCCACAAGCTGCGGGAGAATCGCTCTCACCAAAGTCCCGTTGGTCGTCATGGCAATCTTTTCCATGCCCGGAATCTCTTTCAGCATGCGGATCAGCTGCGGGCATCCCTTTCTCGCCAGCGGCTCCCCGCCGGTCAGGCGGATCTTGGTAATGCCAAGCTTTGCCCCGCACGCTGCGATCTGCCGGATTTCCTCAAAGCTCAGGATATCCTTGTGTCCCACGCACTCGATCCCGTTTGGCATACAGTATTTGCAGCGCAGGTTGCAGCGGTCTGTCACAGAAACTCGCAGATATTTGATTTCTCTTCCATGGGCATCTTTCATGCCTGCTCACCACCCTGCTCTTTGGGGTTTATGAAATGCCCGCTCTTTCCTCCGGTCTTCTCAGCCAGATGAATCGCTCCGATCTCCATAGCCTTATCCACAGCCTTGCACATATCGTAAATGGTAAGCAGCGTCACGGATACACCGGTAAGTGCCTCCATCTCCACGCCGGTCTTTCCTGTGGTCTTGGCCGTACAGATCGCCTCGATCTCGCAGGTTTCTGGATGCATGACAAAATCCACATTCAGCTTTGTCAGATTTAAAATATGGCAGAGCGGAATCAGCTCCGAAGTACGCTTGGCTCCCATGATCCCGGCAATGCGTGCCACGCCGAGCACATCTCCCTTTGCCATGGTGCCTTCTTTGATCTTCCCAAAGCACTCCGCACTTACGCGGATACGGCCTTTGGCAACCGCCTCGCGGACCGTCTCGCCTTTTTCGGTGACATCCACCATGCGGGCATTGCCCTGTTCATCAAAATGGGTAAATTCCATATCAGTACCCCTTTCCAAATCCACAGTTCGGGAACGTGCAGACCGGACAGTTTAAGCATAAGCCCCCCATGCCGAGCGCTGCAAGCTCGTCCGCCGTAACCTCATCATCTGCCATGACACGCGGAAGTACCAGGTCAAAGATGGTGCGCTTTGCATACATCACGCAGCCCGGAAGTCCCATAATGACGGTTCTGCGGTTCTTTCCCTGTTCCATGCGGTCATAGTAAGCCAGTAAAAACATGGCTCCCGGAAGCACTGGCGCACCATAGGATACGATGCGTGCACCGGTATTTTTGATCGCAAGCGGAGTCTTGTCATCCGGATCTACACTCATTCCTCCGGTGCAGATGACAATGTCCGCGCCCTTTTCGATCATGTCGAGGATACTGGCTGTTACTTTTTTATCGTCATCATCCCAGGTCACATGATCGGTCACCTCGGCATTAAACTCCGCCAGCTTGTCCACGATCACCGGTGTGAACGTGTCCTGGATGCGTCCATGGAACACTTCGTTTCCGGTGGTGATGATTCCAACCTGTTTGTGTTGGAACGGTTTCAGTTCCAGGATTGGCTTTCCACCAGTCAGTTCCATGGTCTGTGCCTTGACCTTTTTCATTTTTTCTTCTTCAATGACCAGCGGGATAATGCGGGTACCTGCCAGCTTGTCCCCCTTCTTCACGGCAAAATTGCCATGGCGGGTGGCGATCATCATCTGGCCAAAGGCGTTGACCTCTTTTAAAGCCTTTGCGTCAATCTTTAAAAGACCATCGCAGGCCGCAGTCAGCTCGATCTTGCCTTCCTTCGGCTGGGAACGGTCCATATGCTCACCCTTGCAGATTTCACAAAGCACTTCGGCTGCTTCATCCTCATGAAGCATGCCATCTTCTTTTTCCCATACATAAAGGGTATCTTTTCCGACACTCAAAAGTACCGGAATATCTTCTCTGGTTACAATATGGCCCTTACGAAACACCGCATCTTTTGTTACACCGCGGATGATCTGTGTGATGTCATGGCAGAGAACTGCTCCCTCTGCATCGACTGTTTTTATCAGCTTCATGTATAGCTCCTCCCAATCTCCATGTGAATATTTGAAACCGGTAACTGTTTCACGTCCTTCTGGTTACCAGGCTATTCTATAGAACCACCGTTATTTTTTCAAAAAAATAACGATTCACTTTTTTAACCGGCCTGCCTTCCGGCAAACCGGCTTTTCAGATGCTTCTATTGTAATCTGTTTTACCTGGAAATGCAATCACTTATCTAATTTTTTGAAAGTTTTCCTAACATTTTTTTAGAAATCATCCCGTTCGATCAATACCTGCATCACGCCTCCGCAGACCATGCCTTCTTCCTCTGCTGCTTTCCCGGTCATATCCACATGCCGGATCTGGTAAATACCATCGCGGATAACCTCTCTGGCATGCTGCATCAGGTTTGCCTCCGCACAGCCGCCGCCGATGGTTCCCTGAATAAGGCCGGTCTCATAAACGATCATCTTGGCTCCGGCTTTTCTCGGTGTCGAACCTTTGGTGCCCAAAATAGTGATCACTGCTTTTTTCTGGTCCGCGAACTTTTCATCCGGCTCTGCCAGATCATGAATGACTTCCATATCAATATCCGACTGGGATACCTTTCTGCCGCCCTCTGTCTCCGGTTTGCGCTTTACCTGAATGGTCTCTGCAAGGATTGCCACTGCGATCTCCTCCGGTGTCACTGCACCGATATCCAGTCCGACCGGAGTGTGGATCCAGTCCAGCCACGCTCTGCTGATGCCTTCCTCCTCCAGCGTATCCTTTAATTCCCGGACGCGCTTTCTGGAACCGATCATGCCAAGATATGCGGTCTGCGGCTGTTTGGCCAGTGCCTTAAGGCAGACACCATCATGACGATGGCCTCTTGTTAAGAGAACCGCAAAGTCCGATGAATTGACACCAAGCTTTTCAATTGCCGCTTCAAAATCCATACAGAGCACTTCCTTTGCGGTTGGGAAACGCAGCTTATTGGCAAAGGCTGGCCGGTCATCGGTCACCGTCACGGAAAACCCGGTGCGGGCTGCAAACTCTGCAAGAGCCAGGGAAACATGACCGCCGCCAAAGATCAGCATACGGTTTTCCCTGCAAAACGGCTCCGCGATCCACTTTTTCCCATTCTGTCCGGCGTCTTTCGCATCATCCGTTCCGCTACCATGACAGGTGTTTTTCGCACAATCTGGTCTGTCATCCTGCCCGTTTTCTTTCGTACGGTCCGGTTCGCTGCCCTGTACACGCTTCTGCTCCTGCTCAAATCCCAGAATACATACCTTCTTTTCAAACGCTGCCTGCTGTGCCAATGCCTCGACAGCTTCTTCCTCTCTTCCCGGCTCATAAATATGCTTTTCCAGTGTACCGTCTTCCTGCAGGCTGGTCAGAAGAATTTTCTGGTTTTCCAACTGAAGGCCCAGCAAAAGTTCCCCATATACATTGTTTTCCATTCCCATCATCTGCACGCTCCTTTTTAGATAGTCAGCCTAACTATTTTTCTGATTATCATTTTATTGTAACAACTTTTTTCGTTTCTGTAAATGTTATATAACGAAAATGTACACAACAACAGATACAAAATGTTACTGTTCCGCGACGGAATTTTTCTGAACTGAAACTTCCGTACAATACCGTCTGGACAGCAGCTTTTGCCGTTCTGGAATGCAAAGCGCCGGCAAAGTCCCGGTTTTCAAACCCAAACAGAAATGCTATAATATGGCACAGAAAATATGGTAAAGATTCAGACAAAAATCATATAGCCGGAGGTTTCTTTTCATCATGAACAGACAACAGTTTGAACAGCAATTTGAATCCATCAGCGACCAGATCTGGGACTTTGCGGAAACCCGTTACCAGGAATTTTGTTCCAGCACACTGCAGGCTGATTTTCTGAAAAAAAATGGTTTCACTATAGAGCGAAATCTTGGCGGTATTGCCACCGCATTTTCCGCAAGCTTCGGCTCCGGTCACCCCGTGATTGGACTTTTGGGCGAATACGATGCCCTGCCCCGCATGAACCAGACGGCCAATGCCTGTGAACGCCAGTCAGACCGCCCCGGCACAGCAGGTCATGGCTGCGGACACAACCTGCTCGGTACCGGCACCATGGAGACTGCCTGCCTCATCAAAGACTGGCTGGAAGAAGAACAGCTTAGCGGAACCGTGATCTATTACGGCTGCCCGGCAGAGGAAGGCGGTGCCGGAAAAGCATTCCTGACCCGCTCCGGCTGTTTTGACGTTCTGGACTTTGCCCTGGCCTGGCACCCTGGTTCCAAAACCGGCCTGATCAAAGAAGCTCTGGCCAATATCCGCGTCATCTTCGACTTCACCGGAAAAAGCGCCCACGCTGCCGCCCACCCGGAGCTCGGCCGCTCCGCTCTGGATGCCTGTGAGCTGATGAATGTGGGTGTCAATTACCTGCGGGAACATGTAAAAACGGATGCCCGCATGCACTACGCCTACTTAAACGACGGCGGTGACGCACCGAACATCGTTCCTGCCGCTGCCACCCTTCTCTACGCCCTGCGGGCACCGGAAAGCTCCTACGTTGCCGAGCTTTATGACCGCGTCAGCGACGTGGCAAAAGGGGCTGCACTGATGACCGGAACCAAGGTTTCTTACCGGACGGTCAGTGCTTATGCAGATCTGTTATCGGTTCCGGCTATGGAAAAGCTAATGATGGCGGCGATGCAGGAAACGGAAAAACCCGAGTATACGGAGGAAGATTATGCGTATGCAGCGAAGTTTATGCTGCTGCCGGAGCTGTCCGGCACCGCTGACGCTGCTTCCATAGAGCAGACCATGCGAGAAGAAGCTGCTTCTGCCCTCGCTTCGATTGATACAGAGATTCTTCCTGCAGACCAGACCATCAACCTTGGCAGTACCGATGTAGGCGATGTGAGCTGGCAGGTTCCCACCGGTCTCATTGGTGTCGCAACCGCAGCCACTGGCTGCGCCCTGCATACCTGGCAGATCGTAGCCCAGGGAAAAAGTCCTCTGGCCCATAAGGGGATGCACTATGCAGCACGGATTTTATTTACTGCTGCAAAACAGCTGTATTCCAGTCCGGAACTTTGCGAACACATTCAGGCGGATTATCAGCAGCAGAAAGGAAAACGCCGCTATCGGTCCATGCTGCCAGACTCTGTAAAACCTGGAGATTTTTAATTTTACTGCCTGTTCATGCCGAACTGGCAATCTGACTTTTCACTTGGTTTTTGCCTGGCTTTCTGTCTGCAATTTTGGTTGCACAATCCGGCATGACTTTGTTATAATAAAAACAAATTTTTGTTTCTGTGATCCATTCGTTACTGTTCAGAAAATTCCTACCTGCGAACAGCAACATGCCTCACACTTCAGAGAAGGGAGTTTTTAACCATCATGAATCTGACAAACGCTGTAAAAGAAAAATATAAGAAGCCACTAGCTTCCTGCACCAATGAGGAAATCTACCTCTGCCTTTTGGAGCAGGTAAAGAAACTTGCAAAAGAGAAGGAAAACGCTTCTGCACAGGAAACCTCTCCGGCAAAAGAGACTGCTTCCGGCAAGCGCAAGCTCTACTACATCTCCGCAGAGTTTCTGATCGGCAAACTGCTCTCCAACAACCTCATCAATCTTGGGCTTTACGATGAAGTCAAAAAAGAACTGGAAGCTGCTGGCAAGAGCCTTGCAGAGATCGAGGAACTGGAGCCGGAGCCATCTCTTGGAAACGGCGGTCTTGGCCGTCTGGCTGCCTGCTTTGTAGATTCTATCGCCACCCTCGGCTTAAACGGCGATGGTGTCGGCTTAAACTACCATTACGGCCTGTTTAAGCAGGTTTTTGATAAAAAGCATCTCCAGCAGGAAACTCCGAACCCGTGGATGGAAAAAGAAAGCTGGCTGACCAAAACCGGGACCAGTTACCAGGTTCCGTTCGGCGGCTTTACGGTTACCTCCCGCCTCTACGATATGGATGTGACCGGCTACGACAACCACTCCACCCGCCTGCGTCTCTTTGATCTGGAATCCGTGGACGAGAGCATTGTCAAAGATGGCATCGACTTCGATAAAACCGAGATTGAGAAAAACCTGACCCTCTTCCTCTACCCGGATGATTCCGATGACAAAGGACGCCTGCTGCGCGTGTACCAGCAGTACTTTATGGTCAGCAATGCAGCCCAGCTGATCTTAGACGAGTGTATCGCCCGCGGTTCCAACCTGCATGACCTTGCTGAGTACGCTGCCGTTCAGATCAACGATACCCATCCGTCCATGGTCATTCCGGAGCTGATCCGCCTTTTAGGACAGCACGGTATTTTAATGGATGAAGCGATCTCCATCGTTTCCAAAGTATGTGCCTACACAAACCACACCATTCTGGCAGAGGCCCTGGAAAAATGGCCGATCTCTTTCCTGGAAAAAGCAGTTCCGCAGCTGATGCCGATCATCCGCGAGCTGGACAACCGCATCCGCGCTACCGTAAAGGACGAGAGCACCTACATCATCCAGAACGGACTGGTGCACATGGCTCATATGGATATCCACTACGGCTACAGCGTCAATGGCGTTGCCTACCTGCACACCGAGATTTTGAAAAATACGGAGCTGAACAACTTCTACAAGCTGTATCCGGAGCGCTTCAACAACAAGACCAACGGCATCACCTTCCGCCGATGGCTCATGTCCTGCAACCCAGAGCTTTCTGCCCTCATCACCTCCCTCATCGGGGAAGGCTGGAAAAAAGATGCCATGGAGCTGGAAAAACTTGGTACCTTTGTATCCGATCCAGCTGTACTGAACAAGCTTCTGGAGGTGAAGACCCAAAAGAAAGCACAGCTGGTTTCCTATTTAAAAGAGACCCAGGGGCTGGTGTTAAACCCGGATTCCATTTTCGATATCCAGGTAAAACGCCTGCACGAGTACAAACGCCAGCAGATGAATGCCCTCTATGTCATCCACAAATACTTAGAGATCAAAGCCGGAAAGATCCCGAAAACACCAATCACCGTACTGTTTGGTGCCAAAGCAGCTCCCGCTTACGTTATTGCAAAGGATATTATCCACTTAATTTTATGTTTGCAGGAACTTATCAACAAAGATCCAAAGGTAAGTCCACACCTGAAAGTTTTCATGGTGGAAAACTACAATGTAACCCTGGCTGAAAAGCTCATTCCGGCCTGCGACATCTCCGAGCAGATCTCCCTGGCCTCCAAAGAGGCATCTGGAACCGGCAACATGAAATTCATGTTAAACGGTGCCCTGACCCTTGGCACCATGGACGGCGCAAATGTAGAGATTGCAGAGCTGGTCGGCAAAGATAATATCTTCACCTTCGGCGAATCCTCCGAGACGGTCATTGCCCGCTATGAACGCGGTGACTACAAGTCCAAAGACTGGTACGAGAAAGACAAAGACTTAAAAGCCGCTGTCGATTTCATCGTCGGAAAAGAACTGCTTAAGATCGGCCAGAAAGAAAATCTGGAGCGTCTCTACAAAGAGCTGTTAAACAAAGACTGGTTCATGACCTTCCCGGATTTCCAGGATTACGTAAAGACCCGCGAAAATGCCTATGCCGCTTACACCGACCGCACCGAATGGGCAAAGAAGATGCTCGTTAACATCAGCAAGGCCGGATTCTTCTCCTCCGACCGGACAATCGCACAGTACAACAAGGATATCTGGAAATTGTCGTAGGTAGGAATTTTCTGAACTGCGTGTTGCATATCTTATTGTATAACCAAAAAGGGCGTGTAAAAAAATGAGAAATCATTTTTTCACACGCCCTTTTTGAAAAATCCATAAAAAAACAGGTCTATCTCCGGAGAGATAGCCTGTTTTCTTTTTAAGTTGGCCATTTGGTTTTATTGAAGCGGAACCCCGTGATGAAGGATAAAAGCCCAGTTACTTTTTTGATACAGAAAACGCACGATGATTACTAACTGTTTATTTTCATCTATAGTATAAAATGCCAGATAGTTATTGACTTTTATGAAACGGATTCCCCAACTGGATAAGACTGGATCACCTACGATCCGGTATCTCTGAGGCATTTCAGCTAAAGAAGAAATTTGTTCATCTGCAGTATCCAGTAAGTGGTCTGCAGCATCCAGATTTTTGAGGGAAAATTCTATATAGTCGGCTGCTTTCAGAAGATCTCTCTCTGCTGTTGCAGTGATGTGGATTGTATAACTCATCTACGACGTCCTTTCCGGATCTCTGATAATGCGTCTGAAAACGGTCGTGTATTTCCGAATTTAATATCATCCATTCCTTCATGAATCTGATCGTATAACTCAAAGCGGCTTGTTAGTGCTTCGTAGGCTTCAATGCTCATCACGGCAAGGTCACCTTTTCCGTTTTTAGTGATAAAAACTGGCTCAGTGTAAGTGTGGCAATGAGTTGAAATCTCATTGTAATTGTTTCTTAGATCAGCACTGGATTTGATTGTTGGCATAAAAACACCCCCTTATATGATAACAAAATTATACCAAGATTTCTTTATATAATCAATATTAAGATTCAAATAAATTTCCATGATCGTGAAGTACAAGTTAAAAATCTCACTGTAACATTGTAAGAATCTTCATACCATCCAACCCGTACAACCTTTTCTGCTGTATCAGCAGCTGACGCAGGAAATGAGAACGATAGCAAGAGTCCCAAAAAACATAACATAAAACAACATCGTCGATCTTTTCATCGTTTTCATCCCTTCCCCCATAAAACAAAATTGTAAATCTTGTTGACAAACAGTCCGTAATGATTATACTGCTTGATATGTTATCGCAACACTAAGAAAGTGCTTGATGGATATTCTCACACAAGCACTTTCCTATTACCAGCCCCATAAGGATCTGAAAATCATAAGTTTCTTTATCAGTCTTCTTTTTTCTTAAAAATCAGCATAGCAAACAAAAGCAGTGCGCTGGAGAAAAATACAAGTGCAGACTTGTTTGCTTCCTGCCCTGTTTTTGGCAATGCACTATTGGCTTCGGAAGTAAAATCTTCATGTTGAATATCTTCTGGAATCGGCTGTATATCTTCTTTTACCGGTTCAACTGGAGTTGTTTCAACAACTTGTGCAGTTCTTGTACTGCTTCCGGATTCTCCTGAACTGCCAGAGCCACTTGAACCAGAACTTCCTGATCCATGATTTGAATTTCCAGGATTTGTTCCTCCATTATCCGGTTTTTCCGGTTCTGCAGGTGTTCCAGGAGTATAGGTGTTCAATATCTGGAACCCATCTGTCTGATTTCCAGATACCGTTGGCGTATAATCTGCAGGAACAACTTCTGATACAGAATAAGAATATCCTTTCGGAAGATCCTCAAACTGATATTCCCAGTTGTTTGCCGCATTTAAAACAGCTCTGTCAATCACATGTCCCTCATTTATCAGGCGAATCGTGACCGAATCCGGCGTTCCGGAAGCCGGGGCATTGTTCCAGACTTTTTTGACCGATATATCAATCGTATCATCTTCTCCTACAATAATACCTCCGTTTGCACCGATGCCTCCGCCATATTTTGCTGTATTTCCCTCTATGAATAACTGTGCTTCATTCTCTGCCAGATTCTGTGCATCCGCAGACATTATCGTTTTTAAAGCCTGACTCGTCTGAATATCTGCCAGTTTTCCAGACTCCAATGCTGTACTTGTTGGATCATCTTTATTATAGCGTATATCAGAAATCACGCTTGGATAAGATGAGGTGACTCCATTATATATTTTGCCATCCGGATACCACTGGATCGCACCGCCACCTAACATACGACTTGATAATGTAGCTGTATAGTCAGGATCGCCATTACCGAAAACACTAAATACCAGATCATCACCGGCTGCTTTATCATCTGATTCCACCGCTTTATTTTCAAAGATGCCAATACCATCTTTGATATTCAGGGTTGTGGTACCAGTTGCGCAAAACCACAGGCCACCTCCCTGTTGGGCTGTATTATTTGTAACAATCGCATTATATAAATGCATAGAACTGTAGCCGTTATTACGTGTTCCCTCGGAATAAATACCTCCGCCTGAAATACCTGCCGTATTATTTACTATTTTTCCAGAATTGAGAACGGTTCCGTTAGAAAAACTATAAATTCCGCCACCAGTGGATGCGTGATTTCCAGATATTGTACCTCCATTCATTACAAACGCAGTGCCATATTCTTCAATTGTGCTGTCTTGTACTCCATCATCCACGACACAAACTCCGCCGCCTTGAATGAAATGATTATTCGTTATCTTTCCACCGGTCATCTCAAATACTGCATTATTTTCTATAAATACAGCCCCACCTGCATCAACATTATTACCGGAAGTACCACTGTTTTCTGTGATCAATCCATCACCAGATAACGTAAACGCTGCTTGCTGATCAGCATCGCGGTCATTGCTAAGAACTACAACGCTGCCGCGATGTCCAATATTCCTTTGAATGCGTCCTCCTGACATTTCCCCTTTGCTCGCACCAAAAAAGAACACGCCACCAGTGGAATGGGAGTAATTTGCATTAACAGAATTATTATCTTGAATGCTGCCACCAGTCATTTCAAAAGCAGCACCATCTTTGATCAGGACTGTCGCACTATACTCCGCATGATTTATGATTTTGTTGTTTGTGATTTGCCCTCCTGAAATAACAAGTTTCGCATTGGTCCCACTATTTTCCAGCGCACCGGTTTCATCATATTTTATGGTTGCATCCCGAACGGTTACGTCATCTGTAATCGTTACGGTACCATGATTCTTTATAATGCTCTTGTCATTATACCTACCTGATAAAATAAGTTTCCCGGCAAAAATAACATTTGCTCCTTCTAACACTTCAAATAAATTTTCCGGCTTAGTACCGTCTTTTACGCCGACAATCGTATAATCATCATCAGAAGTAATTGTAATCGATTTTCCTTGTGGAATCGTAACTTGACTGCTCAGCTTAATATCTTTTTTAATTTTGATGGTTTCTCCATCCGCTGCAGTGTCTACAGCTTCCTGCAGACTTGGAGCACCTGCCTCACTGGAAATCCTATCACCTACTGTATCTGAAATAGATGGAATCGTATAATTTATGGTTACATTTTGCGGCAGACCTGCATTGGAAAGATTCAATACATCTGAACTATTTTGAACCGTTACAGACTCCAATCCATCTATCCCTGCAAATTCATTATTTGATGTATTAGTCAAACCACTTCCCAAAACAAGTTTTTTGATGGTTGCGCCAGAAAACGCAGACGATCCAATCGTTGCCACATTATCCGGAATGATTAAGGTATCCTGGTTCAGCAGAGTATTTGCAAAAGATTTACTTCCAATGGCTGTCAGTGATTCCGGAAATGTGATCGAGGCTATTTTAGTACCTGAAAATGCCTCATCATCAATCTTCTGCAGACTGTCACTCAAAACAACCGATTCAATGGGTGTATTTAAAAAAGCACGATATGGAATATCATTCAAACTTGCTAAATTAACTTCGCCTTTCAGATTATTACATTCAGAAAATGCAAAAGTCCCCATGGATGTGACCTGACTAAGATCTGGAATATTGGTCAGCTTTGTGTTATTTTCAAATGCCTCTTGACCTACTTCTGTAATGGTTCCTTCTGCAGTTACAGTCTCCAGACTACTGCAATCTTTAAACATGGAATCATTGATTTTTGTAATTGACGCAGGCAATGTTATTGAAACAAGTGAACTATCTTTTGCAAATAAGCTTCCTTCACGAATATCAATTCCTTCTGGAAGTTCTATCGTTTTTAATTTTGAAGCACCAGAAAACGCACTAGGTGCAGTGATTCTTTTTAAACTATCTGGTAAATGAATTGTTTCTACAGCACAATTACTTAACAGTGAATTTCCGGCAAGTTCTTCTACACCTTCTTCAAAAGTTATAGTTTTTAAATGGTCCATAGATTGAAAGCTTCCGGAAAATGTTTTTACCGATCCTGGAATTGTAATTTCTTCTAAGTTAGAAAAACATCTAAAATAACTGTTACATGTTTCTACGGTGTCTGGTATATTCAGCTTAGTAACATTTTTACACGTAGGCGCCCAAAAGCTAAGGCTTAATTCTGTTACCGTATATTCTTTATCATCGCTCTCATTTTCATTGTGATAACTTACTTTTTCCGGTATTTCAACGTCTGTAGTTGCATTTGGATTTGTTATCCTTGTCAATTTTGCTTCGTGAATATCTGGATAAAAATCAAACCGATACTCGACTCCATCAACAGTGATATAAACATCTTCATAAATATTTTCTTGTACTGCCAAAGGAAGTTTTGCTGAAAGTGCAGCATTCAGCTCCTTATAGAGCGGACAGTCCTTGTCATGAAGTTCACCAACGCACCCTTCCAAATGCGCACATTCGGCTTCTGACGGCAGTTCCACTTCTCCTTCATATAACGGGCATTCTGGATCATGTTTGCCATCCACGCAACCTTCTAAATGCTCACATTCATCTAAATCAGCATCATTCTTTTTCGATGTTCCAGAACCGCCCGAAGTACTTCCAGAATTTGCAGTAGTACCTGCAGCACTAGAAGATTCCTCTGGATTTTCAACTGGCTGACTAAAATCAGGATCAATATTTTCATCTTCGTCCAATCTGCCATAGTCTGCATCTGCCTGATCAGAGTCTTCCTCAGAAGAATCATTTATCGAATCTTTCTTCGATTCTTCTGATTGGTCACCATCAGATCCATTCAGATCCGGCTTTTCATCTTTTCCAGAAGATAAATTGGCTTTGTCTTCATCTTCCTGCAGATCTTCTGTTTTTCCATCTTCAGACGGTTCTATTTCATCACCACGGTCTGATCCATCGTTCTCGTTTTTATCTTTTGAGTCTGCATTTTTTTCTGATGAAATGTTCTGGGATTTAGAATCTTGATCAGGATTATCTTGATCAACCGTAATTTCCTGGCTCAGATTTGTTTCCTCGGCCATGGATAATACCGGATTAGCAGTAAGAGAGATCAGTAGACTTGTAGTTAAGATGTACGATAATAATTTTTTCTTTTTCATATTATTCCTTTCTTACTCCGAATGTATGTATTTTGAAATTAAATAGTCCCAATGAAGAAAGGAATCACATATTCTCGCAATATATACGCTCTTTTGCTTTGTAAGAAGCTGAGCAGCAACTTTTGCTGCCCAGCTTCATTTTTTTGTTAGTGTTCTTTTTTCTTAAAAAAACAGGTGAAAAGAAGAAGGATTGCGCTGTTGAAAAGAAGCACTGCAGACCAGTTATCTGACTGACCTGTTTTTGGAAGTGCAGTTTCAACCTGATTTTCTTCTTTTATCTCGTCTGTATTATCCACTGCAGATACATTTTCTGCCAGATTAGTTTCTTCCGGCTTTTCCTGTTGTGTGGTTCCTGCAGTAACGGATCCAGCGCTGGAACTGTGACCACCGCTGCTTCCACTGCCAGATGAACTGCTTTCTCCACCAGAAGAACCATTATTTCCATTCGATGTGCCGCTGTTACCGGAATTTCCTCCATTACCGGATGTGCTGCCATTTTCATACATCAAGGCAAACGGTGAAAAACTTCCAACCGAAAACTTAATGAACGCCTGACCGTCAATGAAAACTTTTTCACTGGATAATTCTTCCGGAATATGATTTCTCAGTAAATCATTCATATCCGCATTGCTCTCTCGGTTCAATCCTCCGAAATGCACAATATGGAATGTAGAATCTTCTTTCGCATCTTCCGGAACCGGCCAGTAAATGTTCATCTTCTGACCACCTGCCATCGTCATATATGCGTTTCCGTTATGTGTATCAACCAGGTCAAGGTACCTGAACTGATAAACATATTTACCATCCGCATTTTTATTCTGATTCAGGTAAGCAGTCAACAGCGTATCATCAAGGCTGTGATCAACCAGAAGTTTTACGCCTGCAGGGTCTGCATTCACATTGCTTTTATTAATGAAATACTGCGTATTATCCTGTGCTGTCTCTGCCAGGATAACTCCTTTGTTTTGCGGATTCACACTTGGCATGGTATCGGAAATATCCCGATAGGTCTGATCCTTGTTTCCACGTACTTTCAAACTTCCGCTGTTCAAAATGACCGGATATGTTTGCGTGCTGCCATTAACCTGGACGGTAACGTTATAAAACTTTGCATCCAACTCTCCAGAATAAAAATCAACTTTATAGTCACGGAACTGGTCTGTATCATTGACAGGGAATTTGGAATCTACCATAACGTTGCCAGCTTCATCCGTAAACTGCATACGAAGCGGTATCTGCTCAGCCGTGCCATTTATTTTACTCGACATCAGCTTGTAAATATAAACATGCTGGCCATCTACCTTTGCCAGACTGCTGTCCTCTTCTCCATATAACTGTAAAGCCCAGTCACGCGTTGTGCGGTTAGAACTGTCGTTATAAGTCAGGGCAACATAGTCACTAAGGTCTTTCGGTTCTTCCTGCATACTTCCAAGCAGCTCATTTAATTCATCCGGAAGTGTCAGGTAAAATCCGATCTCTGGAAGATCATTTGTAGCAAACTGACCATCAGAACCAATCACACCATCATACCCATTTCCACCGACGTAAATGGTAATATCCATCGGGGTGATTTCCACAGCATGTTTTCCATACAGAACCAGGCTCTTTTCATGATTCGTACCTGTTGGAACCTGATTCTTATAATCCGTATTAGTAACGATTCTCTTATGGTTCTGCTTAAAATGGGACACATACGGCTCAGCATCCGCAACCTCATAATCCATTCCATCATACGTAACATTACCAGGCACAACAACCGCTCTTCCATCTACCGATCCAGCCTGATCAGAAGAAAGTTCATAATCATTCATATCTTCCGACGCGCCAATTAATGTTACAAAGCGATTTGTGAAAATTCTACTTCCAACTGCATCACATTTAATCCGGATGTCTCCACGGATATCCGCACTTATGCCATTTAGGTACAACTCACCATCCTGATCAATCGCATTGCCATAATAATACCGTTCCGGCTGAGTATCTTGCGCTGGATATCCGTCTGTAGCTTTGTTATCCGCAATTGTACCCCCAAGTACACAGGCTTTCGCTTTTTTCTCTCCTGATGAATTAATCGAAATGGCTCCACCCATACCTGCCTCATTATTCTCAATTTTACCATCTACCAGGTATAGCAAGTCACCCTGTCCCGATAAATAAATACCGCCGCCTTTGCTTCCACTATTGACAGCCTTATTCTCAGAAATAGTACCACCTGTTATTTCCAGTTTGTTTGTATAGTTTCCTGCATTATTGCTATTCAAATAGATGGCACCACCAGAACGTCTTACTTCGTTTTCTTCTATAGTGGCATCATCTGAAATCAGAATCTCTACATTTCCCTGCCAATGATTATCCGCAATATAAGCAGATATCGCACCACCATCAACCGCATGATTATCTGAAATTAAGCCTCCTGACATTTCAAACACATTTGGCTCATCCGATGCACCTGGTGCCCCAATGATTGCTATAGCGCCACCAAATGCACTGGCATCCGCAGTAGCCGCATTATCCTTAATCTCTCCTCTATTCATGATAAGTTTCGCCGGTTCATTATAAGTGGTATCATAATCTGCCTTACATGCCCGGACCATAATAGCACCACCATGTGCACTTGCAGATCTATTTACTCCATTAATCTCATAAATATCTCCAACTGCTGTATTATTGCTGATCTCGCCTCCATTTATTACCATTTCACCGCTTACGTAAACTGCGCCGCCCCACTCTGCAGAACAATTTGTAATTTCAGATCCATCTTCCATCGTCAGCGTTGCATTGCCATCTACCACAATACCACCGCCCCAGTCATTAGTTCCTGTTGTTCCATCCTGAGAGATTGCCCGTCCATTTGTTACGGTTGCTCCATCATCCAAAGTCAGACTGGCACCAGAGCAAACTCTTAGACACCGCATATCCTGGGTTTCAGCATCTATCACCAAATTCGCAAGTACCACTTGCGTTTGAACAGGAGTGCCTGCTTCATTTCCTATCTTGATCATATAATTTTCTTGTTTTGGTTTAGGTAAAGTGGCACTTGCATATGTAATTGTATGTGTTTCATCATCAGAAGCGCTTTCAATGGTCACAGACTTATCACCCGTTAATACCGTTGGCTGATGTAACACAATATCAGAAAGCAAATAAATGGTATCTCCATCCTCAGCTATTTCATAAGCTTTTTCTAAGGTCTGAACAGCTGTCTCTGCGCTTGTACCATTATTTGTATCGTCTCCGGACGCATCAAGATAGATTACATCCGATACCTGAACGCCACGAGCAAGCATCAACGGATCTGCTTCTTTATAACATGGACAATCTGGATCATGTTTTCCGTCTACGCAGCCAGCCAGATGCAGACATTCTTTCTCCATATCCGGCTCTTCATAAAGCGGGCAATCCTTGTCGTGGAGTTCGCCAACACATCCCTCCAGATGCGCACATTCCAGATCTGGAAGCAAATCCACATCTTCTTCATACAAAGGACAATCCTTATCGTGTTTCCCATTCACGCAGCCTTCCAACTGGGCACAATCCGGATCTGCTTCTTCCTCTTCTTTTTTGGTCTCTGATGAAGAATCACTCTTACCAGAAGATGTTTCTAAATCATCTTCCTGTTTCTCACTAGTTTTATCTTCATTCTCAGTATCTTTCTTTTCCTGATCTGTAGAATCTGAATCTGATACATCATCCTTTTTCTCAGATGAATCTTCTTTTACCGGATCTTTATCATCTTCCTTATCTGATTTGTCAGAATCTGTGGAATCCTTGCCTTTATCTGACTCCGATTCCGGATCATCCTGTTTATGATCTTTATTCAGATCATCAGCATCAGATCCTTTTTCAGCTTTATCCGAACCCTTGTCCTGATCAGATGATTTATCTCCGCTATCAGAGTCTTCTTCTTTATCAGTACCCGATGATGGTTCATCCTTCTGGTCTTTGGAATCTGAAATATCTTTTGAATCTGACTCCTGATCTTTTTCGTTTTGATTGGAATTATTATCTTGATTTTCCTGTACAGATGTTATCTCTTGATCGATATTTGCCCCCCCCCCAGTCATAGCCAAAACTGGATTGGATGTAAGAGAAATCAATAGACTTGTAGACAAGATATACGACAGTAACTTTTTCTTTTTCATGGTATTTCTCCCCTCATGCGAATACACTTTGAAAGTGTGTGGTCCCACTGTAACATAAAAGGAATCCCATATTCTCATTATATATGCGCTTAATTTTATTGACCTTATCTTTGTAACAAAATCCAATTTGAATAATACTCTTTTCCGCAATAATTGTCAAATATATATGGATTTTTGATAGCTTTTTAGCAAAAAGTTTTTACGGGAGGGTCGAGGGAACGGGCGCGGCCCAGGCGGGCCGGGGAGCATCGGGGGTTCCCTCGCGGGCACAGGGGCTCCCCTGTACCCGCATCACTTAGCCTGTGCGAATTATTGCAAAATACCCGTATTCTCACGAAAGCTAAAATACGCATTTTTCCGTGCCCCGGCTATAATGATATGGTCGCACATATCGACGCCGCATACCTTGGCAGCCATGGCAATTCGTTCTGTTATTTTAATATCTGCATCTGATGGGCTTGGGTCTCCACTCGGATGGTTATGAACGACAGCAAAAACATATGCTCTTCCGGCAATCGGTCCGCATGGTATACCGTCCCTATCACATCTGCTATCCGTTTTGGAGACTGGTGCATATCTTCATCGGTAATCCTTGTCTTTCCTACCGCTACAAGATACGGTATCCGGCTTTCCCTTACTCTAACATCATACTTTTTCACATTCATCTTCTGCCCTCCGTATTGGTTCTACCTGTGAAAACCGAAAGAAAAATGCTTTCTTTTTAAACACTCTTTCGCTTCCCTCAGCATCTTCTCCGTCTTTGTCTGAATCTTCCTTTTTCTGTGCATACTTCCAAATTTCAATGGTGCTGACCGCTTTTTCTCCTTTTTTCACTTGGTAGCCGTATTCCTGCCACCGGCTGTAACTGTGAATTTTTTCTGGCTCTTCCATTTTTTTCACCGTGCCATCTTCCGCATGAAGTTCTATCATTCTTCCCGTACCACCGATTTTTCCGGATTCAAAAAGCCGTATTCTTTCATTCCAAATAAGCATCTCATTCGTCATAAATTTTCACCTTTCTCCGGAAAGCCATATTGGCTTTTAAAAGAAAAAATATCAAGTGACACTACAAATGAATTATATAGAAGTCCTACATACAAAGCAAATTAGTTCATGTGAACTACATCGGCAATTGAATTACCGAGCATCTGATTACGAAGCA
>NZ_QUIK01000016.1:0-76337 GCF_003480105.1 Clostridium sp. AM42-4
GCGTGGTAACACGTGCAGCTGACTGTCACTAATAGGTCGAGGGCTTATCCAATATGGTTTAGGGAGCGGTTATTCATAACCGCGAAAACGAAGAAAACGGATGAAATTCAATATGTGGTTTTGAGGGTACATGCCTCTAAAATTTAAATACGGCCTCGTGGTCAAGCGGTTAAGACGACGCCCTCTCACGGCGTAAACCCGGGTTCGATTCCCGGCGAGGTCATAAGGTTGAAGTCAGACAGGTTTGTCTGGCTTTTTTCTATATTCATTAGGAGCTCGCTAAGTGAGAAAAATACAAATTGACAATTGCCTATAACTTTGGTATGCTTATCAGCACGGTTAGCAAGAGCTAATTATAGGAGAACTCCGGCAATCCAGAAATGTCTCGGAAAATTGAGAATGGAGAAAAACGGAGAACTAACACAGAGAGACAACAAGAGGAAGATTATTTGACATATTTATGGATCAATCCGGTATCGGAGCGTATGATATCGGAGCAGAATTTAGAGCGGATTTTAACAGAGCATCATCTTACGCAGGTGCGCTGCTGCAAAGATTGGTGCAGCAGCGTGAAAAAACAATATGAGAATCTGATGAATCATGCAAACGGAATGGTGGCGGATGCCAGGTGTCCGGAGGCTGTGAATCTGATTGAGCGGTATAAGGAAGAAAAGGGGGTTCCCATTCAGGTGGCGGACATTGAGCCAATCCTGATCCATTGTGCCAGGGAACTCAGTGCCAGAAGCGATCTGGCAGATGGAGACAAGATTATCACGACACCCTGCCGCATTCTGGCAGAGCAGGGGAATGCGTTAGAATTGCCGCGGACCCGTTTTGTGAGCTGGAAGGATTTCCTTGCTGAGCTTGGCGAGACACCGGAAGATGCACCGGAGGCCAGCCCGATTCCACCAGGATTTTTTGCAGATCTTAAGGTCCCGGTGGTAAGCTTAAGCGGAAGAGAAGAGATTGAGACTTATCTGGAGCAGAGCGGTGAGGCGGTGGCAGGTGGTTTATCAGAAGGAGAAGCTGCAGGACAGAAAGCAGAAAGAGAATCTGAAAGACGGAAAAAGGTTTCAGATTCAGGATATGGCAAAATGAAGCGCGATCCGCTGCTTCTGGAATTGCTTTACTGCAGCCAGGGTTGTCATATGGGGGATGGAGTACGATGAAGGAAAAAAAGAAAGCATACATTCGCACCGACCGTGCTTTCCGGCAAAAACAGGGAGATAGGAGCGGCATTCCGTTATCCTTTCTTCAGCCTGTTGCTGGTGTGCTTGTTGTTTTTGCGGCCTGGTATCTGGTGTGCCGCATGGAGCTTTTAAGTGCTTATGTGCTTCCGTCACCTCAAAAAGTATTTCAAAGTTTTTTGAAGATGCTGCAGAGCGGAGAACTTGCGCGGGACATTGGCATCAGCTTTCTGCGCGTGATCAAAGGATTTACTATCGCCTTTGTTTTGGCATTTGTGCTTGGCATGCTCCGTGCTTTGTTTCCGGCAACTTCCGGTTTTTATGAGCATGCAGTGCAGTTTTTCCGCAATGTACCGCCGCTGAGCATGATCCCGCTTCTGATCCTGTGGTGTGGGATTGGGGAGACGACCAAGACAGTGATCATTGTTCTGGCTTCGTTTTTTCCGATGTATTTAAATATCGTGAAAGGCTTTACCGGCTGTGACAAAAAGCTTCTGGAGGTCGGGACGATGTTTGGATATTCGAAACGTCAGAAGTTTTTCCGGATCGTACTGCCGTATGCGATGGCAGACATTCTGGTGGGGATGCGTATTGGCCTGGGCTACAGCTGGCGTGCGATCATCGGAGCGGAGATGGTGGCGGCATCCACGGGACTGGGGCATATGATCCTCTTTGCCCAGCAGATGTCACGGACCGATAAGGTCATTGTTGGCATTCTGGTGATCGGACTGGTCGGATATCTGACAGACTGGTTATTTGGATTCGTCACGAGCTGGTGCCTGGCAACCGTGAGAGGGACGGATAGTGAAAAATAGTTAAAATGGAGAACATGGCAGCAATGACAGGAATTCGATTAAAAAACATACAGAAATCCTACCAGGTTGAGGACCGAACCGTCCCGGTGTTAAATGGCATTGATCTGGATATTCCAGCTGGAACGATCACGGTGATCCTGGGACAGAGCGGTTGTGGAAAAACGACGCTTTTGCGCCTGACCGGCGGGCTGGAAGAAGCGGATGGCGGTGAGATTTTGTGGGATGGAAACCATAAGACTGCGTTTGTCTTCCAGGAACCGCGGCTGATGCCGTGGCTGAATGTCTGGGACAATGTGGTGTTTGGCGTAAAGAAAAACAGGCAGGATCCGGAAATGATCCGGAAGCTGATCCATACAGTTGGCCTTTCTGGGTTTGAGAAAGCCTTTCCATCCCAGCTTTCCGGAGGCATGAAGCAGCGGGCGGCAATCGCAAGGGCGTTAGCATATGAACCAGATTTTATTATGATGGACGAGCCTTTTGCGGCTTTGGATCATTTTACGAGGGCACAGATGCAGAAGGAGGTTTTGCGGGTGCAGAAAGAAAAACAGGGAAGCATCCTGTTTGTGACACACAGCATTGATGAGGCTTTGATCCTGGGAGACCGGATCGTAGTGATCGAAAAGGGCCTGGTGAAAAAGGTGTATCCGGTGGAGACACCGGCAGAGGAGAGAAATCTTCTGAATGACGGTTTTATTTCCCTGAAACGGGATATTATAAACAATCTAAATTTTATGTGACTGAGGAGGAAACAACATTATGAGAAAATGGATCGCACTGGGACTTGCTGCATGCATGACAGTATCGTCCCTGACTGGCTGCGGAAGTTCTAAGAAAGAGGCTGAGACAACGGCAGCTGAAAGTGCTGCAGAAAGTACTGCGCAGGAAACAGGCGCAGAAACAGATGCCGCAGAGAGCGAGGCAGAGAAAAGCGAAGCGGCAGGATCTGATCTGGACAAGCTGGTATTTACTTATGTAACGTCTCCGCTGAATGTGCCGACGATCATTGAGAAGAACCAGGGAATCTTTGAGAAGGATTTCGGTGAGATGGGCATTTCCACCGAGTACGCGGAGATCACCTCCGGCGCAGACCAGACACAGGCGCTGGCATCTGGCGATGTGCAGGTTTTATATGCAGTTGGCGCAACCTCTGTGATCCTGTCTGCAGCAAATGGCGCGGATATTAAAGTATTGAATATGTACAGCCGCTCCCCGAAGGCATTCTGCATGTATTCCAAGGACGAGAGTCTGACTACTCCGGAGAGCTTAAATGGCAAGACCATTGCAGGTCCGGCTGGTACAAACCTGCATGAGCTTTTAGTATCTTACCTGGCTCAGGCTGGCATGAGCATAGATGATGTAAATTATGTGAGCATGAGCATCCCGGATGCGAAGGCAGGCCTGGATGGCGGCAGCGTAGACGCAGCACTGTTAGCTGGTTCGGTTGCCTACAATGCTGACAAACAGGGCTACCACAAGGTAACCGATGGAGAGGGACTCATCAAGGCGATCATCGCAGTGGCTACCACCCAGAAGTTCTATGATGAGCATCCGGAGGTGATCGCGCAGCTTGAAAAATCCCAGCAGGAGATTGCGGATTTCATGAAGGAAAACCCGGACGAGACTATGAGCATTGTGGCAAAAGAGCTTGATCTGGATGAGGAAGCAGTCAGAGAGATGTATGACTACTACGATTTCTCCCTGAATATCAGCGAGGACGACATCGGTGGATTCCAGAAGACTGCAGATTTCATGCTGGAGTCCGGCATGATCGATGAGGCACTGGATGTAAACAGCCTGTTTATCAAATAAAATTGTTGCAGTGCAACGAAACAGGATAAAAAGTTTGTACACAGGAGAATAAGAAGGATGGATTTGCTGTGATGGCGAATCCATCCTTTTTTGGGTAGTAACAATCTGAGAAAAATTGTCATTTTTTAACAAAAACTTTGGGACAGATTGGGACCTGATGTGTCATTATACATAGAAGAAACATCACTGCATTGCAGATAACGAAATAATCAGTAGAATGGAGAAAACGATGGAAAAACCAGAGTACAGGGAAGAAAGGGAAATCGTTACGGTCACGGCAGATACAGCAGATGCATTTTCAAATTTCAGAAAAATACAATCAGCTTTGTGCATTTTTGGAGGACTGGGGTTTTATATTTGAGTTCCGGGACGATTACCAGCTTTTGGAAACGTTGGGCGATATCGGAAACAGCCCGGTCTTTTCCGGAAAAATGCCAGGAAAGACGGCGTGGCCGCTCCGGGATTTGCCGGGAGAAAGATGGAAGCATCTGGTTTCGGACTTAAAGAAAAAAGAAGAGAGAGGCATTGTCCGAAGAACAGGAGGATTATGATCTGGATGTCAGCTGCGTAGTTGGAACCGAGGATAAGATCCGTGGTGCATTTCTTTTTCAGAAGGATGCGGGAAACCGTCTGCTTCCCTGTGTACTTGATGGCATGTCGGTGTGCAGCAGGCAGAAGAACGGTGCAGCTGGAGCAGCCGGTGCTGCCGTCGCAGGCATACGCAGGAGAATCGTGCCATACAGTGCCACGGCTGTCACAGACATTTGACATGTGGGATTACCAATCTGTGCCACGCCCGCCACAGCAATTTGCATCAGCAATCTGTCAGCCCGCACCGGTGATAAAGAACACTCTGGCTGGCACAGAAAGTCAGATTGAAGAAGCAAAAAGAAAAATTGTTCATGCCAGCAATACGAAAAACGGGATCATTACGAGCTATGCGACATACCGGACGATCCTTTGCGTGCGCCGGGTTATCTGATCAGAGAAAGTTGTCTTTTCAATGAGCAAAAATTGCTAAATTACGACAATATTTATACAAAGATACATGACAGGATTTTGAAATTAGGCAAGAGAAAGTACAACATTGTGGAAAAAATGGGAAAAACAGACGAAAAACACAAGACTTTTTTGTGAAAAAGTAGTAAAATAAAACCATTGAAATGCAAGGAGGGTATACGCATGAGTGCAAACAAAGAGACAATCGCACAGTGGATCCGGGAAAAGAAAACCGCTCTCGGTATTGAGTTCGGTTCCACCCGTATCAAGGCTGTTTTAGTGGGAGAGGACCACACGCCCATCGCATCCGGTGCCCATGATTGGGAGAACCGCTTAACCGATGGTATCTGGACTTATACCTTAGAGGATATCTGGAGTGGCATCCAGGATGCATACACAAAGCTGGCAGAGGATGTAAAGAGCCAGTATGGCGAAACACTGCATACAGTAGGCGGCATCGGCATCAGTGCCATGATGCATGGTTATATGGTATTCGATAAGAACGGAGAGCTTTTAGTTCCGTTCCGTACCTGGAGAAATACCATCACCGGAGAGGCTTCCGAGAAGCTGACAGAGCTGTTTTCTTATCCGATCCCGCAGCGCTGGAGCATTGCACATCTGTATCAGGCGATCTTAAACGGAGAGCCGCATGTTTCGGATATCGATTATATGATTACCCTGGAAGGCTATGTACACTGGAAGCTGACCGGGCAGAAGGTCCTGGGCATCGGTGATGTAGCAGGTATGTTCCCGGTTGACATCCACAACCACGATTTTGACCAGAAGATGGTAGAAAAGTTCGATGCACTGGTAGCAGAGAAGGGCTATCCGTGGAAGCTTCGCGACATCCTGCCGAAGGCTCTGGTTGCCGGTGAGGATGCAGGTTCCCTGACAGCCGAAGGTGCAAAGCTTCTGGATGTAAGCGGAAACCTGGAGGCAGGCATCCCGATGTGCCCGCCGGAGGGTGATGCAGGTACTGGCATGACTGCAACGAACAGCGTTAAGGTGCGTACCGGTAATGTATCCGCAGGCACCAGCGTATTTGCAATGGTCGTTCTGGAGAAAGAATTAAAGAAGGTACACCCGGAAATCGATCTGGTTACCACACCGGCCGGAGACCTGGTAGGCATGGTACACTGCAACAACTGCACTTCTGACTTAAATGCATGGGTAAACCTGTTTAAAGAGTTTATGGAGAGCATGGGCATGGAGGTCGATATGAACCGCCTGTTTGGTGTTCTTTATAACAAGGCCTTAGAGGGCGATAAGGACTGCGGAGGACTTCTGGCATACAACTACTTCTCTGGTGAGCACATCACCGGTTTCGAAGAGGGACGCCCGTTATTTGTACGTCGCCCGGACGATAAATTCAATCTGGCAAACTTCATGAGGACCCATCTGTATACTTCCCTTGGCGCATTAAAGACCGGTCTTGACATTCTGTTCCGCGAAGAGCAGGTTAAGCTGGACGTCCTGTTAGGACATGGCGGTCTCTTTAAGACTAAGGGCGTGGGCCAGAAGATCATGGCAGCAGCAGCCGGGGTTCCAGTCGAGGTCATGGAGACAGCCGGAGAGGGCGGCGCATGGGGCGCAGCATTGCTTGCATCCTACCGTGTATGGAAGGAAGACGGTGAGACTCTGGATGCATATCTGGAGAATAAGGTATTTGGCGGCCAGCACGGCACAGTCGTAGAGCCGGATGCAGACGATGTCAAGGGCTTTGATGAATTTATGGTACGCTACCATGCAGGTCTGCCGGTTGAGCGGGCAGCCGTGGAGGCAATGCCGGAGAAGGCTTGAAGGACATGCAGGTTTGGAATGGGGCTGGAGGTGACAACCTCCTCTGGCCTTTTGATCCGGGCACTCTTACAATAAGGCTGGGAAAGCTGCAAAGGAAAAGAGAAAAAGGATAAAGCAGAAAAACCAGAGAAAGACCAGAAGAAACCAGAGACAGGTCCGGACAGAATAGAGCTGCTGGAAAAGCAGTAAGAAATGGGAGGAAAAAAGGTATGCTGGAAGCATTAAAACAGCAGGTATATGAAGCAAATATGGAGCTGCCAAAGCGCGGGCTGATCACCTATACCTGGGGAAATGTCAGTGGAATTGACCGGGAAAGCGGCCTGTTCGTGATCAAACCGAGCGGTGTCGATTACGATCTGTTAAAACCGGAAGATATGGTAGTTATGGATTTAAACGGAAACCGGGTAGAGGGAACCATGAATCCTTCCTCCGATACCCCGACCCATGTAGAGCTTTATAAAGCATTCCCGGAGATTGGCGGCATTGTACATACCCATTCCCCGCATGCAACGGCATGGGCACAGGCAGGAAGAGGACTTCCGTGCTACGGAACCACCCATGCAGATTATTTCTATGGCGAGATCCCGTGTGCAAGAAATTTAACCGCAGAGGAGATTGAGGAAGGCTACGAGAAGAACACTGGCCTCGTTATCGTGGAAACCTTCAAGGGCAAAAACCCGATGTATGTACCTGCTGTTCTCTGCAAGAACCATGGTCCGTTCACCTGGGGCAAAAATGCGGCTGAGGCTGTCCACAATGCTGTGGTACTGGAGGAGGTTGCGAAGATGAACTTCATGACGGAGCTCATCAACCCGAATGCAGATAACCGCACACCGCAGTGCATGCAGGACAAGCACTTTATGAGAAAGCATGGCCCGAATGCTTATTATGGCCAGAAGTAATAAAAATTCATAACTGTTCAGTGCCTTCCTAGTCACGAACAAAAATTCATAAATTATGGCAAAATTGTACGAAAAAAGAAAATTCTGTTTGCAAAATTTGCAGACGGGTAGTACAATTTTCTTAGAATATTATAAATAATAAGGGGGATTTCTAATCATGAAATTTTTCGTAGATACCGCAAATGTAGACGAGATCCGCAAAGCAAACGATATGGGCATTATCTGTGGTGTTACCACAAACCCGTCCCTGATCGCAAAAGAGGGACGTGACTTCAACCAGGTTATCGCAGAGATCGCTTCCATCGTAGACGGACCGATCAGCGGTGAGGTAAAGGCAACTACCACCGACGCAGAGGGCATGATCAAAGAAGGCCGTGAGATCGCAGCCATCCATCCGAACATGGTTGTTAAGATCCCGATGACCGTAGAGGGCTTAAAGGCTGTTAAGGTTCTGCACGCAGAGGGTATTAAGACCAACGTTACCCTGATCTTCTCCGCAGCACAGGCACTGTTAGCTGCAAGAGCAGGTGCAACCTACGTATCTCCGTTCCTGGGCAGACTCGATGACATCTCCATGCCAGGTATCGATCTGATCAACGAGATCACCGAGATCTTCATGATGCACGATATCCAGACCGAGATCATCGCAGCTAGCATCCGTAACCCGATCCATGTCATTGACTGCGCAAAGGCAGGTGCTGATATCGCAACTGTTCCGTATAAGGTACTGGTTCAGATGACCAAGCATCCGTTAACCGATCAGGGCATTGAGAAATTTCAGGCAGACTATAAGGCTGTATTTGGAGAATAATCTGTAAAATTAATAGTTGACAGATTGTATGAAGCTTCTTTTGGAATGGGTTTGTGAGACGCCAGGCGAACGCTTTCGCAAGTAGCTGAGGCCGTGTTCCAGCGTTAATGGATACGGGTATCGAAACAAAGATTCTGGGCTTCTAAAACAGCTTGGCAAGAAAGGTTTCCGTACCCGGATATGAGACAGATTGGTGGCAGATATTCCGATGTGGAATATCTGCTTTTTGTTTTCCAAAAGATTTATCGCGAAATGCGAAATCGCGTTGCGGAGGAAAAACAAAAAGCAGGGAACATGCTTTGGAATGCCTGACACAAAGAGTACGGAGCCGATGCGCCAGAGCATATCAAGGCCTATGTGCAGACGATGTGCGAGGCGCTACATAAACAGTAGTTTTTGTGTTACTGATCTTCATGCAATGTGGCAGAAATGAAACACATTTCCTTTTGGAATCCATGGAATAAGTGCTACATTTTATCATGACCCGTCGAAATATGACACAATAGCGGGTTGTTATTTCCTTTGTGAAATGTTATCATAGATATAATAGTTAACGCAGATCAAAGGAATTTTAAGAGATCCGGCGCATGTAAAGGCGGGGCATATATGGCAGTAGATGAAAAGATGACAGCCCGACAGGCAGAGAAGGAAATGGAAAATTTTAAAAAGATATTCCAGGCGGTCCGGCTGTTCCCGGTAGAAGAAGCAGACCGGATCCGGGAGACATGCAGAGAAGGATCTGAGGGGGGTGAAGCCTGTAATTTCCGGGAAATGGAGCAGCAGTGCCAGAACTGTGTGGTTGCGAATGCGGCAGCCAGCAGGACTGAACGTGGAAAACTTGAGGTTTTCGACGATGTTTTGTATCAGCTGATCGCCCGGTATGTAGAGATTGGCAGGAAAGAGTATGTCATGGAACTGATTCGCCGTTTGGACAATGAGTGGTCCTTTGGGCAGCTGAACCATGAAAAGCTGGTGGACCTGTTTGTCCATTATAACGACAAGCTCTACAAGGATGCGATCACGGATGCCTACAACCGGCGCTATTACGAAGATGAAATGAAAGAGCGGGAGTGGAATGCCGGAATTGCCCTTGTTGACCTGGATGATTTCAAATTATACAATGACACCTATGGCCACAATGCGGGGGATATGGCGCTGCGCACCGTGGCCGATGTGATCAGGAAACATACCCGCAAATCCGATTGTCTGGTCCGCTTCGGCGGTGACGAGTTTCTTCTGGTTATGCCAGATATCAGTGAGGAAGTTTTCAATAAAAAGCTTCAGGTGATCAAGCACCGTGTTCATGAGGCTAATATTCCGGGCTACACCAAGCTGCAGATTTCTATCAGCATCGGAGGCGTTCTCTGCCAGAGTGAGAAAATCGAACTGGCAGTAGCCAGAGCCGATCACTTGATGTATCAGGCCAAAAACAACAAAAACATGGTCGTGACGGAGCAGGAGGCAAGGCGTTTGAACCAGAACGGGGATATGCACAAGCAGAAGATTCTTGTGGTCGATGATTCCGAAATGAACCGTGACATCCTCATCACCATGCTGGAGAACGATTTTGACATTGTCGAAGCTGAGAACGGAGAAGAATGTCTGGCACTTTTGAGACAGTACGGAAAGGAAATTTCCATAGTCCTCCTCGATATTGTCATGCCGGTCATGGACGGCTTCGAGGTGCTGGCGAGCATGAACCGGAACCGCTGGATCGAAGACATCCCGGTCATCATGATCTCAAGTGAAGAGTCGGATGCCTTTATTCGCAAAGCATTTCAGTTAGGCGTATCGGACTACATTAGCCGTCCGTTCGACAACCACGTGGTCCGTCAGCGTGTATTTAATACGATCAAGCTTTACGCAAAACAGAGACGCCTGATCGCCCTGGTATCCGACCAGATCCATGAAAAAGAAAAGAACAACCAGATGATGGTTGAGGTTTTAAGCCAGATCGTAGAATTCCGAAACGGAGAAAGCGGTCTTCATGTTCTGCACATCAAAGTCCTCACGGAAATGCTGTTAGAAGGAATCCTGCAAAAGACAGACCAGTACCGCCTGACACCGGAAATCTGCCAGATGATCTCTACCGCATCTTCATTCCATGACATCGGAAAGATCGGTATTGACGAGAAAATCTTAAATAAGCCGGGAAAACTGACAAAAGAAGAATTCGAGGAAATGAAAAAGCATACCCTGATCGGTGCGTCTATGCTGAGCAAGATGGAACGCTATAAAGACGAACCGCTGATTGATATCGCGTATCAGATCTGCCGCTGGCATCATGAGCGCTATGATGGAAAAGGATATCCAGATGGATTGGTCGGAGACGAAATCCCGATTTCCGCCCAGATCGTATCCCTGGCCGATGTTTACGATGCCCTCATCAGTGAGCGTGCCTACAAGAAGGGCTTCAGCCACGAGAAAGCAATCGCGATGATCCTGAATGGAGAATGCGGAACCTTCAACCCGATCCTGATCGAATGCTTTATGGAGATTGAACAGAAAATCAGGCAGAAGATGCTGGAGATTCAATAAATAAACAATTTGATTAACTTTAATAGGGCCGTGTGAGTTGCCTTTCGGCAACTCGCACGGCCCTTGTCATATACTTAAATTGTTATTTTAAGTAGGAAAGAATAGCTTTTATGTATTTCTGCAGGGCCGCTTCATCGGCCAGATACACATCGCCCAGTGCAGCGTAAAGCACTTTATCTTTGTATTCCTGCTTCATGACGGGTTCCCAGATCGCCTCAAACTGGGGCAGGAAAAATCCGGTGGTTTTGGTATAGCAGTTGGAGGCTGTCGCCTTGATGCGGGCTTCTTTGTCCACGCATGCACCAATGCTTTTGTGGACAGCGCGGTCTTCAAACGGAAGATAATAGTAATCTTTATAGTCCGGATAAAAATGCTTAAGGGTGCCTTCGGTCAGTTCGACAAAAAAGGTAACCTGATCCTGTTCAATCCGGCATCTGGCTGGCGGCATCGCTGCTTGGACCGGAACCGGAATGGAATAGGGACTCTGGCAGGTGAGCTTTAAGAGATGGCGAATCTGTCCGTCTGCCAGGGACTCGTCCACGATCTGTTGTTCTTTCAGTGTGAAAGCATGCTCTAACAGATCCGGATAATTCAGGATCGGAAGAATGGAAGGCATGCCTTTTAAATCGTCCTCGTTGTGCAGGATGAGCAGGTCGTACAGACCTTCTTCGTGAGTCATCAGATAGTCTTTGTAGACTTCAATGAGCTGTCCGCCATTGTATTTGTCGGTGCGGGAAATTCCTAGAAACTGTTCGATGGATTTCTGCTTTAAACTGTCCAGCCCCAGAAGATTCCGGTACGGCTTTACTTTTTTATAGATATCAAAGCTGGCTACATTGTCAAAGCTGTAGGGCAGATTGAAATGTTTACAGCGTTTTAATAAAAACGGAATATCGAACCCATCACCGTTAAAATGTACCAGTGTTTTGTATTGTTCCAAAAATTTGAAAAAATGGTGAAGAAGGTCTTCCTCAGCTGCCCTGGTACCCGCAAACCACTGGATCAGGTTCCAGGTATTGTCTTTGTAATAGGTGCAGCCGATCAGGTACAGCTGGCAGCGGTCACCGGAAAAGCCGGTGGTTTCGATATCAAAAAAGAGAAGATCCTCCAGTTTTCCGATCCGCTCTAACGGGTAGGTGTCGGGAAGCCGGAGCTTTTTTTCTATGGTGATCAATGGGAAAACTCCTTATCATTGGTGGTTATGTTACTGACATTGCGCATGAACAGTAATGTAGTCGTATGAGGTTGCCAGACACGTGTGCGGAAACAGGCCGCATGATGCGGCTGCCGCGGAAAAGACAAAGCAGAAAGTATAGTTTGTCCGTGTCCGACTTGATTATAACGGCAGGTGCAGGGAATGTCAAATTTACAATATTCTTGCGGGAAAGTTGTTTTTCCATTATACTTATTTCCAGTGAAGATAACAAAGAGGCAGGAAAAGAACATGTGGAAGATCAAACATATTTTTGATGGGGATTATGGCTGTGAAGGTCTGCTGCCAGGGCAGTCTCCGAAGGTTTCTGTGACTTTGACCCGGGAGGATGGAACCGAGCGGTATGTATCGGTGGAGGATGCGTGGCTGACAGAGCAGGGGCTGGATGAAGGAGATATCTGGCCGGAAGCATTATCAGAGAAGTTTTGAAAGTAAAAAACGGTTCAGTTTGCTTTTGAGAACAGAACAAAATGACAAGTTGTTTTGTTGGAAGACAGCAAGTTGGAACATTGGAAGAAGAAACAGATTAAGGAAATAGAAAGGCAGATCGAAATGAATATTCAGATCTTCGGCACAAAAAAGTGCAGCGATACCCGCAAGGCAGAGCGTTTTTTCAAGGAGCGCGGGATTAAGTTTCAGTTTATAGATATGAAGGAAAAGGGCATGAGCAAGGGCGAATTCAACTCTGTAGCACAGGTAAACGGCGGCATGGAAGCCATGCTGAATCCGGATGCGAAAGACCAGGATACGCTGGCGCTGATCCGCTATCTGGCAGCAGAGGATAAGCTGGAGAAGATCCTGGAAAATCCCCAGGTAATCAAAACTCCGGTCGTGCGAAATGGTAAGCAGTCTACGATCGGCTATCAGCCGGATGTGTGGAAGGGCTGGTCATGAGCGGAAGATATTCAGAACAGGAAGAAAACCAGTGGGACCGTCTGCTGAAAATCAAAACGATGGGACGGGACGATTCCAATGCGGACCAATACCGTTATCCTTATGAGCCGACACCGTATGCGGTACTGGAGCGTCTGGCAAACAGTGGGTGGATCCGAAAAGGGGATGTCCTTTTGGATTATGGCTGCGGAAAGGGACGGGTGGACTGCTACTTATCGTACCAGACCCGCTGCCACAGCATTGGTGTGGAATATGATCCGCGTATCTATGAGGCTGCTGCAGAAAATCAGAAAACAGCGGTTTCTGGAAGCCGGGCGGAGTTTGTCCTGGCCGATGCAGGAGCGTATGAGGTGCCGGAAACGGTGAACCGCGCTTATTTCTTTAACCCGTTTTCTGTGGAGCTGCTAAAGAAAGTAGTCCGGCGGATTCTGGATTCCTGGTATGAAAATCCAAGAGAGATCCGCTTGTTTTTCTATTATCCGTCCGACGAGTATATGGCCTATCTGATGACCGTGGATGAGCTGATGTTCGCGGATGAGATCGACTGCCGGGATCTGTTTGACGGGAAGGATGTAAGGGAGCGGATTGTACTGTTTGAGATCGCCTAGGCAGAGCAACGCATAAAGCTATGTGATCCATTTTCGCAGCAGTTCCATGTCTATCGGAAATGTGAAAAAAAGAAAATAAAAAAATTGTATAAAAAGTATTGACAATTAGAACAATAAAGGTTATACTACGTAAGCACTGTTGAGTGAGACATCACTCAGACAGACGATATGGGGTCTTAGCTCAGCTGGGAGAGCATCTGCCTTACAAGCAGAGGGTCATAGGTTCGAGCCCTATAGGCCCCATACCAAAACCAAATATGGCGGAATAGCTCAGTTGGCTAGAGCACACGGTTCATACCCGTGGTGTCGAGAGTTCAAATCTCCCTTCCGCTACTACGAAAGAAAGGCAATCTGTGAAAAACGGGTTGCCTTTTTTGCGTTTTCCTGTTTGTTTTGGAAAAGAATAAAAAGAATCATAAATTTTCCAGAAACCCCTTGCAACTTCCGCTTCTTTGCTTTAAAATATTCACGATATGCAAACAGGCTGGGAAGAAGAGGAGTACGTCGTAAGCTTCTGTCAGAGAGAACCGTCCATCGGCTGGAAGATGGTTTCAGAGGGCGCGCACGGAAGGTAGCTTCGGAGCCGGAATCCTGAATCATATCTGGAGTGCGGAGTGTTTCAAAGAGGACCCTGCAGTCTGGATTTAGACGAAGTAGGGGTTCCCGTCTGATCCGCGTTAAGGAGACAGCTGTTGCTTCTGGCAGCAGTGACAAAGTGAGAAACAAAGGTGGTACCGCGGAACTTTTCGCCCTTTATGCAGAACGCAGATTCTGTATAAAGGGCTTTCTTTATTTATTATAGAAGAAATGCAATTGTTCCGGAGAGCTGCCGTGGAAAAGAGGATTTCTACACATTTAGACATAAGGAAAGGAAATGATCATGAAAGAACTGGAAAAGAATTACAATCCTTCTGCCATTGAGGAAAAGCTGTATCAGAAATGGCTGGATAACAAGTACTTCCACGCAGATGCTGAGCGCGGAAAGAGAGAGGGCAAGAAGCCCTTTACCATCGTTATGCCACCGCCGAACATTACCGGACAGCTGCATATGGGTCATGCATTGGATAACACCATGCAGGACATCCTGACCCGTTACAAGAGAATGCAGGGCTACGAGGCGCTGTGGCAGCCGGGTACCGACCACGCAGCAATCGCAACCGAGGTGAAGGTAATCGACAAGCTGAGAAAAGAAGGCATCGATAAGCACGATCTGGGACGCGATAAATTCCTGGAGGCATGCTGGGACTGGAAGAAGGAGTACGGCACCCGCATCATCAAGCAGCTGCATAAGCTGGGGTCCTCCGCTGACTGGGACAGAGAGCGCTTCACCATGGACAAGGGCTGCTCTGACGCTGTGCTTGAGGTATTTGTAAAGCTGTACGAGAAAGGCTACATCTACAAGGGCTCCCGTATCATCAACTGGTGTCCGGTCTGCCAGACTTCTATTTCCGACGCAGAGGTAGAGCATGAGGAGCAGGATGGCTTCTTCTGGCACATCAATTACCCAATCGTGGGCGAGGAAGGCCGTTTCGTTGAGATCGCAACCACCCGTCCGGAGACGCTGCTTGGTGATACCGCAGTTGCAGTAAACCCGGAGGATGAGCGCTACAAAGATATCATCGGCAAGATGTTAAAGCTTCCGTTAACTGACCGCGAGATCCCGGTGATTGCGGATGAATATGTAGACAAAGAGTTTGGTACCGGCTGTGTGAAGATCACCCCGGCTCACGACCCGAACGACTTCGAGGTTGGACGCCGCCACAACCTGGCTGAGATCTGCATCATGCATGACGATGCGACCATCGACTGCAAGGGCAGCAAGTATGACGGTATGGACCGCTATGAGGCCCGCAAGGCTATGGTAGAAGACTTAAAGGCACTGGGGCTGTTAGTTAAGGTTGTTCCGCATTCCCATAATGTAGGAACCCATGACCGCTGCAAGACCACCGTTGAGCCGATGGTAAAACAGCAGTGGTTCGTCCGCATGGATGAGATGGCAAAACCGGCGATCGCAGCATTGAAGAACGGCGACTTAAAGTTCGTTCCGGAGAGCTTTGGAAAGACCTATCTGCACTGGTTAGAGGGAATCCGTGATTGGTGTATCTCCAGACAGCTGTGGTGGGGCCACCGGATCCCGGCTTACTACTGCCAGGAGTGCGGCGAGATCACCGTTGCAAAATCCATGCCGGAGAAGTGCCCGAAGTGCGGCTGCACCCACTTAAAGCAGGATGAGGATACCCTGGATACCTGGTTCTCCTCTGCACTGTGGCCGTTCTCTACCCTGGGCTGGCCGGAAAAAACCAAGGAGCTGGAATACTTCTACCCGACCGACGTGCTGGTAACCGGTTACGATATCATCTTCTTCTGGGTTATCCGTATGGTATTCTCCGGATATGAGCAGACCGGCAAGTGTCCGTTCAACACCGTCCTGATCCACGGTCTGGTACGCGACAGCCAGGGACGCAAGATGAGTAAGTCTCTTGGCAATGGTATCGATCCGCTTGAGGTTATCGACAAGTACGGCGCAGATGCCCTGCGTATGACGCTGATCACCGGAAATGCACCGGGCAACGACATGCGTTTCTACTGGGAGAGAGTGGAAGCAAGCCGTAACTTCGCAAACAAGGTATGGAACGCATCCCGTTTCATCATGATGAATATGGAGAAGGCTCCGGTACACGATGTTTCCTTATCTGACCTGACCATGGCCGATAAGTGGATCCTGTCCAAGGTTAACACCCTTGCGAAGGATGTCACCGAGAACCTGGATAAATTCGAGCTTGGTATCGCCCTGCAGAAGGTTTACGACTTCATCTGGGAAGAGTTCTGTGACTGGTACATCGAGATGGTAAAACCGCGTCTGTGGAACGACGAGGACAGCACCAAGGCAGCAGCACTGTGGACCTTAAAGACCGTTCTGATCAACTCCTTAAAGCTGTTGCATCCGTATATGCCGTTCATCACCGAGGAGATCTTCTGCAATCTGCAGGACGAGGAAGCGTCCATCATGGTATCTGCATGGCCGGAGTACAAGGCAGAGTGGAACTTTGAGCAGGATGAGTATGCCGTGGAGACCATCAAAGAGGCAGTCCGTGCGATCCGTAACGTGCGTACTTCCATGAACGTGGCACCGAGCAAGAAAGCAAAGGTTTATGTGGTTTCTGAAAATGAGAAGCTGCTTCAGATCTTCGAGCACAGCAAGGTATTCTTCGCAACCCTGGGCTATGCAAGCGAGGTATTCTTACAGAAGGATAAGCAGGGCATTGCCGATGACGCAGTATCCGTTGTAATTCCGGAGGCATCCATCTATATGCCATTTGCAGAGCTGGTTGATATCGCGAAAGAGGTTGAGCGCCTGCAGAAAGAGGAAGAGCGCCTCACCAAGGAGCTTGCACGTGTAAACGGCATGCTGTCCAACGAGAAGTTCGTAAGCAAAGCTCCGGAAGCAAAGATCAACGAGGAGAAGGCTAAGCTGGAGAAATACACCCAGATGATGGAGCAAGTAAAGGCACGTCTGGCACAGCTGCAGTAACTGGCGGCGTGAAGTGGAACAAAAATAAATTTCGCAATCGTTCATAATTTTAAGTGGACAGGCATAGATTACAATGATAGACAAGAATGCGCGGGATTACCTGCTGGGGATCCCGCTTTGGACAAAAAAGAAAAATACGCTGGATGAGGTCCGGGATTTTCTGGAAAAGCTGGGAAATCCGGATGAAGCATTAAACATCATCCATGTGGCAGGAACCAACGGAAAGGGTTCGGTGTGTGCGGACCTGACAGCCATTCTCATGGAAGCCGGATATCATGTGGGAACGTTCGTGTCCCCGCATCTCGTGGACGTGAAGGAGCGGTTCCTTTATGATGGAAAACCGGCTGATGAGGCAGACTTTTCGGAAAGCTTCGCCCGGGTAAAGGCTGTCACTGACGAAATGATGGAAAAGGGCTATTCGCACCCGACCTTCTTTGAGTTTGTATTCCTGATGGCAATGGATTTATACGGACGGAAAAAGCCGGACTTTGTCGTCCTGGAAACGGGACTGGGCGGACGGCTGGATACGACCAATGTGATCCGGCATCCGTTAGCCTGTGTGATCACCTCGATCAGTCTCGACCATACGCAGTATCTGGGTGATACCGTGGAGAAAATCGCGGCAGAAAAAGCCGGGATTATCAAGCCGGGGGTGCCGCTTGTGTATGATAATAACGACAAGGCGGCAGGAGCCGTGATCGCGGCAGCTGCGGACAGGCTTGGCTGCGCAGCTTATGGACTTACGGCAGAAGGTGCGTACCGGGAGGTTTCCTTTGCGGCGCCTTACCAGGCTATGAATGCGGCACTGGCGGTGAAAGTACTGGAGGTACTGGATATTACCGGTGTGGATGATGCCGTGTGCAAAAAAGCGCTGGCTTCGGTGCACTGGAATGGCCGGATGCAGCAGGTTGCTCCTGATGTCTGGGTGGACGGTGCACACAATCCGGGCGGGATCCGTGCATTTATCCAGGCAGTGAAGGAGCAGATGGCAGAGATGGATCCGCAGGAGACATTGTGCCAGCAGCCGGGGATTCATCTTTTATTTGCGGCGGTGTCGGACAAGGATTACCGTGAGATGATCCGGCTGCTTTGCGGTGAACTTTCTCCAGAATCGGTTACGGTGGTGCAGCTTCAGAGTGAGCGGGGACTTCAGGCAGATGCCCTGGCGCGTCAGTTTGAGGAAGCCGGATGCAGCCATGTCACTGCGTTTGATTCCACAAAGAAAGCGCTTGATTTTGCACTTTCCGAAAAGAAGAAAGGAGAACACCTGTATATGGTGGGCTCTTTGTATCTGATCGGGGAAATTCTGGAAACCCTGAAGCAGCGCGGATGTTAAATGCGCATGGAAAAGCATTGGGGAATTTCATTGCGGGGCGAGTATGTGGGGCAGTAACATTTCTGCTGTCAGCTGTCTGATTGCAGGTGGCGGCAAACGACGAAAGGAAATTGTATGCTGGATTTTGAAGAAGAGATCGCACGCTTCCAGCCGAGTCTGGAAGTCGGTGATGTGGAAACGCAGATTGTGAAAGAGGATCTGACCGATATGACAGATCTGATGGTGGAACTGCTGAAAAACAGGGAGTAACAAAAAACGAATATGAAAACAGGAACGAAAAACCGGCAGATTGCCAATGCCTATTATAACATTGGTCTGGAAAAAGCAAAAAGCCGGGATCTGTCCGGCGCGGTTACTGCGCTGAAAAAGAGTCTCCGGTTTGACAAATATCAGACCGATGCGAGAAATCTCCTGGGCCTTATTTACAATGAGATTGGCGAGGTAGGTGCGGCGTTGACCCAGTGGGTCATCAGCTTAAACCTGCAGGAGCAGGACAACCTGGCAGAAGAATATCTGCGTAAAGTCCATGCGGCAAGAGGGTATCTGGAGTTGGCGGATCAGGCTGCGAAGAAGTATAATCAGGCACTGATCTATGCCCAGAACGACAACGAGGATCTGGCTGTCCTGCTTTTGATGCGCATGGTAGAGGAATTCCCGCAGTATGTCAAGGCACAGGAACTGCTTGCGCTTTTGTACCTCCATCATGAGGATTATATCAAGGCGGGACGGTGCCTGTACCAGGCTTTAAAGATTGACCGCTACAACCCGTGGGTGCTCCATTACATGGACATCGCCAAGCACAATACCGGCAAGGCTGAGGTGGAAAAACGGAAATTGCAGAATGCCTTTTCCCACCGGCAGATGCAGGACGATGACATCATCATGCCGCCAAGCTATAAGGAAAATACCGGCTGGCAGTCAGTATTAAATATCCTGGTCGGCCTGGTACTTGGTGCCATGGTCATCTTCTTTCTGGTCATGCCAGCGAGTACCGAGTCCCTGAATGCGAAGCATAATCAGGAACTGAAAAATACGCTGGAGGAGTTAAACCAGAAAAATCTGGAGATCGACAGATTAAACCAGAAGGTGGAGACAGCGAAGAGTGCACAGGATCAGGCGGAGGAAAATTTAAAGACTCTGCAGAATTCCAGTGGAGGCACCCTGGCGCAGTACCAGAACCTGGTGAAAATCCTGCAGGCATACCGGGATGAAGACCAGCAGACAGCTGTGCTGTTGTATGTGGATACCGACTGGTCTGTATTAAATGACGGCGTGCTGAATGAAACGGTAGCATGGATCCAGAAGGATATGGCTGAAAATGGTTACACAGTACTCATGAACATGGGCGATGAAATGCTGGCGGCAGGAGATGCTGCAAAGGCTGAGGAATATTACCAGAAGAGCCTGCAGATCAAGGCGGACAACCCGGAAGTGATCTACAAGCTGGGTATGGCATATGTGACGGCCGGAGACCAGCAGACCGCGACCCAGTATTTTACGGACATCATCATGAATTATCCGAATTCGGATTATGTGGACGATGCGAAGACCCAGAGAGGGTACTAAATTAAAAAATAAGAAAAGGTACGACAGAGAATACACAGAATGTGTGCTCTGCCGTACCTTTTTTGTTGTAGTGGATATTAGAAGCAGTGCCAGTGGTGCGAGTGTTGTTTTTGAGGGAAGCTTGAGCAGCCACATCGCTGTTGTGGATTTATTTTTCGGAAAGGAAGGGAGTTTTATATATGTACGAACAGACTTTTTCTTATGAGGCGCACGGGCAGACCCTGATAATTCATCTTCCAAAGGAGTTAGACCATCATAATTGCCGGAATTTAAAGTATGAGACCGATCTTTTGTTATCGGAAAATTATATCAACAAGGTGGTGTTTGACTTTTCCAGAACGGAATTTATGGATTCCTCCGGAATCGGGATTTTATTGAACCGCTACAAACAGATGGCGGGAAGCGGCGGCACGGTGACAATTTATGGAGTGAATGCCCAGGTAGGGCGCGTGTTGGCCATCGGAGGGATTGGCCGGATTATGAAATATTTTGATACAAAGGAAGCGGCGATCGCAGGGTGAGAGCCCATGCACGAAAATGACTGCAAAAAACAGCTGTCTGGATTGGGCAGGAGAAAATGGAAAACAGTACGTGGAAAGCTGGGACAGGTTGTGACAAAAGAATCGAAAAGCTGAAAAACGGGAGGATGGGAATATATGGAGCGTTTTCGGATGGAACTGGAGAGCCTTTCAAGAAATGAGGAGTTTGCCCGGGTCGTGGTTGCAGTGTTTATGAGTCGCCTGGACCCGACATTGGAGGAAATCGACGATGTGAAGACAGCTGTCTCTGAGGCGGTGACCAATGCGGAAATCCATGGTTATGGTGGAGAAAGCGGCATCATCACAGTGGAAGTGGAGACAGAGGGAAAGGAACTGACGGTGGTGGTGGAAGATTATGGCGTGGGAATCCGGAATGTGGAGAAGGCTATGGAACCCATGTTTACCACGGACAAGACAGGAACCCGATCCGGTATGGGATTTTCCTTTATGGAGGCCTTCATGGACCAGGTCCATGTGGAGTCCGAGCTGGGCAAGGGGACAAAGGTTATTATGCGAAAACAAATCGGCAGGTGAATGTGTATGGATGACACAAGAAAGCTTTTGCAGCGTGCCCATGCCGGTGATGAGGAAGCGAGGGAGCGGCTGGTCATGGGAAATGTGGGGCTGGTCTGGAGTGTGGCAAGACATTACAACGGACGGGGACATGAATTGGAGGATCTGTTCCAGATCGGATGCATCGGCCTTTTAAAGGCGGTGGACAAGTTTGATCTGGGGTTTGAGGTACGTTTTTCAACTTACGCAGTGCCAATGATCGCTGGCGAGATCCGGCGCTTTCTGCGTGATGACGGCATGATCCGCGTGAGTCGTTCTATGAAGGAGCTTGGACTTCGCATCCACAAAGCACGGGAAGCTTTCACAGCGCGGTATGGGCGGGAACCGGGACTTTCGGAACTTGCGAAGGAGCTGGATATCAGCTGTGAAGAAGTTGCAGCCTGCATGGGAGCCGGAGCTGAGGTGGAATCGCTGTACCGGGAGTCTGGAAATGGAGACGATGGAGGACTGCGCCTGATGGACCGGATTCCGGATGGAACACAAAATGAGGAGCAGCTTATGAACCGGCTTGTCTTAAACCAGTTGATGGAAAAATTGCCAGAAAAAGACCGGGAGATCATTGTGCGGCGCTATTTTGAAAATCAGACCCAGACGCGGATCGCTGCGGATCTAAACATTTCCCAGGTGCAGGTATCGCGGCTGGAAAAGCGGATTTTGAAGCAGATGCGGGAATATCTGGGGGCATAGCTGCGCATACTGAACCCCAGAAAGGTAGCAATGATTATGCTACAAAGATTTTGGCTGGGAAGGGATGCGTAAAAATGAAAATTTTTCAATGTAAGCTCAAAATTCTAGTGCTGATGCTTTCCGTTTTTCTGGTGTTAGCAGTATGCTGGCTTTGCTTTTATCGTGGACCTGAGAAAAAAGAACCGGATGGCACCCTGGTGTGGCAGGAAGTACAGAAAACAAAACTTGGAGAGAATAAAAGTGATGAACAGAAGCAGAATCTGGAAGACGTATTAGATTGTGTCTGTGAGGTGGCTGTATGAGCGCGCAGCACACCGTCTACCTGAATCTGCGCGAGATCACAGAGGTCCATAAGCCAGACATTCAGGTGAAGGATGTGGCGGAGGTTTACTGCAGCGACACGCATGTGCAGAACCGCTGTGCCAGCTTAAAGATCAAAACAATCCGGGAAGAAAAACGAAAACGGTATGTGGAAAATGCGCTGGATGTGATCCGGATCCTGGAAGCTGCCGATTCATCAGTCACGGTCAACAATGTGGGAAAAGTGGAATTCATCATCGACTATCAGCCGCAGGTGAAGCAGAATCTGTTCTGGCAGTGGTGCAAGACCATCTTTGTCTGCATCATCTGTTTCTGCGGGGCAGCGTTTGCAATCATGACCTTTAACAACGACGTGAGTGTGACTTCCGTGTTTGGTGAAGTTTACCGTCTTGTTACCGGGCAGGAATCGCCCGGATGCACGATTCTGGAACTCTCGTACTCCGTGGGACTTGCAGTAGGGATCATCGCGTTCTTCAATCATTTCGCAAAGTGGAAGCTGAATACGGACCCGACTCCGCTGGAGGTGGAGATGCGGCTGTATGAGGATAACATCAGCAAGACCGTGATCCAGAATGATTCCAGAAAGGAGCGCGGAATCGATGTTACCTAGTCTGGGAATGCGAATGATCCAGAATGCAGCTCTGGCTTTTATCGGCATCAGCGCGGGAGGCGTGATCGCAGCAGGAGTCTTTGCGTTTCTGGTGATCATCGGCGTGTTTCCGCGGCTGATCGGGAAAACTGGTACGAAGGAGCATATCATGCTTTACGGAACCGTGATTGTTGCAGGAGGTGTGCTTGGAAACCTTGCGGATCTGTATGAATTCCCGGTTCCGTTCTTCGGTTTGTCTTCTCTGTTTTTGGGAACCTTTGGCATGGCCGTCGGGATCTTCGTTGGGTGTCTTGTCATGTCACTCTCGGAAACATTAAAGGCACTGCCGGTCATCAGCCGTCGGCTCTATCTGGCGGTGGGGCTGCAGTATCTGATTCTGTCGATCGCTCTGGGAAAGCTTGCCGGGGCACTGACGTATTTTTTGTGCGGGATGTCTGCAGAATGAATCAGAAAGGTGAATATTGTTTCGAAATTCGTTGTTGTCTGCACAATGCGTGCCTGAACCGCACATAGTAATAAAGGAGAAAATACCAAATGGAATTAAACAAAAAAGCTTACGATGAATATATTAAAAAGATCACGCCGGTCAATGAACTTGGGAGCGACATGCTGCATGCCTTTGTGACAGGCGGCATCATCTGCACGGTCGGACAGGCATCTGTGATGCTTATGATGAAGTATCTGGGAATGGAAAAGGAAGCGGCACAGACCTGGATGCTGATCGAACTGATCTTGGCGAGTGTGCTGCTGACCGGATTTGGCATCTACCCGAAGATCGTGAAGTGGGGCGGTGCAGGAGCCCTGGTGCCGATCACCGGCTTTGCGAACTCGGTGGTGGCCCCGGCTATTGAGTACAAGGCCGAGGGACACGTATTCGGGATTGGATGTAAAATTTTTACCATTGCCGGGCCGGTGATCCTGTTTGGGGTGTTGACGAGCTGGATTTTAGGGATTCTTTATATGATCGCCCGTTGTTTCAAAATAGTATAGTTCTATTTCTGGAAAATCAGCTTGTGGACAGCGTGATCCCTTCTATCTTAGAAGCTTCTTCCCGTATGAGACTGATGATAAGGTCGGAATCTGTATGGTAGTATAGTCTGTTTTGCAGGGCATAACAGATGCGGTCCGGCGGTCCATTTAAGATGTTGTGGACCGCGATCGGGTAACGGCTTGCGAAATAGTTGGCCACTGAGACAGGCATGAAAGTCCACATATGGTACTGCAGGATAAAGTGGGGTACCTGGGACAGGGTGCGGAGATAGATTCTGGTTTGGAGATCTGAGCCGAACCAGAATTCACCCCAGGCCTGGTAGTCCGGGGCCCAGGAGGACAGGATCTCCTGGGATGCATCCAGATCGGAGGGATGGATCTCTGGTTTGGAAAACATTCCAACCGGACATATGATCACGATCTTTTCGCGGAAAAGCTCCGTGCTTTCAATGTGCTTGCTGTTTGAGAGGTAGGAGACCAGTGCAATGTTACAGGAATTATGAATGATCTGTGAGTGAAGCTCCTGCGTGTGATAGGTATCGATCATAAGCCGTGAAGCTGGGCGCGAAGTCAGATAGCTATCGTAAACAGGGGGCAGAAGGTAGTTGCTGAAGCTCTCCGTTGCAGAGATACGGAGTACCTCTGAGGTATTCGAATTTGACAATTCTTTGGATTCTTCTAATAAAATCTTCCATCGTTCTGCAATCTGCAGAAAGTGTTTTCCCTGAGTCGTGAGTGTCTGGATACGGCCGCCCTTTTTGCGTTCGATCAGCGTGCAGCCGATTTCTTTTTCGAGCAGGTTTATGCTCCGGCTTAAAGCGGGCTCTGAAATAAACAGGCTGTTTGCGGCTTTGGTGAAGTTGCCAAAGTATGCAACGGCCAGAAATGCGTTGATCTGGGTATCTGTCATATCAATTCTCCATGTGTTTTCTTCTTCTAAAGAATTATAACATAAAGGTTATTAATTGTGCAAAATAATTCGATTTTACAAATAAAACATGGTTTGTTAATATAAAACTAACAAAAAGAAATACAACATGAGCTCAGATATATTTCTTATGAAGTTAATAAACATGAGAAAAGGAGATTATCATATGTCAACACCTGGATTAAGAATTTATAAGGATTTTAAACGACCGGACAGAAGTCTTGTGGAAGCGTTTCGCGATATTCCGGTAGCCAATATTTCAGATTGCATGGGCAGACTGTTCTGCATGCATTCCTCCATCAAGCCGGCAGGAAAGTGCAAAAAGATATTGGGAACTGCGCTGACTGTGAAAGGCGCGATCGCAGATAATCTGCTGTTTAACTATGCGATTTCCCTGGCACAGCCTGGCGATGTGATCGTGGTAAATGCCTGCGGTGATTTAAACCACAGCGTCTGCGGTGATTTAATGTATCAGTACGCAGTAAGCCGCAATGTGGCTGGTTTTGTGGTAGATGGCTGCTGCCGCGATGTGGATTATTTAAATACGCATGATTTTCCGGTTTATTCCAAGGGTGTAACCCCGCGTGGACCGTACAAAAATGGCTTCGGTGAGATCAATACCTACATTTCCTGTGGTGATCAGGTAGTACGTCCTGGAGATATCATCATTGGCGATGAAGATGGCGTTTTGGTAGTCCGTCCGGAGGATGCAGAGGAGTTGCTGAAAAAAGCCATGGGCGTAGTGGAACGGGAAGCAAAATTCGACCAGATCATCCATGATGGAGAATGGGAGAATAGCCCTGGATTTAACATGATCAAGACCAATATCGAAAAGTGTGGTTTTGAAATTATTTAGGGGTAGAGGTTGGCATGGAAAAAATTAAAATTTGTAGCTTTTGCGTCAAAAAAGACGAAGAAGTAGTTCTGAAGGAAACAGCAGAAGAAAAACAGATAGATCTTAAGCTTGTGTGGGCAGAGCCTACATTGGAAAATGCCTTTGAAGTGGAAGGTTGTCTTGGAGTTACCATCAGCGGGCTAAGCTATATCAGTGATAAAATGCTGGATGCTTATTATGAATATGGTGTCCGCTTCCTTTCAACGAGAACACGTGGCTATAACCATATCGATATAGAGCATGCGAAAAAAATTGGGATCCGCGTCTCCTATGCTACATATCCACCGGACAGTGTTGCAGAGTTTACGGTTATGCTCATGCTGATGTGCCTGCGTAATTATAAGCAGCAGCTCTGGCGCGGCCAGGTCAATGATTTTGACCTGATCGGCCTTAAGGGCCGTAACTTGAGCAGGATGACAGTAGGAATCCTTGGAACTGGCCAGATTGGATTTCGCGTGATTCAGTATCTGAGTGGCTTTGGCTGTAAAATTCTTGCGTATGACCCGTTCCCAAATGAGAAAGTGAAACCGTATGTGGAGTATGTGGATAAGCATACGCTGTATCAGAAGGCAGATATCATCAGCCTTCATCTGCCTCTTTTTGAGGAGACCAGACATATGGTCAACCAGGAGAGCTTACATGAGATGAAGGATGGCGTGATCCTGATCAACTGCGCCAGAGGTGAACTGGCAGATACAGAGGCACTGATCCAGGGGATTGAAAGTGGAAAGATCGGAGCACTTGGCCTGGACACGGTGGAAGGAGAGGCAGGAATTGTTCATGGAGACCACAGAATTGAGATTCTGGCCCAGAGAAACCTGTTTTATCTCAGACAGTTTCGCAATGTGATCATGACTCCGCATATGGCCTTCTACACGAATGAATCTGTAGTGAATATGGCCAGATGTGGAATTGAAACAATATGCAAAATGGCTTCTGGGGAAGCGTGCAGGGAAGAAGTGTAAAACTGCTTAGAAAAGGCAGAAAGGAACTGTAATTATGAAGAAAAAAATCTATTTAAATGAATTTATTCATCCGGCAGCAGTAGAGCGTTTAAAGGAATACGCAGATGTGGTGACCGATTTTGACCGGATCGAAGAGCAGGATGGGATCATTGTCCGTGGAACACAGGTTACCGGAGAAATGATCGACCAGGCAAAGAACCTGAAGGTAATCGGAAGACATGGAATTGCCATGAACATTATCGATTTGGATGCGGCAAAAAGAAATGGTGTACGGGTATTGAACACGCCGACCTCCAATGCAAATTCTGTTGCAGAATATGTTGTGGGCTCCTTTATTGCTATGAGCCGTCATTTTTACGAGTGTAATGCGAAACTAAGAAGAGGTGAGTTTAAGCGCATCGCACCGCCGGATCTACAGGGAAATGATGTGAGCGGAAAGGCGGTAGGACTCATTGGAATGGGAAATATTTCCCAGAGAGTTGCCAGAATGATGAAAGCAGCATTCGGCACTACGGTCTATGGATATGATCCGTTCGTGGAGAAGGAAGAAGCAGAAAAAAGAGGCTTTATCAAGTGTGAAAAACTGGAGGAGCTGCTGGAGGCCAGTGATTTTGTAAGTGTCAGTGTCCCGTTATCGAAGGGAACGATCAACCTGGTCAGTGGGGAAATGTTTGACCATTTTAAGAAAGGGGCGATCCTGGTCAATGCAGCCAGAGGAAAGATCGTTAATGAGGAGAATCTGTATGCAGCATTGAAAGATGGAAAGCTAAAAGCGGCAGCATTTGATGTATTTGAAGTAGAACCATTGCCGAAAGACAGTAAGCTGCTTACCCTGGAAAACTTCTCCGCAACTCCTCATATTGGCGGAAACACGGAAGAAGCTTTGTACCGTACCGGAATGGAAGTAGTGGAAAATGTGATTAATGTACTGGAAGGAAAACCTGCAGCAGGTATCGTGGTATAAAATGTACTAGGGGGAAGGCTTATGTTTAATACGGTATTTTCGGATCTGATGTTGTTATTGGTCTTTTTGCTCATCGGCTTTGTTCTGCGTGAAATTGTAAAGCCATTTCAAAAGCTGTTTATTCCATCTTCGGTTTTAGGCGGTGTAGTTGCGCTGGTGCTGGGACCACAATGTCTGGGACTCATAGAGATCCCGGAAACCTTTGGCCAGATGGCAAGCCCTATGATCGTGATCGTTATGACGGCCATGATGCTGGAAGCAAAAATTACCAGAGGAAAATTGAAAGAATATGCAGCAGTCACAAATGTAGAGTGTCTGGTTTATTTTGGACAGATGGGTCTTGGCCTGCTGGTCGGCTTACTGTTATCCAAAGTTTGGACGGTACTTCCGGAGCATTGGGGAATTTTAAGTGTCTATGCGTTTTTTGGCGGACATGGTGCAGCCTCCAGTGCCGGAGAGTTTTATGAAAACTATGGGTATACCGGTGCACTTGACCTTGGTATCATTATGGCAACGCTTGGCCTGATGCTGGCAATGATCGTTGGCATGATAATTGTAAACATTGGTGTCCGGAAAGGCTGGGCTAAGACAATCAAACTGGATTCCAAGGATGCCACTTTATATGGTGGTGTAATTCCGAAAGAACAGCAAAAAGAAATCGGAAAGTCTGTAGTAGCGGGTGGAAGTATCAACTCCTTTGCCCTGCAGTTTGCAATCATCATGCTTTGTATCTTTATTGGTGATAAGATTTTTGCATGGATTGCGAATTATATTCCGCTGTTTAAGAATTTTCCGGGATTTTTACATGGAATGGTTGGTGCTGTGATCATGCAGTTTGTTATGGCACGCACACATACGAGTGGTTATATTGATCATGAAAGCGTTAATACGATTTCTGGTGTTGCATTGGAAATCTGCGTAACGGCTGCGGTAGCAACCTTAAATGTAAAGCTGTTTGCTTCCTTTATTGTTCCTATCATTATCATGTCTATTGTAATCGTTGCATTTACCATTGTTTCATGTTTTTTCTTTGGAAGCAGATGGCTGAAGAAGGACTGGTTTGAAACCATGTGCTGTATGTTTGGCCAGTGCCTTGGATCTTCCACAACAGGAATTGCTCTTGGAAGATGTGTTGATCCAGATGCAAAAACCTCTGCATATGATTCCTTTGGAATCGCTGCAAGTATATTTGCACCAATGTCTGCAGTTTTGGTTGCTGTGATGCCGCTGGTTACATTGAGCAGTGACTGGATGGTGATCGGAATTGCGTTGGTGATTGCGGTTGTAAATATCGTGATAGGGGAATTTGTTTTAAGGAAAGTATCATAAAGAAATAATAAAAAAAGGGGGGTGTCGCACGTTAGTTAGCGCGACACCCACTCCTTTCAGCATTTTCTTTCGGTCAGAGCCTACTCCGGTTTGAGGTTCATGCACAACCCCTACTGAAAGCTCAGCATAACAAGGCATTCCGGTACGCTGTTATGCTTCAACGCTTGGACAGGCACACACTGTTGTCTGTCTGGTGTTATTATTGTATGGTGCATATAGAAATATGTCAAGAAAATAAAAAAGAAAAGCCAGAAAAGCCACCGTACAATCTGTACGATGGTTCATTTTGCTCAGCATATCGAGGAGACGCCAGTGGCGCGTCCGCTGATTCTGCAATGCAGAAGATGGGAGTCGAACCCACAAGGTATTGCTACCACACGGACCTGAACCGTGCGCGTCTGCCAATTCCGCCACTTCTGCATACCTGCGGGAGATGGGACTTGAACCCACACGACATAACTGCCACTAGATCCTTAGTCTAGCCTGTCTGCCAATTCCAGCACTCCCGCCGACAAGAACATACTATACTATAAAATTGAAAAATGCGCAAGTACTTTTTTCGAATTTTTGAAAAAATTTCAACAGTTTACAAAAATGATAGTTGATCACCAGATATGTATTTTCCCGTGCTGACAGAAAATGACTGTTTATCAGTAATCGTTGCCTCCAATAGTTACCAGAAGGTAACTAATCCACTGCATTGTGCGTAATTGTGGCTATGGCTGTTTCTTCGGTCCTGGTCAGTATCGTATTTATTTTCATCAATGCTTACCTTGCGTTCCCTCTGTATTCCAAATTATATGGAATGCCGATGGATGTGATCATTGGAATGGGAACGGCGATCAATCCGATGATCACGGATCTGCCGACATTGATGCTGTTTTCGGTATTTCCGTTCAATCTGTTTAAGCACGGGGTTACATCCATGATCACCTATTTAATCTATAAAAGAGCCGGAAATACCCTGCGCAGTATGATCGGGGTTCCGCACAAGAACTTTGTGCGGTCTGCGGAAAAGATCTAAAGAATGGAGAAAATACTATGAACGAGACATGGGCAATAAAGCCGCAAACGATTTCACCAGATGCGGTTTCTGAGACATATGATTCGGATATTGTGATCATCGGGGCAGGGCATGCAGGGACCTGTGCGGCCCGCGCGGCAGCGGAGGCAGGTGTCAGTGTAATCGTCTTAGAGCAGCAGGAACGGGAAACACAGTGGGTGCTTGGAATCGGGGAGATCGGGCACATCAACAGCAGGTGGCAGAAGGAGCATGGCATTGCAGCGGGGGACTACAGCAAAAATGCAGAAATGTGCCGTTATCTTCTCACGGAAACCGCAGATCTCACGGAAGAGGAAAGCGATTTCACCGGTCACGGCTGGGACGGAAGCGGAATCTGCATGGGATTATGGGCAGGTGGCCGTCTGGAGCCAAGAAGTCATGCGGCGATGGGCGGCAATTATTCGTTCCCAGGATTTGGACTGATCGGTTCCACTCCGGTACTGCGGGTGAATAAGCATGGAAAACGCTACTCGGATGAAGCGTTTGGAACGCATATCCTGGCGGCGCTTCCGGGTGCACATCAGCCAAACGGAAATTTGTGGGCGGTGTTTGATGATACGATCCGCGAGCAGGTTACGTTCCAGACTCCGTGCCATGGTCTGCTTGACTATACAGATGAAGAAGAATGGAAGCGGCTGAATACGGCGCTTGAGAACGCGAAAAACCAAAAAGGCAATAAAATCCTGGATAAGGACCGGGCTTGGGAAAAACGTCCGCTTTACTGCGCCGATACCCTGGAAGAGCTTGCCGGACTTTTATTTGAAGACGAGGCAGACCGTGAGAACTTTCTGAAAGAGGTGGAACGCTATAACCAGCTCTGCCACAAGGGGCATGATGATGATTTTGGAAAAGATCTGCGTCTCTTACATTCGGTTGAGCATCGCGCAGACGCTGGGGCGGGAGCTTGGGTATTACCTGGCGAGATGCTTGTAGAAGAAAACAATTCTGTGTATAATAGGCACAGAGACAGCAAGGAGGAACATAGATATATGGAACGTTACGATATCGCCATCATTGGCACTGGCCCGGCGGGACTTTCCGCGGCAGTCACGGCGGCCATCCGCAAAAAGAAGATTTTATTAGTAGGAAGCCGGGATCTGAGCAGTAAGGTACAGAAAGCGCAGGAAATCCAGAACTATCTTGGGTTCCCGGAGATCAGCGGGGCAGAGCTTGGAAAGGCATTTGAGGAACACATTGAGCGGATGCAGATCCCGATCGTGGAGGACCGGGTGAATCTGATCTATCCAATGGGCGATTATTTTTCCCTGCAGGTGGGACAGGACATCTGCGAGGCGGATACTGTGATTCTGGCAACCGGCGTTAATTTTGGCAAGCCGCTTCCGGGAGAAGAAGAATTCTTGGGCCGCGGCGTCAGCTACTGCGCGACCTGCGACGCGCCGCTCTACCGTGGTGCAACGGTAGCCGTGATCGGATATCAGAAATCCGAGGAAGCGGAAGCCGATTTTCTGGCTGACATTGCAGAAAAGGTGTATTATTTCCCAATGTACAAGGAGCCGGTGGAAGTTTCGGAAAAGATTACGGTAGTAAACGGAGTGCCGAAGGAGATTACCGGCGGCATGAAGGCGGATACACTGGTGACCAGTGCCGGAAGTTATCCGGCAGACTGCATTTTTATTTTAAGGGAGAGTGTGTCTCCGAAGAACCTGGTACCGGGACTTCAAATGGATGGAAACCATGTGGCAGTCAACCTGCAGATGGAGACGAATGTGCCTGGATGCTTTGCCTGCGGTGACATTGCAGGACGGCCTTACCAGTATATCAAATCGGCCGGGCAGGGAAATATTGCGGCACTGTCTGCGGTTTCTTATCTGGACCAGAAACGTAGAAACGAAAAGCAGTAAAAGGTCCACAATCCTCTTGCAAGTAAGCCTGAATCGGATTCCAGACTTTTTGCCCCTGGTATGATTTCATAAAAAGTTCACAAATTTCCGATTGACAAATTAGCGATAATGTCCTAACATACTTAGGAAACTAAATAAAATATGCGGCCGACAGAGATAACATCAAGACCTGCTTCGAAAAAAGCAAGGCGAAGAGGCGGCTGCAAAGTCACACAACATGATGAGGTGCAATGAAACAGCAGGAAGAAAAAATTGCCATGCGCAGCATCAAACGTTTGTCAAACGGAATCAGCAGAGAGATGTGTGCGGCCTTCGGCTCCGGGATGTTCAGTGGAGCGCAGGGACGCACACTTCATTTTCTTTTGGCAGAGCATACGAAAAGCGATGTTTTCCAGAAAGACATCGAGGCGGAATTCGGACTCAGACCACCCACGGCTACTGCGCTCTTAAAGGAGCTGGAGCAGCGGGGGCTGATCCGCAAGGAGCCGGTTTCGTACGATGCAAGAAGAAAAAAGATCGTGGTGACCGAGAAAGCGCTGCAGTATAAGGACTGCGTGCTGAAAGGTCTTGATAAGCTCAATCAAAAGCTGATAGCCGGTATCTCAGAGGAAGAGATGCAGGTCTTTTTTTCTGTGACAGACAAAATGCTGAAAAATCTGGCAGAGTAATGTTTGTTGTTCACGTATGCGTGAACGGCAACAGAATCATTTACAAGGGAAACAAGGAGGAATTGCAGTGGTTAAAACTTTACTGAAGAGTGTACGGCAGTACAAGAAACAGTCTCTTTTATCACCGCTTTTTGTAGCAGGCGAGGTTGTACTGGAGTGTATGATCCCGCTGGTGATGTCAAAGCTGATCGATCATCTGTCTGCCGACACCATGACACCAATCTTACAGTATGGCCTGGTCCTTTTGGTCATGGCAACCATGTCTTTAGGCTGTGGTGTGCTGGCTGCGAGAAACGCGGCAGAGGCGTCCTGTGGTTTTGCGAAAAACTTAAGACAGGATATGTATTTTAAAATCCAGGATTTTGCGTTTGCGGACATCGATAAATTTTCCGCATCGTCCCTGGTAACCCGTATGACAACGGATGTTACAAACGTACAGAACGCTTACCAGCTGTTAATCCGTCTGGCTGTGCGTACCCCGCTCATGATTATTTTTTCCGTGATCATGGCGATGACCATCAATGTGAAGATGGCTCTGATCTTCTTATGTATCCTGCCTATTCTGGCAGGCGTACTGTTTGGAATTGCCACCCATGTGCATCCGATCTTCAAGCGCATTTTCAAAAAGTACGATGCCTTAAATAACTCCGTGCAGGAGAACGTAGCCGGTATCCGTGTGGTAAAATCCTTTGTCCGTGAATCCTACGAGACCGAGAAGTTCAACCAGGCGGCAGAAGAGGTGCGCAAGGACTTCACCTTTGTTGAGAAGATCCTGGCATTCAATAACCCGACCATGATGTTTTGCATGTACCTGTCCATGTTCCTGGTGTACTACATCGGAGCGCAGATGATCGTCAATTCCGGAGCGACCGAGCTGACGACCGGACAGCTTTCTTCCCTGATCAGCTACGGTGTTCAGATCCTGGCATCCGTCATGATGCTCTCCATGGTATTTATCATGACAACCATGGCTTCCGAGTGTGCAGAGCGTATCGCAGAAGTGTTAAACCATGAGAGCAGCCTGACTTCCCCGGAAAACGGGGCAACTGAGGTTGCAGACGGAAGCGTGGATTTCGATCATGTTTCCTTCAAATATTCCGAGAAGAGCAAAAAGTTTGCGCTGTCTGATATTGACCTGCATATCCCGTCTGGTGCGACGGTCGGCATCATCGGAGGAACCGGTTCTTCCAAGACATCCCTGATCCAGCTGATCTCCAGACTTTACGATGTCAGCAAGGGAAGCGTAAAGGTCGCAGGAAAAGATGTGCGCGAGTACGATCTGGAATCCCTGCGTGATGCGGTTGCCGTGGTCCTGCAGAAAAACGTTCTGTTCTCCGGCACCATCAAAGAAAATATGCGCTGGGGCAGTAAGAACGCGACTGATGAAGAAATCATCCACGCATGTAAGCTCGCCCAGGCCGATGAGTTTGTCAGCCAGTTCCCGAACGGCTATGACACCTACATTGAGCGCGGCGGTACCAACGTATCCGGCGGTCAGAAGCAGCGTCTGTGTATCGCAAGAGCCCTGTTAAAGAAGCCGCGCATCCTGATTCTGGATGACTCGACCTCTGCAGTCGATACCAAGACCGATGCCCTGATCCGTAAGGCATTCCGCGAGGAACTGCCGAATACCACTAAGATCATCATTGCCCAGCGTATTTCTTCCGTGCAGGATGCAGATTTCATTCTGGTCATGGACGGCGGACGTATTGTTGAGCAGGGCAGCCACGACGAATTAGTTGCATTCAACGGCATTTACCGGGAAATCTTTGATTCCCAGACTAAGAGTAAGGAGGCGTAAGAGGATGAGACAAATGAGAAACGCAAATGGCTCCGGCATCAAGCCGGGCACCTTCAAACGCCTGATGGCATATTTATTTTCCCATTACCGGGCACATCTGATCACGGTTATGGTCTGCATCATCATTACGGCGGTCGCTTCCGTCGGACAGACCATTTACATTCAGGCGCTGATCGACCAGTGTATTCTTCCTGGTGTGGAGAACGGCATGGACAGCGTGTGGCCGCAGATGGTTTCCATCTTTGGAAGCATGGCTCTGATCTATGCACTTGGTGTATGCGCATCCCTGATCTACACCCGCATTATGGCGACCGTCACCCAGGGTACCTTAAAGAACTTCCGTGTGGATATGTTCACCAAGATGCAGACTTTGCCAGTCAAATATTTTGATACCCATGCACACGGCGACATCATGAGTACCTATACCAACGATACCGATGCCATCCGTATGATGGTCAGCCAGAGTATGCCGATGCTGTTCCAGTCCATCCTTACCATCGCAGTGATGATCGTCATGATGACCAGCTTCAGCATTCCGATGTTCATCGTAGTATGCCTGTTTGTGGCAGCGATGCTGACCGTAACAAAGAAGTACGGCGGCATGAGCTCCAAGTACATGATGTACCAGCAGCGTTCCCTGGCAGCGGAAGAGGGCTTCATCGAGGAGATGATGTCCGGTCAGAAGGTTGTCCAGGTCTTCTGCCATGAGGAAGAAGCAAAGCAGGACTTCTTAAAGTACAATGAGCAGCTGTTTAGCGACAGTAAGACGGCAAACCAGTACGGCAACGCGCTGATGCCGATTCTGGGCAATATGGGTAACTTGATGTATGTGGTCCTGGCGATCGTAGGCGGTCTGATGGTATATTGCAAGGCTCCGAACCTGACCCTTAGCGGTTTCAGCCCGGTGTCTGTCGGCATCATTATCACCTTCCTCGGCATGTCCAGACAGCTGGCACAGACCGTGGGACAGAGCTCCAACCAGGTAGCCCTGATCGCGATGGGTCTTGCAGGTGCAGGACGTATCTTCGAGCTGATCGATGAAACGCCGGAGGAGGACGAGGGCTTTGTTACCCTGGTCAACGCAAAACACGATGAGAACGGGGAACTGGTGGAAGCCGATCACCCGACCCATATCTGGGCATGGAAGTATCCGCGTCCGGACGGAACTGTAAGCTACACCGAGTTAAAGGGCGATATCCGTCTGGAGCATGTGGACTTCGGTTATGTTCCGGAGAAACTGGTGCTGCATGATGTCTCCCTGTTTGCAAAGCCGGGACAGAAGATTGCATTCGTTGGTGCGACCGGTGCCGGAAAGACCACGATCACCAACCTGATCAACCGGTTCTATGATATTCCGGACGGAAAGATCCGTTACGACGGCATCAACATCAACAAGATCTGCAAGGCAGACCTGCGCCGCTCCTTAGGTGTGGTACTGCAGGAGGTCAACCTGTTTACCGGAACCGTTCTGGAGAATATCCGTTATGGACGTCTGGATGCTACCGATGAGGAATGCATCGCGGCAGCGAAGCTGGCGAATGCAGACAGCTTCATCACCCGTCTGCCGGACGGTTACAATACGATGCTGACCGGAAACGGAGCAAGCCTGTCCCAGGGACAGCGCCAGCTGATCTCCATTGCCCGTGCGGCTGTGGCGGATCCACCTGCCATGATCTTAGACGAGGCAACCAGTTCCATCGATACCCGTACCGAGGCACTGGTACAGCAGGGTATGGATAACCTCATGGAGGGCAGAACCGTGCTTGTCATCGCACACCGCCTGTCCACGATCCGTAACAGTAAGGCCATCATGGTTCTTGACCACGGACGCATTATTGAGCGTGGTGATCACGACGACCTGATTGCCCAGAAGGGTACTTACTATCAGCTGTATACCGGCGCGTTTGAGCTGGACTAAGTGTGAGAATTAGGAACTGCTGTGCGGTTTAAATAAAAATTTACAGTTTATTTCAGAAGATAAGAGCTTGTGTGAGAAAACATCACACAGGCTCTTTTTTATACAAATTTTCGTCAATCTCAATTAGTTTAGCAGTTTAATATGGAAAAGTACAACTAAAAAGCTGTAATAATTACAATATTTAGCTTGATATTTAAAAATCCCTGTGCTATAATTGGCACCAAGTTGAGAAAAACACAGCAGAAAAGAGGCATTGTAAGCTGTAAAAACAAAACCCGAGGAGGACACGATTATGAAAAAGAACATGGCATTGGTTATGGCATCTATGATGGCAGCATTATCCCTCACCGCTTGCGGCGGTTCCGCTTCTACATCTACCACCGCGGCAGATACCACCGCAGCAGACAGCGCGGCAGACACCAAAGCTGCACCGGCTGACAAGATCGGTCAGGCTGGAAGCGGCAAAGAGCTGATCTTTACCACCGGCGGTGACCAGGGTACTTACTACGGATTCGGAAGCGTGATCGCAGGACAGATCAGTGACCTGACCGACACCACCGTAACCGCGATCGTTGGCAAAGGCTCCAAGGGCAACATCGAGGCTATGGACGCAGGCGACGCACAGCTTGGCTTTGTACAGTCCGACGTTATGGCATACGCTTACAACGGCACGAACCTCTTTGAGGGCGCAAAGATCGACGGCTTCTCTACCGTGGCAGCGCTTTACATGGAGCAGGTACAGATCGTAACCCTCAACCCGGAGATCAAAACCGTGGCAGACTTAAAGGGCAAGACCGTATCCGTTGGTGATTCCGGTTCCGGCGTTTACTTCAACGCTCTGGATTGCTTAGGCGCATACGATTTAACCATCGACGACATCAAACCTACCTACCAGTCCTTCGGTGACAGCGTAGAGGCCATGCAGGACGGCAAGATCGATGCAGCCTTCATCGTAGCAGGTGCACCGACCACCGCAGTGACCTCCCTGGCAGCAACCAGAGACGTATATCTGGTAGAGTTAGACGATGAGCACATCGCAAAACTTCAGGAGACTTCTCCTTACTACACCAAGAACGTGATCTCCAAAGATGCTTACGGTCTTGAGAAAGACGCAACCACCGTTGCAGTCGGCGCAGTTATCATCGCGCAGGACGATGTAGATGAGAACGATATCTACAACGTAGTAGCAGGTATCTACGACAGCATCGACACACTTGGACACGACAAGAAGAATGAGCTGGACCTTGACTTTGCAGCATCTGTAACCGCAGTTCCGTATCACGCTGGCGCTGCAAAATACTTCGCAGAAAAAGGCCTGACTGTTCCGACCAAATAGGAAGCAGTGGAAAAGTATCATCTGGCTGGCGCATTTCATGCAGGGCCAGGTGAGACTGATCCAAAATGAGGATGATCAGGCGTTTCCGAATCCAGGAAGCGCCTGAATAAGAATAGGAAGGGGATTCGACTATGAGCTTTCTGAACAAAAAACATACAGCCGCTGTGGACAGTGCCCCGGCAGCTGACGGTTTAACCGGAACCGCAGAGGATGTCGATGCGGTGATGAAAAAATATGACAGGGAATCGAACGTCCGTGTATGGGAAGGAAAGCCGAAAGCCGTGATCCGTTTCCTGATGGCAGCATTTTCCCTGTTCTGCATTTACCTGACCCTGGTAGATAAGAGTCTTCCGGAGGTTCGCCTGACACTGTTTCTGGCTATGATCATTATCATCGGATTTTTAAACTATCCGGTCAAAAAAGGGCACGTCCGTGTAAACTACATTCCGTGGTACGATGTTGTACTGATGGTCGCAGGCGCAGGTCCATTTCTTTACTTTGCAGCAAACGCACAGAAAATCCTGTTAACCAGCTACAGTGTCATTTCCAAAGACCCGTTTATGCTGGCTCTGGCCATCGTTGCCATTCTTGTTCTGGTTGAGCTTTGCCGTCGGTGTGTTGGTCTGCCGATCCTGTTTGTAGTCGGTGCACTGCTGATCTACACCTTTGCAAATGTCCGTTTTGGTAAGGTTGTTTACGATCTGTTCTACACCACAAACGGTGTTATGAACACTCCGATCAATGTATGTCAGAAATACATTGTGGTATTCATTATCTTTGGTGCTTTTCTGGAGCGGACCAGTATTTCCGCATTCTTCATTGACCTTGCAAACTGCGTGGCAGGTTCCTCCTGCGGCGGCCCGGCGAAGGTAGCCGTTATTTCTTCCGCACTGTGCGGTATGGTTTCCGGTTCTTCCGTAGGAAACACTGTAACCACCGGTTCCGTCACCATCCCGATGATGATCAAGACCGGCTACAAACCGGATTTTGCAGGCGCTGTTGAGGCAGCAGCATCCACCGGCGGACAGATCATGCCGCCGATCATGGGCGCAGCCGCATTCCTTATGGCAGAGTACACCGGTGTTCCGTACTCCCGCATTGCAGTTTTAGCAATCCTTCCGGCAATCCTGTACTTTGCAGGCATTTACATTGCCGTACATCTGGAAGCAAAGAAGCTTGGCTTAAAGGGACTTGACAAAGAAAGCCTTCCGAAATTCAGCTATCTGATCCGCAAGATTTATCTGCTGGCTCCGCTTGTAGTTCTGGTCGTTCTGGTATCCAATGGTACCCGTACCATGCAGAGCTCCGCAGCAATCGCAATCCTGGTAACCATCGTTGTAGGCCTGTTCAACTCCGATAACCGCATCAACGTAAGCAAGATCATCGATGCGCTGGAGGCAGGCGGCAAGGGAACCATCACCGTAGCATCTGCATGTACCATGGCTGGTATCGTAGCGGGCTGCATCACCTCTACCGGTCTTGCATCCAAGCTCCTGCGTGCCATTGTATCCGCATCCGGCGGTGTCATGATCGTAGCACTGCTTCTGACCATGCTTTGCTGTATCGTTCTTGGTATGGGCGTTCCGACCACCGCAACCTACTGCATTATGGCAGCAACCTGTGCCCCGATCCTCATGAGCCCGGAAATCGGCGTTGAGATGCTTGCAGCACACTTCTTCGTATTCTACTTTGGTATCGTTGCAGATATCACCCCGCCGGTTGCATTGGCCGCCTACGCAGGCGCCGCCATCGCAAAGGCCGGACCGATGAAGACCGCATTCAATGCAAGCCGTCTTGCCATCGCAGCATTTATCGTACCGTACATCATCGCCATGAACCCGGCAATGCTGTTCATCAACACCACCATCCCGGAGGTTGTTATGATCACCATTACCAGCATCATCGGTATCTTTGGTGTGGCAGCCGGCTTAAGCGGTTTCGTATTCCGCAACATGAAGTGGTGGGAGAGAATCCTCTGCATCGTTGGAGGACTTACCCTTTTAGTACCGGGCAGCCTGACTGACCTCATCGGACTGGTTCTCGTAGGCGCTGTGTGCGTACTGGGATATCAGGCAGCGAAGAGAGAGAAGGAAGCGCTGGCTGCGTAAAATTCACAATTTAAAATATGACAAGGGTCGCGTGAGCTGAGAAAGGCAACTCACACGGCCCTTTAAGTTATCAATATTTTTATTCTGTAATTGGGCAGTATACAGGATTATTGCTGATTGAATTTCCCAAAATACAGGAATTTTTGTAAAATCAATTGCCTGAGTGCTAGTGTACTGTTTTTGTGAATGCCGGTACGTGGAAGCAGAAGTATTGTGCTGACATGCATAGCAGGTTTTAACGGAAAAAAGCAAAGGTTTAACTGCTCGTCTTTGGTCAGATCTTCCGGGAGAAATCCAACACCTAATCCTTCTGATATCATTTTTCGAATGGTATGAAGTGTTTCAACCTCGTAGGTGATTGAAGGGAAAAAATGATTGCAGGAAAGAGCGTCCTGTTCCATTTTCCGAAAAACATTGTTTCCTTTGGTCAGCAGAAAAGGGGTCTGATCGAGCATAGTGAACGAAAATGTTTGATTTCGGATAGCAGAAACAGCAGGATGGCTTTCTGGAAGTGCCAGAAAATAAGCTTCCCGATGAAGAAGGATTGCTTCTGATTGGAACTTTTCTGGTGTGTGGGTAGCTGTAATTGCGAGATCAGCGAATCCATGTTCCAGATATTCTTCAGCCATAGAAACAGATCCGACCGTAACTTCCAATGAGGTGTGTGGAAATTGTCTGACAAATTCGGGCTGAATATGGGAGCGGAAAAAATACTGTACTTTTGGAGATAAGATCAGATGGATGACCTGATGCTGTTTTGCTTTCAGTCGTTCCAGTGCTTGCATTCCTTTTTTATATTCCTGCAGAAGCTCACGCGCTCCGTTTAGATAAAGAATCCCTTCCTCTGTCAGGCGCATTTCCCGGTTATCCCAGACAAACAGGTTCACACCAATTCGCTTTTCTAAAATCTTTACTTCTCTGGAAAGTGTAGACTGCGACATGAAATTTTTTTCCGCAGCCCGGGTTACACTTTTTAATTCTGCAATGTCAATCAAATATTCTAATTGTTTTATATCCATTTCAAATCAGTCCTTGTCTTTTCTATCTGCTTGATTCATAAATTCTTCACGGAATTTTTCAATCAGGGGATCACATTCCATCTGATATAACGGATTTACAGACAACTGTTCTGTAAGAAGATAGATGAGATAGCGCTCTGGAAAACTTAAACGGTGATTGGAATTCCAGAGAATCCCGGATGTGATCCGGAAGGAAGAATGAATCCGGAAGAAATACAGATCCGTGCATTGTGCTGCGTAAAGACTTGGAAGCATTCCGATACCGAGTCCGGAACGGATCAAAGTGGAAAGTATGGTAACATTGGATGTCTGATATGCAATCATAGGCGAAAAATCACAGCGGGCAAATTGTTCGGCACATACCTGACCAATCGAAGTGTCAGGTGTCATCATGATGAATGGGGAATCTGCAAATTGGTTCAGGCTGGCAGTTGCGGGGAAATCAGGATTTGCGGAAGCTTTCCCGGCCATGCGGTGATATGGCGGAACTGCGAGCAAAAGCTCTTCGTGATGGATGGGGGCAAATAAGAAATGATCGCGGTCATTTTTCAGGGCGGTGCTGACAATCAGGGATACTTGCCGGTTTTTCAGGTATTCCCGAAGCTGGTTTGTATAACCTTCCTGAATAGACAGTCTGATTTGCGGAAACTGATGGATAAAAAGTGGATACAATTTTGCTATTTCAGCGGCACCACGATGCGGAGAAATACCAATGGAGAGATACTCTGTCTGGGCAGTGTGCAAAAGGTTCATGGAGCTGAGGGTTTTTTCCTGAATTTCCTGCATACGCCGTGCCATATCAAGGTAAAGAAAACCAGCAGGGGTAGGATATAGCTTTTTCCGGTAGCGCCGGAATAATTCCATACCAAGTTCTCCTTCCAGATTGGAAAGATATTTACTCAGCGCGGGCTGAGAGATTCCAAGTTTTTGGGCGGCACCGGAAAGATTCTGACAGGAAGCGATTTCTAAAATATAAGGCAGTTGCTCTAATTTCATAAAGACTCCTTTTCCATAACTTTTATACATAGTTTATATAAGCTTCGTGCGATTGTCAATCGTCAGTTGGAAGCATAAAATAAAACTAAAGTTCCTGCTTACACCACATGATAATAATGCGAAGGAGGAATTTGATATCTGCAGATGAATGAAATAAGAGTGTGAATGTGGTGAAAAATTACAAAGGAAAATATTGGAGGGAGAGATACGATGGAGAATATGAATCTGTATATTGTTGTTGGCGTGCTGATCTTTATGATCATCATGTTTTTACTGCAAAAAGCTACGTATGGCGTAACTGCCATGACCTGCGTTGCAATTCTGGTACTTACCGGAGTGCTGGATTTCACGACGGCGTTTTCTGGCATCATCAATAAAAATACCATTCTTGTTGCAACGGTAATGGTAGTAGGAAACGCAATTGGAAAGACAAGTGTGACCAGAAAAATAAAAGCAGGAATCAACCACCTGAAAGGAAAAAGCGGATTGATCCTGATGCTGGCCATGTTCGGATTTACGATACTGTTGTGTCAGGTTATGGGACAGGTTGCAGTTCTCACGATCATGTTTGTTTTTGTTCAGACTCTGGATGATGATGGAGAGGTGTGTTCGTCCAGAATGCTGTATCTGATTGTTGCAATGCTTTGTGCATGGACCGGACGGTTCCCTGTTGGAATGGGTGCCGCATTGCCGATGCAGGCCAACGCTTACTATGAAGGTATGGTGACAGACCCGGCACAGACACTTGGCATGTTTGATATGACAAAAGTAGCTATCATTCCGGCATTGGCCTTAACAGTGTATTCTTTATTTGCGTGGAGACTTTTACCGAAAACTACGTTGGACAGTTCGGCGGTAAAAACAAACCAGAGCGCACAGAAAGAAGAAACATCAATTTCTGGATTTCAGGAATTTATTGTATTTGCAGTATTTTTTGCGGTAGTGATTGGATTCCTTTTTTCAGATTTACTTGGAAATCAGGCATATATGATTTCTGTTGTAGGTGTGCTGCTGATCATCTATACAAAGACGATGAAACGCGAAGAAGTTGTAGAAATCATGACAAGCGATATGGTATGGATGATTGCCGGCATGCTGGCTATGTCTTCGGCCCTTAGCTCTTCTGGTGCAGGAGAAGCAATTGGAAATTTTGTATTGAAAATTCTTGGGGAAAACCCAAGTGGTCTTAAGGTTTTAACTGTTTTTGGAATAACAACCGTAGTTATGACAACATTTTTATCCAACACCGGAAGCATGGCAGTATTAACTCCGATCGCGGCAAGTACTGCATTGGCTGGTGGTATGGATCCGAGGGCGGTAGTGCTGGTTGTAAATGTTGCTTCCTGGTTTGCGCTTGCTTTTCCAACTGGCTGCGCTGCCGGAACCATGGTTTATGCAATTGGTAAATACGATCCGATTAAGCTGTTGAAATTTAACATTCCATATCTGATTATTGCTGTTGCAACATTGATTTTCAGTACAAATCTGTTTTTCCCGGTATATGGTTAAGCAAATAAAAGGAGGAAGAGAAAGATGGCATTAACAAAAGAAGAGAGAGAAAAATGGCTGGCAGTTCTCGACAGAACCGGAGGAAGAAAAAAAACGGGACGTGAAGGCCGTGTAATTCCGGAAGATTATAAACAGTGGAAACAGTATACGGAACGCAAAGAAGTTGTGGTTGAAGTTCCATCTGTGGGTGTTCCGGTAAAATGTTATATCACAATGGCAAAAGACCGGAAAAACGGATGCCCGGTTCATGTCAACATGCATGGCGGCGGATTCATTTTCCTTCAGGACGGGGATGATGATCTGTATTGTGAACACTTGGCTGCGCGGATTCATGGAATTGTTGTAGATATTGATTACGCAAGCTCTTTAGATCATGCTTATCCGGTTGCGTTTGAACAGTCTTACCGCGTTGTAAAGTGGGTATTTGAACAGTGTGAATCCTGGGGGGCTGATCCGAAAAAGGTTTCCATTGGTGGACACAGCGCAGGTGGTTGTCTGGTAGCAGCAATCTCCCTGAAAGCCGCACAGACAAAGGATTTTAAAGTATGCTTACAGGTGCTCGACTATGCAGCAAATGACAACTATATGCCAATGACCGATACAAGCGGAAAGTCAGACCGCTCCCAGGCGTTTTCCATGCTTTATGCGGATGGAGACGAAGAACTCTTAAAACAGCCATTTGTATCACCGGTATTCGCGACTGCGGACATGATGGAGAATCAGCCGGAAACGCTGATTGTCAATGCGCAGAATTGTCCGTTCTGTCTTGCGAATGAAGAGTACGGAAGAAAACTGGTTGAGGCCGGTGTTACCGTGACAATGCGCAGATTCCGGGAGAGCCATCATGGATTTACCGTAAGAATGAGCGATGAATGGAAAGAAGCACAGGAACTGATCATCCGCCAGATTCTTTCTGCAAACAATTAAAATATGTGACAAGGCTCGTATGAGCTGCCTTTCGGCAGCTCATACGGGCCTATTAAAATCTACAATAGTTATATAATATATAGAAATTTAAAATAAAAACTCCTTTTTTGCGCATACTATGTTCAGAATGAATGGCGCAGGAAAGGAGTTTTTTTATGCAGGTGGGAAAAGCAAGCTTGCGTTTTGAGCATCCTGCTTTTGTGGCATCCTGGGCTTCGGTCGCGGGAAAGAAGGAAGGGCAGGGGCCGCTATCGGGCGGGATTGATGTCACCGAGCAGGATGAGATGTTTGGAATGGAAAACTGGGAACAGGCAGAGAGTGCCATGCAGAAGCAGGCGGCAGATCTGGCGCTGGAGAAGGGAAATATTCACCGGAGAGAGGTGCGCTATCTCTTTGCGGGGGATCTGCTGGGGCAGCTGATCGCGACTTCTTTTGGGACGGTGGATCTGGAAATTCCGCTGTTTGGGCTTTACGGGGCCTGTTCTACGATGGGAGAAGCCATGGGACTTGGGGCGATGTGTGTGGATGCGGGACATGCAGACCGGGTCCTTGCAATGGCATCCAGCCACTTTGCGACAGCAGAAAAACAGTTCCGTTTTCCGCTTGGATATGGAAACCAGAGGGCACAGAGCGCATCGTGGACAGTGACCGGCTGTGGGGCGGTAGTATTGGAACGTGGGGAAAAAGCCGGAAACCTGCCAGCGCCACGTATTGCGGTAACCGGGATCACAACCGGGAAAATGGTGGATATGGGAACGAAGGATTCCATGAATATGGGCGCCGCCATGGCCCCGGCGGCCTGGAACACCATCTGTCAGAATCTGGAGGATTTTGGTGTGGATGTTTCCTATTATGACAGGATTATCACCGGGGATCTGGGGGCAGTCGGGCAAAAGGTACTTCTCGATTTTATGAAGAGCAGCGGCCAGGAGCTTGCGGGACGCCATATGGATTGCGGTCTTGAAATTTATGACAGGGGTTGGCAGGACGTACACGCAGGTGGAAGTGGATGCGGCTGCGCGGCGGTAACGCTGTGTGCAAAGATTCTTCCAAAGCTGAAGCGTGGGGAATGGAAACGGGTTTTGTTTGTGCCGACCGGGGCACTGCTTTCCACCGTAAGCTATAATGAAGGACAGAGCATTCCGGGAATTGCCCACGCAGTTGTGCTGGAACGGATGGAGGGATAACGATACGATGAACAATGATATCAATCATATGATCAGCATGCTGGCTGATGTTGCAGGTAGCAGTATGGGCAGTGCATCTGGCAGTGTGGTAATGGAACTGATCCGGGCCTTTCTTGTGGGAGGCGTGATCTGTGCCCTTGTGCAGATCCTGCTTGACCGGACGAAGCTGATGCCGGGCCGGGTGATGGTGTTTCTGGTTGTAAGCGGCACCATTTTAGGATGGCTTGGACTTTATGAACCGTTTTTGGAATGGGCCGGAGCCGGAGCAGGTGTACCGCTCCTTGGATTTGGCAATACGCTGTGGAAGGGGGTCGCAAAGGCAATCGGAGAGGAAGGCTGCATTGGAATCTTCAAAGGCGGCCTCACAGCTGCCTCCGCCGGAATCGCAGCAGCGCTGGTGTTTGGGTATCTGGGGGCGCTGATCTTCAAACCTAAAATGAAAGAATAACAATTTGATTAACTTTAATAGGGCCATGTGAGTTACCTTTCGGCAACTCACACGGCCCTTGTCATATACTTAAATTGCTAAATGTACTTTAATCGATGATGATTCCGCCCTGGTCAGCACTTCTTGCGTGCAGTGCATACCGTTTCAGGTATCCTTCTACTGGCTGTGGCTCATAGTGGAATGCCGCCTTTCTGCGTGCAAGCTCCTCGTCGGATACATGAAGCTCCAGCTTTTTGTTCGGGATATCGATCTCGATCTCATCGCCGTCTTCAATGAGGGCAATCGGACCGCCAGCAGCAGCTTCTGGGGAAATATGGCCGACGAAGCAGCCGTTGTTGGTGCCGGAGAAGCGGCCATCGGTGATGAGGGCGGTGCATTTATTTAAGCCCTGGCCGTAGAGCAGCTTCATAGGCTTGAACATTTCCGGCATGCCAGGTGCACCCTTCGGACCCTCGTAGCGGACAACCACAACGTGTCCTGGCTTGATCAGCTGCTTTGCGATGGCATCGCTGACAGCATCCTCGCTGTCAAAGCAGATGGCTTTTCCGGTAAAGTGGCGGACCTCCTCTGCCACAGCGGCAGGCTTTGCCACGGCAGTGTCAGGTGCAAGGTTGCCGTGCATGATGGCGAGACCTGCAAGGGTTGAGAATGGCTTCTCTAAGGAGGTGATGACATCCGGGTTCTTTGGATACAGGCTGCGGCAGGAGGCGGCGTTTTCGCCGATGGTCTTGCCGGTTACAGTCATACAGTCGTTATACAAAAGTGGCTTCATCTGACGCTGAACCTCCGGGATACCTCCGGCCTTGTAGAAGTCTTCGGCGTCGAATTCCTTGGATGCCGGGTTGATGCGGCAGATCAGCGGGATGCTGTTTCCGTATTCCTCAAACCATCCCATGACAGTTTTGGAATCCAGTCCGATCTCATGTGCGATGGCGAGAGTGTGGATGACGCAGTTGGTGGAGCCTCCGGTTGCCATGAGCACCATGATGGCGTTGCGGATTGCCTCCGGTGTGATGATATCGCGGGAGGTAATGCCCTCAAGTACCATATGAACAGCGGCCTCGCCGGACAACAGTGCGGCACGCAGACGGTCATTGTATACAGCCGGGATCGCTGCGGAGCCCGGAAGGCTTAAGCCGAGAGATTCTGCCATGCAGCACATGGAGTTTGCGGTTGCCATATGCTGGCAGGAGCCGACCGTCGGGCAGCACAGCTCCGTGATATCCTCCAGGACATCGTGGCCGATCTTTCCTACCTGGTACATACCGTAAGCCTCCTCGATGGAGGTGGAGTCTGATTTGCGCTTGCCGCCGAAGGACTGGCCGCCGAGCATGCATCCTCCTGCGAGGAAGATACATGGAATGTCCAGTCTTGCGGCTGCCATCAGCATGCCGGGAACGGTTTTGTCGCAGGAGCCGATGAGCACCAGACCGTCCAGACGGTGGGCAAGTGCCATGGTTTCAATACTGTCTGCCACGAGTTCACGGGACGGGAGAGAGTAGCGGGCACCGCTGTGGGTAGTGCAGACACCGTCACAGACTGCGATGCAGCCAAATTCTACCGGAGTGCCGCCAGCGCGGTAAACGCCGTATTTGACCTGCTCTGCCAGCTCTTTTAGGTGGCGGTGGCCCGGGACAATGTCGGTAAAGGAATTGCAGACACCGATGATCGGGCGGGACATGTCATCATTGGAGAAGCCGTTTGCCTTGTAAAGGGTGCGGCAGGAGATGAGACTGTCCGGAAGAAAGGTACCGGATTCAAATTTCTTTTGCATGTGAATACCCCCTGATTGATTATTTTATAGTTTTTTGAGAACCCTGATTGATGAAATCCCAGAAAATCTGGGCTGGCCGGGAAAGCTTCCGCCCTTTTTTGCGGATCAGCCGGATCGAGGTGGAGACCGTTGGGGTAATGGGAACACCAACGGTATTTTCCCGTTTGTAGTATTCGTAAAAATTCTGCGACAGCAATGCGACACCCATATTCAGTGAGACAAGCGCCATAATGTTGTCGGGCCTGAGCCCATTGAAGCGGGATGCCGGCGTAAACCCGGCCTTTAGGCAAAGCTGCATGCAGACATAGTGAAGCTCTGCCTGCTCCCCGATGAGGATCATGGGATCGTTCCTTAAGGCGGAAAGAGGGATGCTGGTTTCTCTTGAAAGAGGGTGGCTTTTTGGAAGCACAGCAATGATGTCCTCCCGCACAAACTCAATTGCGTCATACGCAGACATACCGCTGCGGAATGGGCGGACAAAGGCCAGCTCGACATCGCCGGAGTCCAGCATTTTGGGAATGACACCGGGTTCAAACTCCGAGGTTCCTACGGCAATCTCCGGGTGGAGACTGCTAAAGCGTGCCATGAGATCGGCGATTTTGTAGGCACCGATCAGTGGGCAGGAGGCAATGCAGATCTGTGGGTTTTTGCGTGCCTGCTCTTTTTTCAGATACTGTTCCCTGCTGATCTGTTCAATGCTCCGGTGTGCCTCCAGCATCTTTTCAACATAGGGTAAGATCTGATAGCCAGCTTCGGAGAGTGCGCAGTTTTTAGAATTGCGGATAAACAAGGTCAGCCCCAGCTCCTGCTCTAATGCAGCAATGTGCTTGGAAAGGGCAGACTAGGACACACAAAGCTCCTCCGAGGTGCGGGAAAAGCTTAAATAATGCGATAATGCGGCAAATTCCTCATAATACCGTATGTTTGACATAAGATACCTTCTCATAAACTGTCAGATTATTGTTGCAAACATTTTTTATTATAGCGCATCTGTTCCAAAATGGAAAGAGTATAGAAAACAATTTATTCCATTCTGGAAATGATGACAACGCAATTCGAATTGCAGATGCATGCAATAAATGATATGATGCTGATAGTGATAAATAATTAACAAATAAAAACGAAGGAGGTTACATGTTATGAGCAAAGAGGTACGCACAATCGGAATTGTCGGAACCGGGATCATTGCGACCAGCATGGCAGTGCTGACAACGGGACATGGGTTTAAGACGGTGGTTTATGCGCGCAGCGAAGCATCGGCACAAAGATGCCGCAACGATTATGAAAATCACTGGAAAAGTCTGGTAGGACACGGGCTTGCGACCAGTGAGCAGGTGGATATCTGCAAAACTTATCTGGTAATCTCACAGGACTATAAGGCTATGGCGGATGCGGAGATCGTCTTTGAGAGTGCACTGGAGAACCCGGATGTCAAGCATGATATCTATCATATTCTGGAGGATACCTGCCCGGATGTGAAGGCAATCTGCTCGGTAAGCTCCTCCATTGTGCCGGATATTCTTGCAGAAACCTGTGAAAAATATGGCGATTGGATCATCGTAACGCATCCGTTCAATCCGGTACATATGGTCCCTTATTTTGAATTATGCGGTGGAAAACGGACTGCTCCGGGTGTGATCGAATACGTCTACCAGCTTCTGGAGGAGTTAGACAGAAAACCGGTTGTTTTGAAAAAACCGACCCCGGGTTTTATCGGAAACCGACTCCAGTTCGCATTGTGGAGAGAGGTACTTGCCCTAGTAGAGGAGGGTGTGGCAGATCCGAGAGACATCGACCGGGCATTGCAGTACAGCTTCTGCCCGCGCTATACCTCCATCGGTATTTTCGAGCATTTCGATAATGGCGGTCTGGAGCTGAACCGGACAACCTGTAAAAATCTGTTCCCGGTCATCAGCGATACCAAGACTGTGCCGGAATGTATCGATAAGCTGATCGCAGAAGGAAAAACAGGCGTGAAGGCGGGAGAGGGCTTTTACGACTGGCGTGGAGTGGACATGGACGCATACCGTGAACGTGTCAATGCACCGTACTGGAAGTTCTGTGAGTGGGATCTTCCAAAGGAAAAAATGTAAAAACACGGAATGTTAGGAGGGGTTAGAATGACACAGAAATTTAGTATGGAACGGGCAAAGCTGGTGAAGATCGCAATCTGCTTTCTGATCGTGGCAATTTTCTGGGTGATGCCGGCACCGGCGCCGATGACAACAGCCGGTATCCGCGTGATCGGTGTATTTATCGCCACCGTAATTCTGCTGTCTGCGGTTGATACTGTGTGGCCGGCTATGCTGGCAGTCGTATTACTGTCCAGAACTGGTGCAACCACATTAAACGGAGCCATCAGCGGAAGCCTTGGAAACTGGGTCGTATATTTTGTATTGATGACCTTTATTATGACACATGCGCTGAATGAGTCCGGCTTTACCTCACGTCTGGTTGCAAAATTCATGAGCCAGAAATTCGTGAACAGGAATCCATGGACCTTCACGATTTCCCTTGGTGTTCTGGGCATGATCCTTGGCGCGTTTATCGACCAAGTTCCGGCAGCAGCATTTATGCTTGCCTTCGTGAACCGGATCTATCAGGAGCTTGGCTATTCCAAGGATGACAGCTACCCGCATATCACCAATATCATTACCCTGTTTGGTGTCAATATTGGTGGTGCCATGACTCCAATCTCCCATTCGCTGATTATTTTGGGACTGGGCGTGTATGAGTCTGCAACAGGACAGAGCATCAGCCTGTTTACCTACCTTCTGTTTGGTATCCCGACCGGCATTATTCTGTTTGCAATCATGGCACTGATCATCCGCCTGATCGCAAAGCCGGACTTCGGCAAATTCAAAAACTTTGATGTGAGCCGGGTTCTGGACCAGCAGGGACCAATGGACCTGCGCGAGAAGGTAACTGTATTTGTCTTCTTCCTGACTGTCCTTCTGTGGATCATCCCGGGCTTCTTAAAGCTCTTTATCCCGGATGCGGCCTTTGTCAAGGCGCTCAACAGCTACGGAATCACTTTCTGGGCGACCTTATCCGTTGTATTGATGGGAATCATCAGCATTGACAATAAGCCGCTGATCGATGTGCGTGACATCGTGAATAAGCATATCAACTGGGGCATTCTGATCTTCATCAGCATCGGTGTTTATTTCGGAAGCGTGATCTGTGCAGAGGAAACTGGAGTGAATGCATTCATGTCTGCCTACATCAGCCCGCTGATCAGCCATGTTCCGACGATGGCGGTGGTTCTGATCATTGCCTATGCAGCAGTATTTATGACCAACTTTGCGTCAAACGTATCGACGATCACGGTTATGACCGGTCTGGGAGTTGCCCTTGGCATGAGCACCGGAGTGGTCAATCTGGTGGCAATCTCCATGGTAACCAGCTTCTGTGGTTCCGCTGCATACCTGATGCCATCCAGCTTCGCAGTCATTGCAATGCTCCACGGCAACGAATACAGCAGTAAGAACCAGATATATAAATATGGTATCATCATGATGCTGCTTACACCGCTTGTGGTAACACTCATTGGATATACGCTTGGAACCATGTTATAAAACGGAGGATTGCGAAAGAATACCGATAAAAAAAGTTGTTTCGAAATATAAGAAATGCAATATAAAAAATGCAGGAAAGCCGGAGTGGTTTTCCTGCATTTTTGTGTAAATGGATATCATGGAGACGCCAGTGGCGCTATGGTTCACAATGCGGAAGTGTCAGCAACACCTAGTCCCGTCCAGGCCCATTCGATACCGCGGAAGAAGGGCGGGTGCTTGCACCGCCAGGCCCAAGACCTGGAACGGCAGTTCCGGAGCCGCCGGAGCTTCCAGAGCTTCCGGAGGTGGTGCCTGCATCGTCCGGTCCCAGATAGGACGGATCGATGGTAACGCTTGTGTGGCCGGAGCAGCGTTTGGTTGGCATTGCGTATTTGGAATCGTCGGTCTCGCCTTCCTCGTCAGCTGGCAGGGCAATACGCACATGGGAGGTCTTCGGGCAGTTCGGGCCCGGAAGGAGTCCGGTTACGCTGCAGACGGTTGTGAGCACATGGGTGTTGCACATCTCTGTCGGTACGGTTCCCTTGGCAAAGTATTCCGTGTAGACAGCGTCACCACGCGGGTCGTGGGAGCAGACACCCGGAATGGCCAGCTTGCCGGATTTACGGCAGATCTCTGCGGTTTCGATGCTGTCCGGAACGGTGAAGCCCGGGTCACTCAATCCCTCGTGGACACGGGTCATGATCTTGCGCCAGATATCCTTGTGGAAGGAGGTTCCGCCGTTCTGTGCGGTCAGCTTCTGGTTCTCATCGCAGCCGCCCCACACACCGGCAGTGTAATAAGGTGTATAGCCGATAAACCAGATATCGTTGTTGTTGCTGGTCGTACCACTCTTACCGGCAGCAGACATGTTTGGCAGTGCGGCGCGGGTACTGGTGGAGCTGACGCTGACACCGGAGCTTGCGAAAATGTGGTTAGGCTGCATGGAATCCTCCATGGCATCCGTCAGTAAGAATGCAGTGGAATCCTTTAAAACGCGGTGGGTTTCCGGCTCATTATCGATCAGAAGCTTTCCATCGTGGTCCAGGATCTTCGTGAAGAAGACCGGCTTGGTATAAAGTCCCCCGTTTGCGATGGAGGCAAAGGCGGAGGTCAGCTCTAGGTTGGTGACACCGTTGGTGATACCGCCAAGGGCTGTTGCTGCGTTCATGTCGGTGTCCGTCAGGGTGGTGATGCCGAAGTTCTTGGCGTATTCCACACCGAGCTGTGGGCTTACGGTTTCCATCATGGTGCGCACGGCAACAATGTTCATGGAATAGATGATACCGTCGCGGATGCTGGAGTAGCCAAGATAACCCTGCTTGTACCAGTTTTTAAAGGTTTTTGTCCCCACAGTGAATGGAGCATCGTAGTAAACGCTTCCAAGTGTAGCCCCACAGGTGTCCAGGGCCGGGGCGAATGCAGTAATGACCTTAAAGGTAGAACCAGGCTGTCTGGTCGTGTCGGTAGCGCGGTTTAAGGTCAGGCTGGCTGTCTTGGTGCCGCGTCCGCCGCTGATCGCTTTCACCTGTCCGGTTTTCTGGTCCATGATGACGAAGGAAACCTGAGGTTCCAGTACCTTGCTGGAGCGTTCGCCGATTACGGTATCCCCTTCCTGCAGGATGGCTGCTTTATAGGCCTCCATATCTGCGTCTGCTTCCGCCTCGCTGTTGTAGAGACCGTCCCATCCCGGGTTTAGAGTGGAAGCGTGCCAGGATTTTAAATTCTTCTCTGAAAAGTGCTCCGTGGTGCCGTCGGCATGGGTTACAGAGAGACGGTATTCCACGCTGTAGCGGGCAGCAGAGTAGTTTGCAGGGTCATTGACCTCTTCGTCTACAATGGCCTGGATCGCAGGGTCCTGGGTGGTGTAGATCTGAAGACCGCCGCTGTAGAGCAGGTTGTGTGCCTGGGTCTCGGTGTAGCCGAGCTTTTCCATTAGTGTATCCTTTACCTGCTGGGTCAGCTCATCGGTAAAGTAGCTGTATGGAGTGGAGCTTTCTTTGGAAACGGTGTCGACCATCTGGATGCGGGCATAGACATCGTCTGCCAGGGCTTCCTCCTGCTGGGCCTTGGTGATATAGCCCTGTTCAAACATATACTGCAGGATCACCTTCCGTTTTTCGGCGTTGGCCTCTTGCCCGCTGATCGGGTTTAGGCGGGACGGATTCTGGGTGATGCCGGCAATGACGGTGCATTCCGAGAGTGTTAAGTCGGAAACATCCTTATTAAAATAGCGCCGGGCTGCAACCTTGACACCAAGGGCGTTATTGCCCAGGTTGATGGTGTTTAAATAGTTGGTTAAGATCAGCTTGCGGTCCATGGATTTTGTCAGCTGGAGTGCCAGGTACTGCTCCTGGAGCTTTCGCTCGAGCTTGGCACCGAAGCTGGTTTCCATGCCGCCGTTGAACATATTGTTTTTGATGAGCTGCTGGGTAATGGTACTTCCGCCTCCGCGGTTCTCGCCGGTCAGCACGCCGACTGCGGCACGGGAGATGGAACGCAGGTCGATGCCGTTGTGAGTCCAGAAACGGGAATCCTCAATGGCAACGAAGGCATTGATCAGGTCCTGGGGAAGCTCGTCGTAGGTGGCTTCTTCCCGGTTGGAGCCTGCAGTTACCAGCGTGTCGGTTAAGTTTCCGGCACTGTCATAAACGGTAGTGGCATAGCCGATGGGTACGATACTGTCCACATTCAGCTCCGGGGAATTGTCGATGATACCCATGACAATGCCGATGCCAATACTGGATATGACCAGAACGCAGAACAGACAGAGTACGCAGCAGGTTTTTGCAAAGGTGAGAAAAATACGGGAGCGGTATTTCCGGCCCCGCGACTCGGCAGCCTGCAAACGCTTTTCTGTAGCGTTTTTTCCATAATTCATTCGGAATCCTCCTTTTCAGGATGTGTACTGGCAGCTGTAAAGAGGTCTGACAGCTGCTGATGAGGGATAAAATGTTGTTTGTATCATGCGTGAACAACATAAAAATCCGTCTATCATTATACCAAAATGATTCTGATAATTCAACCGTGCGAAGCTTCGGCAAAATCCGTTGGTGTCTGCGAAACACATGGGCAGTCATGTTGCTTCTTGCCAGAAGTCTTCTTTACTGGTATGATAGGGAACGAGAGAAGCGAATCGTAAAAGAAACAGGTGATAGGAAGTAGTATACCCATGATGGAACGATATAAAATTCTTTATGAGGGCGGAGAAGGGGAATTAACCGAGAAAAAATCCCGCTTCATTGCTACCACAAGACCGGTAGAGAGCGAAGAAGATGCCGTCGCTTTTATCGATGAGATGAAAAAGAAATACTGGGATGCCCGGCATAACTGCTCGGCTTATGTGATCGGGGAGCGCGGCCAGGTGCAGCGCTGCAGTGACGATGGGGAGCCGGCCCAGACGGCAGGACGCCCAATGCTGGATGTGCTTTTGGGTGCAGAAGTGAAAAACATCTGTGTCGTGGTGACCCGTTATTTTGGCGGAACCCTGCTTGGAACAGGCGGACTGGTGCGTGCATATTCCGGCGCAGTGCAGGAGGGACTCAAAAACAGCGTGATCGTGGAGAAATGTCCGGGTGTGGAATTGAAGATCCATACCGATTACAATGGCATTGGCAAGATCCAGTACATCAATGCGCAGATGGAGATCCCGGTTCTGGATACCCAGTACACCGATGCAGTGGATGTTGTCTGCATGGTGCCGCTCGAAAAAGAGGGTTCCCTGGTTGCCCAGATCACCGAAAAGACTGGCGGCAAAGCTGTGATTACCCGGGAAAAGGAATGCTATTATGGCTTTGCAGACGGGGAACTGGTCCTGTTTTAAAATTTAAACAGAAAAAGCCCTGCAATTGAGGAAAAAACGCTTGCATTCCGTTCACCAGAATGCTATATTAATAACTTGTGATGAATGACGTGAAACTAAGGACCTGGCAACAAGTCCTTAGTTTTTTTAAAGAGAAAGAGGATTATTACGACTATGAAAATGAAGAGAGAAGACATCCGTAACATCGCGATCATTGCCCACGTTGACCATGGTAAAACCACTCTGGTAGATGAGCTGTTAAAGCAGAGCGGCGTTTTCCGTGCAAACCAGGAAGTGGCAGAGCGTGTCATGGACTCCAACGATATTGAGCGTGAGCGTGGAATCACCATTCTTTCCAAGAACACAGCAGTATTTTATAAAGATAAGAAGATCAACATCATCGACACCCCAGGACATGCAGACTTCGGCGGCGAGGTTGAGCGTGTACTGAAGATGGTAAACGGTGTTATCCTGGTTGTAGACGCATACGAGGGACCGATGCCGCAGACCAAATTCGTGCTGCAGAAGGCACTGGATCTGAACCTGTCTGTTATCGTCTGCATCAACAAGATCGACCGTCCGGAAGCAAGACCGACCGAGGTGATCGATGAGGTATTAGAGCTGTTTATGGATCTGGACGCATCCGACGAGCAGTTAGACTGCCCGTTCGTATTTGCATCTGCCCGTGCAGGTTTTGCAAAGAAAGAGCTGGACGATCCGGAAGTAGATATGAGCCCGCTGTTTGAGACCATCGTAAACTACATCCCGGCTCCGGAGGGAGACCCGGATGCAGATACCCAGATGCTCATCAGCACCATTGACTACAACGAGTTTGTTGGCCGTATCGGTGTCGGCAAAATCGACAACGGAAGCATCAAGGTAAACCAGGACTGCGTGATCGTAAACCATCACGATCCGGACAAGATGCGCCGCGTGAAGATTGGTAAGCTGTACCAGTTCGACGGCTTAAAGCGTGTAGAGGTTCAGGAGGCAACCATCGGTGATATCGTTGCAGTATCCGGTATCGCAGACCTTCACATTGGTGATACTATCTGTTCCCCGGAGAATCCGGAATCCATTCCGTTCCAGAAGATTTCTGAGCCGACGATCGCCATGAACTTCATGGTAAATGACAGCCCGCTTGCAGGCCAGGAGGGTAAGTTCGTTACCTCCCGTCATTTAAGAGAGCGTCTGTTCCGCGAACTGAACACCGATGTCAGCCTGCGTGTAGAAGAGACCGAGTCCCCGGATTGCTTTAAGGTTTCCGGACGTGGTGAGCTGCATCTGTCTGTCCTGATCGAGAATATGCGCCGTGAGGGCTTTGAGTTCGCAGTCAGCAAGGCTGAGGTTCTTTACAAATACAACGAGCGCAACCAGAAGTTAGAGCCGATGGAGTTAGCTTACATCGACGTTCCGGAGGAGTTTACCGGTGCGGTAATCCAGAAGCTGACCTCCAGAAAGGGTGAGCTGCAGGGCATGAGCCCGGCAAACGGCGGATATACCCGTCTGGAGTTCTCCATCCCGGCAAGAGGCCTGATCGGCTATCGTGGTGAGTTCATGACCGATACCAAGGGTAACGGTATCATCAACACCATTTTCGATGGTTACGGCCCGTTCAAGGGTGAGTTAAGCTACCGTAAGACCGGTTCCCTGATCGCTTACGAGAGCGGTGAGACCATCACCTACGGCCTGTTCAACGCCCAGGAGCGCGGTATCCTCTTTGTAGGACCGGGCGAGAAGGTTTACTCCGGTATGGTCATCGGCCAGAACCCGAAGACCGAGGATATCGAGGTCAATGTCTGCAAGACCAAGAAGCTGACCAACACCCGTTCCTCCAGTGCTGATGAGGCATTGAAGCTGGTTCCGAAGAAGATCATGAGCCTGGAGCAGTGCCTGGAGTTCATCGATACCGACGAGCTTCTTGAGGTAACCCCGGAGAACCTGCGTATCCGCAAGAAGATCCTGGATCCGACCATGCGTAAGAGAGCATCCTTTAAAAAATAAATATTGCCAGATTCCCTAAAACCTGGTGTGGACTTTTCTAGTAAAGCCAAGCTATTTTCGCCACACAGCTCCTTCCCGTACGGGAGGATGCTGTGTGGCGTTTTTTTGCATTGTATATCGAGGAGGCGCCAGTGGCGCGTACTCTTATAATTTCGAAAGGAGTTTACTATGACAGATACATATATGAAAGAAAAATCGGTATTCCCACTGCTGTTGTCGATGGCCTTGCCGATGGTAGTGTCTATGCTGGTCAATTCCCTTTACAACATTATCGACAGTTTTTTTGTGGCAAAGATCAGTGAAAACGCCATGACGGCCCTTTCCCTGGTCTATCCGGTGCAGAACTTTATCAGTGCTGCTGCCATTGGCTTTGGCGTGGGCATCAATGCACTGGTATCGCTGTATCTGGGTGCCGGAAATAAGAAAAAAGCCGGAAATGCAGCGGGGCAGGGGCTTTTCTGCTGCCTGGTCCACGGTGTCGTTCTGGCGGTGCTTTCCCTTCTGGTCATGCCGCATTTTTTAAATATGTTTACGGGTGATGAAGACGTAAAGGCGCTGGCAATCCGCTATGCTTCCATTGCTTTTTCGTTTGCACCGGTGATCATGGTGGGATTATTTTTTGAGAAGCTTTTTCAGGCGGTAGGGCGCATGAAGGTTGCCATGACAAGCCTGCTTTGCGGCTGTATCGCTAACATTATCCTGGACCCTTTGATGATCTTTGGAATCGGCATTTTTCCGGCAATGGGGATTACCGGGGCGGCGATCGCAACGGGGATCGGCCAGATGGTTTCCCTGACAGTATATCTGCTGATGTATGTGGGAAAACCGTTCCCGGTCAAATTTACTAGACAGGACCTGCAGCCAAATGGAGAAATCTTAAAGAAGCTGTATGGGATCGGCATTCCGGCTATCTTAAACATAGCGCTGCCATCCTTTCTGATCACCGCATTAAACGGCATTCTTGCTGCAGCTTCCGGCAGTTATGTGCTGGTGCTTGGAATCTATTATAAGCTTCAGACCTTCCTGTATCTTCCGGCCAGCGGCATTGTACAGGGACTGCGTCCGCTGATCGGATACAACTATGGGGCAAAAGAAATGAAGCGGGTGCGCAGGCTGTTTGAACTGACGCTGGTGATGTGTGCAGTCATTATGGCGGTTGGAACGTTTGGCTGTCTTCTGTTTGCAAAACAGCTTATGCAGCTGTTCACCACAAACCCGGAAACCGTGGCAGCGGGCACACAGGCATTACGCCTAATCTGCCTGGGATTTTTAATTTCTTCGGTTTCTGTGACCGCAAGCGGCGCGTTTGAGGGATTGGGAATGGGCATGTCTTCCCTCATCATTTCCCTGTGCCGTTATCTGGTGGTGATCCTGCCGGCTGCCTGGATCTTAAACCGGATCATGGGACCAGTGGGAGTCTGGCACGGATTCTGGATCAGTGAGTGGATCTCGGCGGCGGTTTCAGCCTGTCTTGTAGGACGATTTGCTTTCGCTGCTTTTCGGGAACGTTAGTTGGAGACAGCAAAACATTATAAAATCTGCTGCTTTTTTGCCTTTTGCATGGAAAATGTAACATTTTGCCGCCATTTGTCGAGCGAAAACCTGAATATTTTTTCTCATTTTCCCGTAAATATGATAATAGCTGAGAGCTAAAAGAAATGGGAAGAGGAGAGAAAATACTATGTCAGAAAAAGTGATCGAAAACAATAAGGTGAGTGTGATCGGAGAAATCATTTCCGGGTTTACCTTCAGCCACGAAGTATTTGGAGAGGGCTTTTATCTTGTGAACGTGGCAGTGAGCCGTTTAAGCGAGCAGGCCGATATCATCCCGCTCATGATCTCAGAGCGCCTTTTGGATGTCAAGGAAGATTATATTGGCTGCACGGTGGAGGCCATTGGCCAGTTCCGTTCCTATAACCGCCATGAAGGAATAAAAAACCGTCTGGTACTGTCGGTGTTTGTACGGGAAATCCATTTTATGGAGAAATTTACGGATTATACCAAGACGAACCAGATCTTTCTGGATGGTTACATCTGTAAGGCACCGGTTTACCGGAAAACGCCGCTTGGAAGGGAGATTGCAGATCTGCTTTTGGCAGTCAACCGCCCTTACGGCAAGTCAGACTATATCCCGTGCATTGCCTGGGGCAGAAATGCGCGGTTTGCTTCTGGCTTCGAGGTGGGAACCAGAGTGCGCGTATGGGGCCGTGTGCAGAGCCGGGAGTACACCAAAAAACTCAGCGAGACTGAGTGCGAGAAGCGGGTGGCTTACGAGGTTTCCATCAGCAAGCTGGAATGCGGGGATCCGGAAGAGGAAGTGTGAGGATGCGAAGCATCAGCGCGGCTGTGCTGGCGGATTTATGTATGTGAACCGCAATAAGAATAGCCGCAGTCTTAACAGATTAACTTGCAAATCACATGGGAATGTGTTACGATTAGCACGCTTGTATAAACGATGCTAAGAAAAACAGAGGTGCAAAAGCGATGAGTACAGGAAGACTAGAGGTCATCTGCGGCAAAGACAGCTCAGGAAAGACAGCGATGGCCCTTGGCAGAGCGCTCCAGGCGCTCACAGAGCAGAAAACCGTGATCGTGATCCAGTTTTTAAAAGGCAGTGAGAAAACAGGAAATCTGGACGTATTAAAGCGAATGGAGCCGGAACTGAAGATATTCCGCTTCGAAAAATCAGACCGCTACTTTGCAGAGTTAAGTGATTCTGAAAAGAAAGATGAGCAAGTCAATATCCGCAATGGATTAAATTATGCAAAGAAGGTACTGACCACAGAGGAGTGTGATCTTCTGGTTCTCGATGAAGCCCTTGGGCTGGTTGACCAGAATATCGTAACGGAAGAGGAACTGGAGGGCATTTTAAACTGCCGTGACCAGGTCCAGGTCATTGTGACCGGAAAGGTACTGCCGGAAGGCATCCACCGGATCGCAGATAAAGTGGAATATGTAGATTGTTCCACCTGTTCCAGATAGGTTTAAGTTGACAATTAAAATGGTTAATGCTAGTATTATACATAAACAGGCAAGTAGAGGTTGCGCGAAGCATGAGTAAAGAATCGGATGCACCAGAAGCAGAAGAGGATTCTTTGAAAGGGCGGGCGCCGAAGATAGAGGACGGTCTGGAAGTCATTTATCTGGGGACAGGGTGAAGAATCCTGTAACTGTCATCCAACCGGATGGAGAGCTACTTAAAGCAAAAAGCACAAAAGCGACTTTAAGAGGGCTGACCGGAATTTGTCAGTCCCTTTTTTATTTCATAGGAAAGTGCATCCTATGAAACAAAAAAGTGCTCCGCAGGGATGCGCGCTCGGCGCAAAGGTAGATGGTTGCCAAAGCAACCGCGCCTCGGCGCGAGAATGTGCCAAGGCACATTCTTTTTTACATTGCATGTCGGAACAGTGCGGTGGCGTATCCGTTGATTGACGCCTGCAATACATAAACATATGAGGAGGAAAAGAACATGGCTATTTTTGAGGGCGCTGGTGTTGCATTGGTAACCCCGTTTACAGAATCTGGAGAGGTAAATTATGATAAGCTTGCTGAGCTTTTGGAGGAGCAGATCGCAGGCGGTACCGATGCGATCATCGCATGCGGCACTACCGGTGAGTCTGCAACCATGAATCACGAGGAGCATCTGGATGTGATCCGTTTCACCTGCAAGGTGGTAAACAAGCGTATCCCGGTTATCGCAGGAACCGGTTCCAACTGTACCAGAGAGGCAATTCACCTTTCCAAGGAGGCTGAGAAGGCTGGAGCAGACGGACTGTTGTTAGTAACTCCTTATTACAATAAGGCAACCCAGAATGGTCTGATCGCACACTACACCGCGATCGCAGAGTCTGTAAACATTCCGTGTCTTTTATATCATGTGCCGACCCGTACCGGTCTTACCATGAAACCGGAGACCATCGTAAAGCTTTGCCGCGATGTGAAAAACATTGTTGGCGTGAAGGAAGCAAGCGGCAACTTCTCCGTGATCGCAGAGATCATGCACCTGGCAAACGGTTGCGTAGATCTGTATTCTGGCAACGACGACCAGATTGTTCCGCTTCTGGCTATGGGCGGCAAGGGCGTTATCTCCGTTCTGTCCAACGTTGCTCCGAGACAGACCCACGAGATCTGCGAGAACTTCTTCAAGGGCGATATCCAGAAGAGCTGCCAGATGCAGTTAGACGCCATTCCGGTGATCAACGCACTGTTCTGTGAAGTAAACCCGATCCCGGTTAAGGCTGCCTTAAATCTGATGGGCAAAGAGGCTGGTCCGTTAAGACTGCCGCTTACCGAGATGGAGCCGCAGAACCAGGAACGTCTGAAAAAGGCAATGCAGGAGTATGGAATCCTGTAAAATGGGAATGTACGCAGCATTTGCAAAGAATCAAAAAGACAGCTGCCTGTGTCATGGAATGCAGCTGTCTGGAAACGTGCAAATAGAACCACAAACGAAAGAACAGGACTTGCACAGGAGGACTTATAAAATGGTAAAAATGATCATGCACGGCTGCAATGGTGCGATGGGACGCACCATTACCGGTCTGGCAAAGGAGATGGATGGCATTGAGATCGTAGCCGGAATCGATGTCAATCCGGTAGTTTTAAGTGATTATCCGGTGTTTGCATCTTTAGAGGAATGTAACGTTGAGGCAGATGTGATCGTCGATTTTGCTTCTGCAAAGGCAGTGGACCATCTGCTGGATTACTGCGCGGCACACAAGATGCCTCTGGTACTCTGCACGACCGGACTTTCCGCAGAGCAGATTGAAAAAGTAAAAGAGAGCAGCAAACAGACTGCGATCCTGCGCTCTGCGAATATGTCCCTTGGCATCAATACCCTCATGAAGCTGGTCCAGGATGCGGCAAAGGTGCTGGCGAATGCAGGCTTTGACATTGAGATTGTCGAGAAGCACCACAACAAAAAACTGGATGCGCCGAGCGGCACTGCACTGGCTCTGGCAGATTCCATCAACGAGGCGATGGCCAACCAGTACCATTACAAATATGACCGCAGCCAGGAGCGCGTAAGACGTGACGAGAAAGAGATCGGTATCTCTTCCGTGCGCGGCGGTACGATTGTAGGTGACCACGATGTGATCTTTGCCGGAACGGATGAGGTCATTACCTTCAGCCACACCGCTTATTCCAAGGCAATTTTCGGAAAAGGTGCACTGCAGGCAGCACTGTTTCTGGCAGGCAAAGAGCCGGGACTGTACGACATGCAGGATGTGATCGGTTAATTTTATAAAAAGATAAAAATGGAAGTTCTGATTTTGATAAAATAGTTTCTTCTTTCTCATACTAACAGCAGGATGTATTCCTGAAATAGGTTGTTTCGTGGAAAAGTACAGTCTATGAAACAAAAACGCTCCGCCTGGATGCGCACTCTTTTTCACTTCGGGAATTCATTAGGAAAGAAAGGAGAATACGATGATGAAAAAAATCAGAATGACTGCATGTGTGCTGATCTTCGCCATGACTGTTTGTCTTTTAGCGGGATGCAGCAACCAGAATGGAAACAACATGGCAGATGAGGCAACGACTGCAAGCCAGGGAGCACCGAATGGCCAGAACGGAAACGGCCGGGGCACCGCTGCCGGGAAAAACGACACAAATAACATGGAAAGCGGAATGGCCGGTGAAAACGGCGGAGCCGGAAATGGCACGAGTGGAACCGGAGGTACTACCAGAAATGGCGGAATCAACGGAAACGGCACCAACACAACCGGGGAAAACACCGGGAATGGTGTAAATGGAGCGGGTGGAGCTGCTGGAAACTTAAACCAGACAAACGGAAATGTTGGGAATTCTGCAGCAGAAAACCGCACCGGAGGCCAGGAAAGCACTGGCGTGGTGGACGGACTCGTGGATGATGTGGAGCGCGTTGTGCAGTAAGAAAGTTATTTGGTTTTTCTTGTTTTTTAGAATAACATCGCTTTTCAAAAGCGATGTTATTCGTTTTTCATGTACATAGGAGGACTTTTGATCAGAACATGGAATCGGTCATGCCGCAGCTGGAGAAAACAGTGCATCCGGCGGATGGCATGGAATTATCAGCGTTCCAGACACATAAGGTGTATCCGCAGAATTCTGGTGGCTGCGATCTGTCTGGAAATTGCAGCAGGAACGGCATTATTCTGGCAGGAAAAGCGCCCGGAGCTTTCTCTGGTACGCAGGGAAGAAATCTGTGAAGTGGAGCTTATTTCCAAAGAGGCAATTGCTCCGGGCAATGCTGTGAGTGGTGAGTCGGAACAGGATATTTACGGAATCCGGCTGGATACAAAAAATTTAGAAGTCCAGTTTTACCACAGGAAGGATTTTATCCGACAATAAAAAAGCGGCGGCTGCTGTTTGTGCAGTGCGTGAACAGTAACAGGAATGGATTGTAACAGGAACATGAAAAAATATATTGCAATTCAGATGCCTGTGTATTATAATTTCTTCTGAAATTAACTTCTTTTATTTATATTACTTATAAATCCATCAAGAGAGGAAGAAAGCCGATGGAAGAGAAACGCTTGCTGAATCCAGATGAGCTGCACGAGGAGTGCGGTGTATTCGGAATGTACGATTTTGACGGCAATGATGTGGCATCCGAGATTTATTACGGACTGTTCGCATTGCAGCACCGGGGGCAGGAAAGCTGCGGTATTGCGGTCAGCGACACAGAAGGACCGAAGGGGAAGGTAAATGCGTATAAGGGGATGGGGCTTTGCAACGAGGTGTTCACACCGGACATCTTAGAGGGTTTACATGGAAACATTGGTGTGGGACATGTGCGTTACTCGACTGCGGGAAGCAGCACAAGAGAGAACGCGCAGCCTCTGGTACTCAATTATGTGAAGGGTACCCTGGCTCTGGCCCACAACGGAAACCTGGTCAATGCGCCGGAGCTGCGCAGAGAGCTGGAATACAGCGGTGCAATCTTCCAGACCACCATTGACTCAGAGGTCATTGCGTACCATATCGCACGTGAGCGTGTGCGCACGGCAACCGTTGAAGCGGCGGTGGCAAATGCCATGAAGAAGATCAAGGGTGCATATTCTCTGGTCATCATGAGCCCGCGCAAGATGATCGGTGCGAGAGATCCATTTGGCTTTAAGCCTCTTTGTATCGGCAAAAAGGAAAATGCCTATATCCTGGCATCCGAGAGCTGTGCCCTGGCAACGATTGACGCGGAATTTGTCCGCGATGTGGAGCCGGGTGAGATCGTAACGATCACCAAGGACGGCATCCGCTCCGATAAGAGCATGTGCCTGCCGGATTCGAAGAAACAGGCAAGATGTGTCTTTGAATATATTTACTTTGCAAGACCGGATAGTGTGTTTGACGGTGTGAGCGTTTATCATTCCCGCATTCACGCAGGCCGCTGTCTGGCGATCGATTCCCCGGTCGATGCCGATCTCGTGGTCGGTGTGCCGGAATCCGGTAATGCTGCAGCACTTGGCTATTCGATGCAGTCTGGAATCCCATACGGAACGGCGTTTGTGAAGAACTCTTATGTGGGACGTACCTTCATCAAGCCGAAACAGAGCAGCCGTGTTTCTGCGGTAAAAGTAAAATTGAATGTGTTGAAAGAGGCAGTCGCAGGAAAACGCGTCATCATGATCGACGATTCCATCGTCCGCGGTACGACCAGCCACCTCATTGTGAAGATGCTGCGCGATGCAGGTGCGAAGGAAGTGCATGTGAAGGTCAGTGCGCCGCCATTTTTACATCCGTGCTATTTCGGAACGGATATCCCATCCGAAGACCAGCTCATTGCAAGCGGACGCACGGTAGAAGAAATTCGCCAGATCATCGGGGCAGATTCGCTGTCTTACTTAAAGATGGAGCGTTTGCCGGAGCTGGCAGAAGGCCTGCCGATCTGCACGGCATGCTTTAGCGGAAACTATCCGCTGGAACCGCCGAAGGAGGATATCCGCGGCGAATATACGAAGTAAGCGCCAAAGGAAAGCATTTGCGGCGAATATACGAAACAAGTGTCGAAAAAATGCATCCGCGGCGAAGATACCAAATAATCAATCAAAATATTGGAGGGTTCTTATGAACGACAGATACCAAAGCCCGTTGTCCGAGCGTTACGCAAGTAAGGAGATGCAGTACATCTTCTCCCCGGACAAGAAATTCAAAACCTGGAGAAAATTATGGATCGCGCTGGCTGAGACCGAGAAAGAGTTAGGACTGCCGATCACCCAGGAGCAGATCGACGAGTTAAAGGCACATGCCGAGGATATCAACTATGAAGTCGCAAAAGAGCGTGAGCGTCTGGTGCGCCATGATGTCATGTCCCATGTATACGCTTACGGCCAGCAGTGCCCGAAGGCAAAAGGAATCATCCATCTGGGTGCAACCTCCTGCTACGTAGGCGATAACACCGATCTCATCATCATGACCGAGGGCTTAAAGCTGGTTCGCAAAAAACTCATCAACGTGATGGCAGAGCTGGCAAAATTCGCAGACAAGTACAAAAACCAGCCGACCCTGGCATTTACCCATTTCCAGCCTGCACAGCCGACTACCGTTGGTAAGAGAGCAACGCTTTGGCTCAATGAGCTTTGCCTGGATTTAGAGGATCTGGATCATGTCCTTTCTACCATGAAGCTTCTTGGCTCCAAGGGAACCACCGGTACCCAGGCAAGTTTCCTGGAACTCTTTGAGGGAGACCATGAGAAATGCCGCAAGGCAGACCAGATGATCGCCGAGAAGATGGGCTTTTCTGCATGCTATCCAGTTTCTGGTCAGACCTACTCCCGTAAGGTAGATACCCGTGTCCTGAATGTTCTTGCAGGAATCGCGCAGAGCGCCCACAAGTTCAGCAATGACATTCGTCTGCTGCAGCACTTAAAAGAAGTGGAAGAGCCGTTTGAGAAGAACCAGATTGGTTCCTCCGCAATGGCATACAAGAGAAACCCGATGCGCAGCGAGCGTATCGCATCTCTTTCCAACTATGTAATGAGTGATGTCATGAACCCGATGATGGTTGCTTCCACCCAGTGGTTTGAGCGTACCTTAGATGACTCCGCAAACAAGCGTTTAAGCATTCCGGAAGGCTTCCTGGCTATCGACGGTATCCTGGATCTGTACTTAAATGTTGTAGACGGCCTGGTGGTATATCCGAAGGTGATTGAGAAACATTTCATGGCAGAGCTTCCGTTCATGGCAACCGAGAACATTATGATGGATGCAGTAAAGGCAGGCGGCGACCGTCAGGAGCTGCATGAGCGCATCCGCCAGCTTTCCATGGAAGCAGGCAGAAATGTCAAGGAAAAAGGTCTGGACAACAACCTGTTAGAGCTCATTGCGGCAGATCCGGCATTTGGACTTTCCTTAGAAGACTTAAAGGCATGCATGGAGCCGTCCCGCTATGTAGGACGTGCACCGCAGCAGGTAGACGAATTCTTAGGCGAAGTAGTCAATCCGATCCTGGAGGCAAACAAGGAAGACCTTGGTATGACCGCAGAGATCAATGTGTAAAAGAATGTTTTATGAAACGGAAGCTATTTTCTGAGTCTTGTTTCCAATGTGTGGAACGTGTCAGAAAATGGCAAAACTGATAAATTACAGTAATTAATATCTATAATTTACATTAATAATAAGAGGCAGGCAGATTAGAAAATCTGTCTGCCTTTTTGTGTTTGCGTATTGATTTTAAAGTAAGAATCTTATATACTGTTAATGTTTGCGGAGTCGGCTGATTCCGCATGAGAATATTAGGAATAGCAAGTGGCGGTGTCAGGACACATTGGTTTTCGATGTGCAGCGCGTGGGCAAAAATGCGCGAAGTCCGTACTGTCACGTTAAGCACAACAAAGGAGACGAATTATGTCAAAGGTAGATGTAGTTATTGGATGTTTTTATGGCGATGAAGGTAAGGGAAAAGTAATCGATTATCTTGCAACGAATGCAGATATCGCTGTCCGCGCAACCGGTGGTGATAACGCAGGCCATACAATCGAAGCAAACGGAGTGAAATACGCAATGCGTCTGATTCCGTCCGGAATCTTGTCCGGTCATACCATTGGCGTAATCGGCAACGGCGTTGTTATGAACCCGCAGGTGCTGTTAGGTGAGATCGAAAACTTAAAAGCACACGGATACGATATCGACAACCATTTAAAAATCAGTGACAAGACCCATGTGATCCTGCCGTACCATCCGATGTTAGACCGCGCACTGGAGAAAGCAAGAAAGGCTTCCAAGATCGGTACCACCTGCAGAGGTATCGGACCGACCTATTGTGACAAATACGAGCGCGCAGGCTTAAGAGTTGAGGATCTGTACGCAGACAACTTCAAGAGCCATCTGGAAGAGCTGGTAGAATCCAGAAAAGCACTCTTAAAGTTCTATGATCCGGAAGACACCACCATCGATGAAAAACTGAATTTCGAGGATGTATATAAGACCTATACCGAGTACGCAGAGCAGTTAAAGCCGTTCGTATGCGACACCGTAACCTATCTGCACAAAGCACTGGAAGAGGACAAAAAGGTGATCGTAGAGGGCGCTCAGGCAACCTTACTTGACATCGACTTCGGTTCCTATCCGTATGTAACCTCCTCCAACCCGACCATCGGCGGCATCATCACCGGAACCGGTTTAAGCGCATCCGATATCGGAAATGTATACGGTATCATCAAGGCTTACTCCAGCCGTGTCGGCGAGGGTCCGTTCGTAACCGAGCTGCTCGATGAGACCGGTGATAAGATCCGTGACCTTGGTCATGAGTACGGTACCGTAAGCGGCAGACCGCGTCGCTGTGGCTGGCTGGATCTGGTAACCTTAAAATATGCAAAGCGTCTGAATGGCCTGACCGGAATCTCCGTAAACCACTTAGACACCATCGGCAAGTTCGACAAGATCAAAGTCTGCGTTGCTTACGACTGCAACGGGGTACAGACCGAGGACTTCTCCACCAACTTAAAGTTCTTAGAGAACAGCAAGCCGGTATACAAAGAGTTCGATGGTAACTTCGGTGACATCTCTGGCTGCAAGACCTTCGAGGAGCTTCCGGAGAATGCAAAGGCATACATCAACTTCATCGAGGATTATATCAAAGTTCCGGTAAAATTCATCGGAACCGGCGCAGGACGCGAGGCAATGATCGTGCGCCTGTAAAAATAGTAATATTGTTAACGTAATAGAGCCGTGAAAGCTGCCTTTCGGTAGCTTCCACGGCTTTTGTCTTATTTCAGCAGACGAAAAAATAAGACTCTGTTTTATAATCGTGATTCACGTATTATAAAATATTGACTATGTATGCATGGTGTCATATATTATATATAATCGATGAGGAGGTATCATTTATGGAACCAATGGGAATTGTACAGGCTCGCACATCGGAGCGGATCAAAGAAAACGCAGCAAATATTTTGGATAAACTTGGATTGAATATGTCTACGTATATCAATATGGCTTTGAACTAGTTAATTATTCAAGAAGGAATTCCGTTTTCTGTTAAGCTGACAAAATCCTCCTATACGAATGCGGAAAAAATCAATGAGGTAGCTGCAACATTAAAACTTGAAGGATTACATTTAGACGAGAATGACATACAGTTAATGCAGGAGATTCAGCATGGAAATATCAGTTTTGAACAAGCACGGGAGAAAATATTAAACGAGGTATAAAATGTCAGATACGAAATGCTATCAGCCAGCCAAAAATCTTTTCTGTGTGAGTACAGCGAAATGGAAGAGGTGATTCGTAAATGTATTTACAAACAATAGAATCACACTATGAGTCATAATAAGAGATTCCGGAAATAATAGGAGACAGGAGAAAAATGAGTAGTATAAGGGCGTTTGTAATCACAATTTTTGTAGGCTGGCTCAGTTCTGTGATTTGTGAAACCATGCTTTGGCCTCAACTAGGTTCGATTTTTGCAATTGCAACAATGGGCGCATTTATTCTTAAATCTATAGAGAATTTAAAGGAAGGCTCATCAGAAGATGCAAAATCATAGTATTATAAATCAGAAAATCGATAGTTGACAAGGGAGTGTGATTGCATGGGAAAAGCAATTTTAGCAATGATTGTAACCATAATGGTTGGGTTTATGAGCAGTGCCATCTTTGCAAACTGGGTCAATGCACCAGAGTGGGGTGTTATCCTTGCTGTTGCTGTGATGGGTGCATTTATTATTCTTTTCAATGATAAGAAGTAAGTGACTTCCAGATTGGAGAACTGGTGAAATCAACGATTGCGAGGAGAAAGAAAATGGAATTTAAGAATTTATTACCAGCTCAAAATCGTGATGAGTTACGAGAATGGTTTTCGGAAAATTATAACAAAGGAACCGAATGCTGGGTGGTTGTAAAGCGTGGACGTCCAGTAGATAATGGAACTTTTTGGTATATAGATGCAGTCGAAGAAGCCATGTGTTTTGGCTGGATTGATAGCACCACGAAGAAAATGGATAACGGAATAACGGCACAAAGATTAGCACCCAGAAGAAAAAACAGTTTGTGGTCTGAATTAAATAAAGAACATTGCCGGAGAATGGAGCGATTAGGGCGTATGACGGATGCTGGAAGAGCAGTTTTTCCGGATATGTCTGAAAATTGTTTTGTTATTGACAAGATGATTTTAGACGCATTGCAAATAGACGCTGAAATTTGGGAGAATTTTCAAAAAGGATAACACCAAGGCGGGGATTATGTATGGCGAATGGAATGATAATGGATGCTTACTTACAGACTGACAGATTGCAGCGCTGGCTATCTTCACTCTGTCACACGAAATAATGCTTTCCATTCCTGCCTCCGTTCCTTTTTGCACACCAGATAATAGGTTGCGGTTGCCTCTTTATCGGAAATCGGAATCGCGATCCGGCTTTCTGCGGTAACCCGGTAATTTTCGGAGACATCGGTTACAAAGCAGGGCAGGGAGGAGGCCTGGACCAGCTCCTGAAAACTATAGCGGTCATTTTGGGTCAGAAAGCGGGAATCCGGCATTTTTTCTAATACAAAGGACCAGAAGCCAATATCGGGCATTAAAAGCATGTTTTCTCCGTTCATGTCGGAGAAAGACAGGCTTTTTTTGTTTGCATATTTGTGGTCTTTGGGAAGTGCGAACATCAGGCTTTCGGTTCCCTATTCTTTGTAAATGTAAGCCTCAGATTCCGGCTTTTGGTGCGTTACGATCAGCTGGTAATGATCCTGCTCCAGCCCTTTGAAAAGATGTTCATCGGAAGTTATGTCGGTCTGCAGGGAATCGTTAGGGGGATATGGGGAGTGGTATTTTATTTTACGGCGACCGGAAACAGCCTGTATGTAGCAAAACAGCTTTGTGAACATCCGGTCAGTATTGCCCAGGCGGTTCACGATAAACAAAAGACATACCGTGCAGAGCAGATTGGCATTGTCTGTCCGATGTTTGGTCATAAGGTGCCAAGGCTGGTCAAAGAGTTTCTGGAACAGGCAACCTTTGAGACACCGTATTTTTATATGATCCTGACTTATGGATACCGGCACGGAGGTGCATCGGAACTGGCGCAGCAGATGTTAAAGAACATCGGAATCCATCCAGCTTACATCAATGTACTCTGGATGCTGGACAATTTCCTTCCAAGTTTCGATATGAATAAGCAGAAGGAAATGGAGAAACATGTCGGGGAGCATCTGAAACAGATTCGGGAGGATATCCGGGATCAGCGCAGGTTCCTTTCTCCGGTAACCGCGGCAGACCGGGCGGCACATCAGGAGTTTTTATCCAGAAAAAATAAAATGCCGGAAGGTTTGCTCCAGAATTTTTACCGGATCACGGAGAAATGCATTGGCTGTGAGATCTGTACCAGAGTCTGTCCGGAACATTGTTTCCATATGGAGGAACACAAGAGTGTCTGGAGTCCGGATCGTTGTATGTACTGTATCCAGAACGCTCCGTTTCGATTGTGAATGAGATGAAAGACCGCGCGGAAAAGGGCGAACAGATCTTTTGTGATATTTACATGGATGCTGAAAAACAGGCAGACCCGGCAAAGCGCAATACGGGCTTATTCTTTTTCCGTGGCAATCCGGGTGAAAAATTTGCGATTACAAATTCCGGAGGCGGATTTGTTTATGTCGCAGCCATGCATGACAGCTTTCCGCATATGCAGGAACTTGCCAGACGGGGCTACAACGCATTTGCGCTGATCTACCGGCCCGGGGCACAGAGCGCCTGTGAGAATCTGGCAGAGCCATTGCCTTTATCCACGAACATGCTGGGGAACTCCAGGTGGATACGGAAGGGGATTCGCTGTGGGGCGGCTCAGCCGGAGCGCGTATGGCGGCCTGGCTTGGTTCCTACGGAACCGCAGCATTTGGAGAAAAGGTTTATGAGAAAAGTAGTAGATTGATGTAGAAAAAGAGACGAAATGATGAGATTAAAAAAATGGATTTCTATCGTATTGGCAGGAGCAGCATCCGTGAGCCTTCTGGCAGGGTGCGGAGCATCAGGAAAGCAGACAAGCGCGAGCAGTTTACTATTCTGCCAGCGGAAATACCGCGCGTGTTGCAAAAGCAGCAGCTGAGGAAGCAGGGGCAGATTTTTATGAAATCGTTCCGGCAGAGCCGTATACCAACGATGATTTAAACTGGCGTGACAATAACAGCCGTGTTTCCAAAGAGCACGATGATGAGAGCCTGCGCGATGTAGAACTGGTTTCCACGGAAGTGGAGACTGGCAAGATGGAGAACGCTTCAGCTCCGGCGCATCCGATACAGATGTAGCAAAGTGGGTTGACAGCCTTGCCATTTCCATATCGCAATGATAAAATGGATACAGAATTGATACGCTATCAGGTGGTTCGAAAATATCAGGAAATGGAAGGATGTGTGCCGGTATGGGAATGTTTGTGAATTCTGGAAACGCTGCATTTCAGGTTGCGTTAAACTCTGAAATATATGTAGATAAAACAGGTTTGCTGAACTATACAAACCACGTTATGGATACCACTTCCAAATTCGTTTGCAACAGCCGTCCACGCAGATTTGGAAAGTCCATTACCGCAGACATGCTCACGGCCTATTATAGCAAGGGCTGCGATTCTACAGAGATGTTTTCCAATCTGGAAATTGGAAAAAGTGCAGATTTCCGAAACTATTTAAATCAGTATGATGTCATTCATCTGGATGTCCAGTGGTGCATGGAACCAGCTGGCGGTGCGGAATATGTTTTAAGATATATGGTGGAGCAGACAATCAGGGAACTTCGGGAATATTATCCGAAAGAACTGTCAGAACCGATCACATCACTTCCGGAAGCATTATCCCGCATTAATACGGCAACAGGGAAAAAATTCATTGTAATCATGGATGAATGGGATGTTTTGATCCGTGATGAGGCCACCAACAAAAAGGTGCAGGAAGAATATATCAATTTTCTGCGTGGACTTTTTAAGGGAACGGAGCCTACCAAATACATTCAGCTCGCGTATCTTACCGGGATTTTGCCAATCAAAAAGGTGAAAACGCAATCAGCACTTAATAATTTTGATGAGTTCACAATGCTGGATGCGAAGATTTTCGCTGATTATACAGGTTTTACCGAGTCAGAGGTAGCCGGGCTCTGTGCGAAATACCATGTGGATTTTGATGAAGTAAAACGCTGGTATGACGGATATCTGTTGAAGGATACACAGGTTTACAATCCAAAAGCGGTTGTTGAGGTCATGAAATGGAAACAGTTTCAGAGCTACTGGTCTGATACCAGCTCATATGAAGTGGTTGTTCCATTGATCAATATGGATTTCGATCATTTAAAGACGGACATCATCGAGATGCTGTCTGGAGCATCCGTTCCGGTCAATATAAAGTCATTCCAAAACGACACAATAAATTTTGCGAACAAAGATGATGTACTTACGTATCTGATTCATCTGGGGTATCTTGGATACAACCAGAACGACAAAACCGCTTTTGTTCCGAATGAAGAGATACGCCAGGAACTTACTGCGGCCGTGCAGAGTACGAAATGGGACGAGTTTCTTGCATTCCAGAGAGAATCCGGGGAATTGCTGGATGCAACACTGGATATGGAAGCAGATGTGGTGGCTGAAAAAATGGAAAAGATCCATATGGAGTATGTGTCTTCCGTTCAGTATCACGATGAAAATTCCTTGAGCAGCGTGCTGACGATTGCATACCTAAGTGCCATGAAGTATTATTTCAAGCCGATCCGGGAAATGCCTGCAGGGCGGGGATTTGCAGATTTTGTATTTATTCCAAAGCCGCAATACGCAGAGAGTTATCCGGCGCTGGTGGTGGAACTGAAATGGAACAAAGCTGCCAAAACTGCGATGCAGCAGATCAAAGACAAAAAATATCCGGATTCCATCGCACAGTTTTCGGGGCAGATCCTGCTGGTGGCTGTGAATTATGATAAAAAGACGAAAGAGCATCAGTGTCAGATTGAAATGCAGTCGAAATAACCGGCTTCAGAAAATGAAGCCGGAAAACGGGATTGCAACACATTTCATCCGGTAAAGAACTATATTGTCTGAATACAGAAACAAACAGAGCAGCTACAGCCGATAACCGGTTGCAGCTGCTCTGTTATACTTAGACTAATTCTTGATGCAAAAATGTGGGAAAAACCGCAGGGCAGGACCGTAGTTGCTCCGGTACCTGCGGTTTTTTCCTGCGACCACAACGGTACTGTACGGAACTTTCAGTTTAGAAAATGCCTACCGTGTGTCATGACACAATTCTGTCAATAGCTTGACTTCTTTTTTTATATTCAGTAAAATGATGCTATATGTAAATCAGAGGTAAGAATTTTGTATAGCATATCGGGGAGGCGCCAGCAGCGCATCGGTTGATTGGTCCGGTGGGGGCAGAATTCGATGCAGGAAAGGTGAGGGCATTCATGAAATTAAATCGTACGACTCAGCGGACAATAGAAATTCTGGAGATCATTTCCCAAAAGCCGGAGGGTGCTTCCTTAGACGAGCTGTGCGACCGTCTGGAACTTCCAAAGACCAGTGCATACGACATTGTCACGACGCTGGAGGCGCTTGGCATGGTCCATGCGGACTGGGGACAGAAGAAACGATACACCATTGGCCTTACGGCATACCGGATCGGCATCAATTACACGAACAACTTAAATATCATGAATGTGATGGAGCCGGAATTAAAACAGTTTGCCCATGAAATCGGGAAGACGGTGTTTTTTGGGGTACGCTCCGATTGTGAGGTCGTTTACATTTGCAAGTTTGAGCCGGAAAATCCGATCATCACCACGGCGTCGGTAGGAAGCCGCATTCCATTGCATTGTACATCTCTCGGCAAGGCAATCTTAGCTTACAGTGAGCCGGATATTCAGCAGCAGCTTCTTAAGCGTATGAATTTTGTGAAAAAGACAGAACGCACCATTACCGACCCGGTGCGGCTTATGGAAGAGCTGGAACAGGTGCGCGGGCAGGGCTATGCGCTGGATGCGCGGGAGATGGAGGAGCATGCGGAGTGCGTGGGTGCACCAGTATTTGGGGCAGATGGAAGTCTGGTTGGTGCTGTCAGTGTCTCTACATTATACCGGGATGCGGTCAACTATGAAGAGCTGGGGCGTATTGTTTCCAGAAAGGCAAAGCAGCTATCCGGAATGCTTGGATATGTCGGAAGAAAGTAGTTGTCCTGGCACAGCATGCAAATGAAAAGAAAAGAGGACCGGAGAGACAAAAGTCAGATTCGGACTGAAATGGAAGAAAACAGGTTCAGGAGAAGGAGAGAAGAATATGCGAAAAGAACAGGTTTTATCCAGAATGAAAGAAGAATGCCTGGTTGCGGTGATTCGTGCGAAGAACCGCGGACAGGGGGAGAAGGTTGTGGAAGCCGTAATTGAGGGTGGCATTCATTTCATTGAGATCACCATGACGATGGACGAGGGAAACCCGATTGAATTTCTTGCGGCCATGGCAGAAAAATACCGGAACGATGATCGGATCGTGATCGGCGCTGGTACGGTTCTGGATCCAGAAACTGCAAGGGCGGTAATCCTGGCAGGTGCAAATTATGTGGTGAGTCCGGGACTGAATCTGGACACCATTAAGCTCTGTAACCGGTACCGTGTGCCGATGCTGCCTGGGGTTATGACTCCGACGGAGGCGATTACTGCTCTGGAAGCCGGCTGCGATGTCATCAAGCTGTTCCCGGGAAATATTCTGGGACCGGCGGCGATCAGCTCTTTCCGCGGACCGCTTCCGCAGGGCAATTTTATGCCGTCTGGCGGTGTCGATGTGGATAACGTAGATAAGTGGATCAAAGCAGGTGCTTATGCGGTTGGAACCGGAAGCAGCCTGACAAAAGGCGCAAAGACTGGCGATTTTGCGGCGGTAACGGCAAAGGCGAAAGAGTTTGTGGAAGCAGTGGCGGCAGCAAGGGCACTGTAACAAGCGCATACAAGACAAACGGACAGGAATACTGGCTGCAACAAGATTCCCTGGTGAAAACATCGAACTAGACAAAATGGCAGCCAGGTGGAGGAGAAGACATGGCAAAGATTGTGACTATGGGGGAGATTATGCTCAGATTATCGACCCAGGGCAATGAAAAGTTTATTCAGGCAGATGAATTCGATATCAATTATGGCGGAAGCGAGGCCAATGTGGCAGTGTCACTGGCAAATTACGGGTACGATACGGAGTATGTTTCTGCAATCCCGGACAACCCGATCGGGGACTGTGCGGTGGCAGCGCTGCGCAAATACAATGTAGGAACAAAGTACATTTCCAGAAGCGGAGACCGTCTGGGCATTTATTATCTGGAGCCGGGGTCTTCCGTGCGTCCGTCCAACATCGTATACGACCGTGCAGGTTCCTCTATTGCCTGCGCAACAGCAGATCTTTTCGATTTTGATGCCATTTTCGCAGATGCGGACTGGTTCCATTTTACCGGTATCACCCCGGCACTTTCAGACAGCGCAGCAGCGCTCACGGAGGCAGCGCTGAAGGCAGCGCGGGCGCATGGAGTCACCGTGTCCGTGGACTTAAATTTCCGTAAGAAGCTCTGGAGCCAGGAAAAAGCACGTGAGGTTATGACAAACCTGATGCAGTATGTGGATGTCTGCATTGGAAACGAAGAAGATGCAGAAAAGGTTCTTGGCTTTAAGCCAGAGGGCAGCGATGTCATGTCTGGAAACCTGGAGCTCGCCGGGTATATGAATATTTTCAGCCAGATGGCAGATAAGTTTGGTTTCCGTTATATTGCAAGTTCACTCAGGGAGAGTCACAGTGCTTCTAATAATGGCTGGTCCTCCTGCATCATGGACGGAAAAACAAAAGAATTCTATCATTCGAAGAAATATACCATCGCACCGATCGTCGACCGTGTGGGTGGTGGCGATGCGTTTACCTCCGGGCTGATCTACGGATTATTGGAGGGAAAGGATATGAAGACTGCGCTGGAATTTGGTACGGCTGCAGCAGCGTTAAAGCATACCATTCCGGGTGATTTTAATCTGGTAACCCGCGCTGAGGTAGAAAAGCTGGCAGGTGGGGACAGCTCCGGTCGCGTGCAGCGCTGATCCGCTATAACAATTTGATTAACTTTAATAGGGCCGTGTGAGTT
>NZ_QUIK01000016.1:76412-86451 GCF_003480105.1 Clostridium sp. AM42-4
GTGAGTTGCCTTTCAGCAACTCACACGGCCCTTGTCATATACTTAAATTGTTATATTAGATTTTACTGTGGCCCGATGTATTCATCACTGCTGAATGCAAGGATCAGCATAAAGATCGGGTTTAAGAAAAATAAACCGATCGTGAATCCTACGCCATGTCCAAACGCTTTTGAGAGCTTGTTTGCAGCAATGATATTGACGATGGCAGAAGCCAGTGTGAACAGAGTGCCAACATAAGATAAAGTACCTTCTGTGGAACCGAGCACTCCTCCAAGTAAGGAGCAGACCAGTACGATCCAGAACATATTCGGGTTCCAGGTGAATTTGTACTGGGAGTAGGTGTTGTAAAATGGGATCAAAGCCTTCCAGCCCGGTTCTCCGGCCTTTTCAAAAATTTTCCAGTAAGCAATTGCCAGAAGAACGTACCAGCCAACAGCCAGAATGACAATGGTTCCAATGCTGGCGAGAATTAAAGCAGCAAAATTATTCATAACGTATACCTTCCTTTCTCTTTTGTGTCCTGTTGTTTGCGCAACGCGTGAACAGTAACATACTGACAGTATAGATTGTGTTAAGAAAATAGTCAAGAAAGCAAGAAATATTTCTGAAAAATTACGGATTTTTACGATTCGTTTACTTCCATTGACCTTGGAATGGTTCCATGGTGTAAAGTCAGGACTGTCAGATGACAAGAGCATCGAAAGGAGAAAATACAATGAAAAAACACACAAAAACACTTTTGATTCCGTGTGCAGCCGCAGCGCTGACCCTGGGAACGAGTATGCTGTCCTTTGCGGCGACAGGCTGGCAGGAGGAAGACGGAACCTGGCGCTATTATGATAAGGATGGAGAGGCAGTTACATCTGTCTGGAGAAAATCCGGAAACGACTTTTTCTGGTTAGATGAAGACGGGGATATGGCGACAGACCAGCTGGTGGAGGATAACGACAATTACTACTATATCAACGAAAGCGGTGCCATGGTCAAAAACCAGTGGCGGGAGTTAGAAAACGAAGACAAGCAGGACGACGATGATTCAGATACAGCCTGGTATTATTTCGGCGCGGATGGAAAGGCCTATAAGGCAAAAGATTCCGGAAAAGTGAATTTTAAGAGCATCGTCCGGGCAGATGGAGTAACAAAAAAATATGCGTTTGATGAGCAGGGGAAAATGCTTTACGGCTGGATCGATGAGCAGGGTGAGCGCCAGACCGGGGATGACGCATGGCAGACAGGCGTGTATTATCTGGGGGCGGCGAATGACGGGGCCATGAGAAGCCACCAATGGGAGCGCCTGGATGTAGTGGATGATGACCAGACCAACGATGAGTTCCAGGACTGGTACTGGTTCTATTTCAATGCAAACGGTAAAAAGGCGGCAGATACAAAAAAGACCATCAACGGGCGCAAGTATTACTTTGAGGAGTATGGTAATGCACGCTTCAGCTGGTATGCAAGCTCCAGCAATGCAGCATCTGTGGCAACCCCGAGCTTCTATAGCCCGGTCAGTGACAGCTGGCTGTCTGTTGGCTGGTTTAAGACAGTTCCTGGTGAGAACACAGACCCGGATGGTTACGCAGATGGCGAGGAGCGCTGGTATTATGCAGAAAAAGATGGTGATGTAGTCAAGAGCCGCATCAAAAAGATCAATGGATCCTACTATGCGTTTGATGAGTATGGCAAGATGCTGGAAGGCCTTTATAAGCTGACTGTATCCGGTAACGATATCCTGACCTGCACAGAGGTTGAGAGTGAGAGCAATCTGCCGGAGGCAGGTGATCCGGAGGAGCTTTACTACTTCGGCGGAACCTCTAAGGATGGCGCAATGAAGACCGGAACCGTAACCCTGGACATCGACGGAGAGCGCCATACCTACAACTTCCGCAAATCCGGAGATGAGCGCGGCCAGGGCTACAATGGCATTGAGGACGGCGTGATCTATGAGAAGGGCAAACGGATCGAGGCTGATAAGGACGAGAAGCTTAAGAAAGTAGACTGGAACGACCCGGATGATTCTTCCAAGGACGGTACTTACCTGGTAAATATCAGCGGCAAGATCCAGAAGAATAAGAAGAATGCCAAAGATGGCGATGACCGTTACTACTGCACCGACAGTAAGGGTATGGTAACCTATGAAGGAACCGAGAAATATAGTGCGAATTAACAGGAGGACTCCAGAACCGGAAAAATAGAACAGATATAAAAGCTATGAAAACCATCACATAATGAATGCAACAAATGACGGACTGTCAGGTGACAGAGTCATAAAATAAAAACTCTCTGCAAAAAAGGACGTGTCGAAGGCGGCACGTCCTTTTTAAATGCATATATTCTATATCTTTCAAAGTGTAAATGTTTTTTCCTCAGGAATCTGATACAGCAAGATACAACTGCATATAATAGCACTGCTTTTGTCCGCGGATCCCCTGCATGAGAAAGGTAGAAAACAGCTGTGAGCCATGATGTAAGCCGTTTTTCTGTGCATAGGCGATCATATTCCGGACTACATGGACTGGCGGAATGCGGTCCTGTGAAGTATAGAATACAGACAGATATTGTCTGGACGGATCCGTACAGGGAATATCGGTAGGGACAGAATAATCAGTGTATTCTGCCATATCCTTATGAAGCAGAAGAGAGGAACGCTGATAATCGAGACACAGGGTATCCTTCTGTGCTGCAGGCTGCGAAGCTGACAGAGCGTTTTTCCCAGCCGCGATATGCAGGGAATCTGCCAAAGGCATTTCCGGCGATGTTGTCTGAAGCTGAAATTCATCAAACAGATACATGGTATCCAGCCCATTGTATTCCTTTGCGTATTGGAACCATTGTTCAAGACCATCATGAAATGCCAGGTCCGTTTCAATCAGATAGGAATCCGGAATAGAGCAAAGAAAAATCTGGTCTGCATATTTCTGCATGTTCTCGCAATCGTTTTTTGTGAGCTTTAAGCGGGCAATCGTGCGTTTGTGTTCTTCGATTGCCGCCTCTTCTTCTGCCAGACGCTGGCTGATGATCCGGTTTAACTGCTCATTGGAGTCGGAAGAATCCTGCGCATTCCAGAGTGCAGCAAGATCATTCAGGCCGATATCCATCTTTCTCTGGTAAAGGATACCGAGAAGCCTGGAAAGATCCGTTTCTGTATAGTAGCGGTAACCGTTTTCTGCTTTTTGGGCAGTGAGCAGTCCGCGTTTTTCATAATGACGGATGGTGTCGCGGCTCATGCCCATAAGGCTTGCCACATCACCGATCAGGTATTTTCGTTGATTCATGTCATTGACCTCCTTGCAAAATGGTAGCAAGAGAAATAAGAAAAATCAACCAATGTAATAAAATCGTAAAAATGCGTAAAAATAAATCAAAAGATGCAGGCCAGATCACAACAAATTCTCAATAAAGCATTAATGAGAATTTTACTCGAAAAAGTGGATTGACTTAATGGTTAGCATATGCTAACATACTCACATCTGGTTAGCGACAGGTAACTGATGCGCAGGTGAAAAGAAATCTTACAGGGAGGAACGGCACATGTCAGCAGAGACCATGCTTCATTTTCTGAATAACTGTACATCGGAAGAAAAGTTTGGCTTTCGGGTTGTGACACAATGCGCACCGGTTTTAAAGGGTGTGAAGATTTCCAATCTCATTACCATGAAACCGGGCGGATGGCGTAAGATCCGTGCGTACTTAAAAAAGAGCAGAATTATCTGTATTCCGCTTTACATGGACGCGGAAAAAGAAGTTTTATTTCTCTACCGCTATGAGCAGCTGGAACGGCATCTCAAGAGCCGGGAGGTCCGGGAATTTTTGCAGAACTGCGGATATGACCGGTTTGACGTGGCTTCTGTGCTGGCGAGACTCCGGAGGCGGTATCAGCGCTATGCTGGAACTGCGAAAGAATTCCCTCATGAGTTGGGCGTTTTGCTGGGCTACCCGGTGGGAGATGTGAAAGGATTTATCATCAACCGCGGAGAAAACAGCCTGACATCCCGTTACTGGAAGGTATACCAGAATCCGAAGGAGGCGGAAAAAATCTTTGACCTGTATGACCGGGTAAAGGAACAGGCTCTTCGGGAAATCATGTGTGGGCGGACACTGTCCCACGTGGCGGTATCTTAAGCATGAAAAAAGAAGGTGTCATGGCACATCTTCACAGAGCATTTTTGCTTTACAGAGCGTAATTCCTTGTAAAACAGAAATTCGAGACAATATGCCAGATCCTGCAGCAGATGAAAATGTTACTGTCCATGCATTGTGCAAACAGCGACACGTTTCTACGCTGTGGATGGAGACTGTATGGAAAATGCCATGCAGCCGGAAATAGAAAGGAGAACAACGAACATGAAAGAAGTAAACGTAATCTACTGGAGCAGCACCGGAAATACACAGGCTATGGCTGAGGCTGTAGGCGCAGGTGTGGAAGAAGCAGGTGGAAAGGCCAATGTTGTTGAAGTATCCGCAGCAGATGTTTCTATGTTAAAGGATGCAGACAGCTTCGCACTGGGCGCTTCCGCTATGGGCGATGAGGAGTTGGATGCAGAGATGGATGATTTTGTAACCGCAGTAGAGGGAATCTGCTCCGGCAAGACCGTTGGCCTCTTTGGTTCTTATGACTGGGGCGATGGCGAGTGGATGCGCAAATGGGTAGAGCGCATGCAGGCAGCTGGCGCAACCGTAGTAAATGGCGAGGGTGTGATCGCAAACCTGACTCCGAATGACGATGACGAAGCAGCATGCAAGGCACTTGGTGCAGCACTGGCAAAATAATTTGAACGATCAGGATGTACAGCATTGGAAAAATCCTTTGCTGAGCAGGCAGCACAAACTGTAATATCGTGAGAGCAACCAATCGTTATAAATGACAGAACACCTCGTAAATACCAGATGACTGACGAAACAAGTCACGCGTCTGGATTGCGGGGCGTTTTTGTTTCGCAGGAAATTGCGTCCTATGAAACAAAAACGTTCTGCAAGGATACGCATGCAATTTCACAAAATGAACACAGATTTTCCATGTTCCAATCACATTCGCTTTATAAAATGAACGTCATGAAAAAGGCTGTGACTGTGAACAGCCATAGAACAGGGGTATAATTAATATGAAGCGAAAAAAACGGTTTTATCAGGGAAGCTTATTGTTTGCGGCCGCGATTGCAGCGGTGGGAGTATCTGGCTGCAGCAGCCAGAAAGCCGGTGCAGTGGCATCCGAAGTGGAAACAGGAGAAGAAAATCAGCAGAATACTACAGATCCAGATATGCAGGGAGCCGTAGACGAAAAAGCTGGAGCAGATGGCAAGCCATTCTATGCAGGTATGGCCATGAGCCAGACCCCGGATGTATCACAGCTTTTGCAGGGGAGTCTGGACCTGAAGGATTTTCAGGATAAATGGGTTTATTATGATGAATACGGCTGTTACGGTCTGGAATACATTGTCTACTGCGAAAACCCGGCAGATCCGATAAAGGAATGCATGAACATTTATGTACCGGCTGCTTATATGAATGCGGGCGGGACCATCAATGAAAAAGGAACTGTAAATGGCTACACAGCAGCGACGGCTCCGATCATTTACCAGAATGGTGTGGGCGGATATGCAGAGGCAGATGCTTCGAAGATTTCTGACAGAAACAGCAATTATATCAAGCAGGGATATATTTTTGTTTCTCCTGCCAGCCGTGGAAAGGAAACCCAGAGTGCAGATGGCACCTATATCGGAAAATCCCCGGCGGGTCTGGTGGACCTGAAGGCGGGAATCCGCTTCCTGAAAGCGAATGATGCGGAAATGGCCGGTGATGCAAACAAGATCATTTCCATCGGCACCAGTGCGGGTGGAGCAATGAGTGCACTTCTTGGCAGTACCGGAAATGTGTCTGATTATGACCCATATTTAAAGGAAATCGGTGCGGCCATGGATCAGACAGATGATGTCTATGCTGCGCAGGCTTATTGTCCGATCACAGATCTGGATCATGCGGACCAGGCATATGAGTGGATGTATCAGAACCTTCAGACCTACAACAACAGCAGGAGTGGTGAAAACGGCGAGTCCACTGACTTTGAGAAGGCAGTTTCGGCACAGATGTCATCTGGCTATGTGGATTACATCAATAGTTTGAAATTGGTAGATCCGGAAAGCGGCGAGGCATTGAACTTAGGGGAAGATGGCCGCAGCGGTTCCTTCTATAATTATATGGTTGCGAAGGTAGAAGACGCAGCCACGGTCTATCTGGAAAAAATTTCAGAAGGTTCTCTGAACGTTCCGTATACGCTGGAGGACTATCTGAAGGGAAATTATACAAAGCAGGGCCGTGGTGGAAAGGCAGGGGCAGGGCAGCCGGGAGATGCGGGAAAAACCAGAGATGCAGGGCAGATGGCAGATGCAGAAAAAGCTGGGGCAACCGGTCAGCCAGAAAATGCAAGAAAGCTGGGCGAAGGACAGAAACAGAAGAAAACTGGCAAACCGGAAAATGCAGGGAAAACAGAGAATGCAGGAAGAATAAAGTCGGAAACGGACAGCACAGAAACCAAGGATACAGGACGCGCTGTTGTAACAGAAAAAGGAACCGATTTAAGCAGCTTCCTCAGTTGGGACGGCAAACAGGCCAAAATCACCAGCCTGGATGATTACCTGGCTGACTACAATCCGAGAATGAAAACAGTCATGGCATTCGATAATCTGGAGATGAGTGAGAATTCCGGTGAGAATCTGGAATTCGGTGACGAGACACACCAGTATTTCCATTTCGACTCCTATATGCCGGATGTTCTGGAAAGTTTAAAGGAAGAATTCCCGGATGAGTATGCGAAGTATGCAGAAGGTTATGATGCAGTGATCGGAGATAAGGCGTTAGCAGAGCGCAAACAACTTTTGAACCCGTTAAATTATATTGGTTCTGAGGATGCCGACACGGCAGAGCATATCCGGATCCGGGTCGGAACCCAGGATGCCGATACTGCACTTTCTATCTCGGCTGTGCTGGCACTGAGTCTGGAGAATAAGACCGGCGCCGATGTAGATTATGCCCTGGTATGGGACCAGCCGCATGGCGATGCTGATTATGACGGAGAACTGGTCCAATGGATCGAGAAAATCTGTAAATAATGATTCTTTTCATAATAAAAAGAATGTGGTATACTTAAACTAACTATGCAACCAAATGAGACAGCTTCAGTCACAGTGCATGATGACTGGAGCTGTCTGATGTTACAGAGACATATCACTGTGCAGGTTTGTCTGCAGTGGTGAGACAGCAACAGAAAGAAATGAACATGAAATTAAACAGACACAATACAGTTTGGAAAGGCTATATGACAGGAAAGCGTCTGCTGGCCGCGTTCCTTGGGGCATCACTGCTTCTTAGCGGATGCGGACCGGCTGGTGGGAGCCAGGGAGCCTTTGATGCATCTTCGGAAGAAAACGGAAAACTAAAAGTAGCGGTAACCTTGTTTCCATATTACGATTTCGTGCGGCAGATCGCTGGTGACCAGGTGGACCTTCAGATGGTCATTCCGGCAGGTATGGACAGTCATTCGTTTGAGCCGACCCCGGCCGACATCCGGACGATCCAGCATGCCGATGTGCTGATCAGCAACGGCGGGACTATGGAACACTGGCTGGAGGATACCTTGGGCGCCCTGGATACCTCCAATATGACCATTGTTACCATGATGGATTATGTAGATACCGTGGAAGAGGAAATCGTGGAAGGCATGGAAGATGCAGGGCACGACCATGACCATGCGCATTCCCATGCAGCTGCTGATGACCACGACCACAGCCATGAGACACCGGAGGAGCATGCAGCCCATGCGCAGGAAGCTGATGACCACGACCACAGTGGTGAAACACCGGAGGAGCACGCAGCCCATGCGCAGGAAGCTGATGATCATGATCACAGCGACTATGTGGATCACGATGGCCATGAAGAAGCGATTGAGTACGACGAGCACATCTGGACTTCTCCGGTAAATGCCATGAAGCTGGTGGATGTGATCGGAGAAACACTGGCAGAGGCAGACCCGGCACATGCAGAGGTATTCCGGCAGGGGGCTGCAGATTACAAAAAGGAACTGGAAGAAATCGATGCAGGCTTCCGTGAGGTTTCCAGAAACCGCAAACGAAACATGATCGTGATGGGAGATAAATTCCCATTCCGTTATCTGGCAGATGAATACCAGCTGGATTACCGGGCGGCATTTTCCGGCTGCAGCTCCGACACAGAGCCGAGTGCGAAAACCATCGCCTATCTGATTGATAAGGTGAAAGAGGAGCAGATCCCGGTTGTATATTACCTGGAACTGAGCAGTCACCGGGTCTCTGAGATCATTGGAGAAGAGACCGGGGCAGAACCACTGCTTCTTCATTCCTGCCACAATGTTACCCGGGCGCAGTTTGATGCCGGTATTACCTATGCCGGACTGATGCGCCAGAATATCGAAAATTTAAGAAAAGGAATTGACTGATGAATCCGATTATCAAATGCGAACATACTGATTTTGGATATGAGAACCAGGATGCAGTCGTTGATCTGAATCTGGAAATCTACCCGGGGGATTATCTCTGTGTGGTAGGAGAAAACGGATCTGGAAAGAGTACGCTCATTAAGGGCATACTGGGTCTCTTAAAGCCTACAGGCGGTACGCTTACCGTGGCAGATGATTTAAAACGTGGCGGGATTGGCTATCTTCCGCAGCAGACCGCGGCCCAGAAGGATTTTCCGGCCACTGTACAGGAAGTGGTATTGTCCGGAACCTTAAGCCGCAGAGGAAACCGCCCGTTTTACTCCATGGCGGAGCGGAAACTGGCGGCGCACAATCTGGAACGTCTGGGCATTGAACATCTGAAAAACAAATGCTACCGGGAGCTTTCCGGAGGACAGCAGCAGCGCGTCCTTATTGCACGTGCCCTCTGTGCAACAGAGCAGCTTCTGATCCTGGACGAGCCGATCACGGGTCTTGACCCATCTGCGATCCAGGACTTTTATCATCTGGTCAAGAAGCTGAATAAAGAAGATGGGATTACCATCATCATGGTATCTCACGATATTGGCAATGTCATCAGCCAGGCCAACAAGATCCTGCATCTTCACCGGAAGGTTGTATTTTGCGGAACAGCGGAGGAGTACAAAAAAAGCGTGGCTGGCAAAGAATTTCTGGGAGGTGAAGAGGCATGAGTATGATTTTTGAAATGCTTTCCTACCCATTTGTTGTTCGTGCCCTGGTGGGTGGAATCCTGGTTTCGCTTTGCTCCGCCCTGCTTGGTGTCAGTCTGGTGCTAAAACGTTATTCCATGATCGGAGACGGCTTATCCCACGTTTCTTTTGGCGCGTTATCCATCGCCATTGCCGTGGGCTGGTCCCCGCTTAAGGTATCGATCCCGCTTGTTGTACTGGCAGCTTTTTTCCTGCTCCGCATCACTGAAAACGGAAAAGTGAAGAGTGACGCAGCCATTGCCATGATCTCTGCAAGTTCCCTTGCCCTTGGTATTATAGTCACTTCTCTGACAACTGGCATGACAACCGATGTCAGCAGCTATATGTTCGGAAGTATTCTTGCCATGAGCCGTGAGGATGTGATATTAAGTGCAGTACTTTCCATCATTGTGCTGTGCCTGTTTGTATTATGCTACAACAAGCTGTTTGCAGTAACCTTCGATGAAAACTTTGCAAAAGCAACCGGCGTGCGGGTAGAATTATACAATGTTCTGATTGCTGTTTTAACGGCAGTCACCATTGTACTCGGCATGCGGATGATGGGTGCCATGCTTATCTCCAGCCTGATCATTTTCCCGGCACTGACCTCCATGCGGATCTTCAAAAGCTTCCGCGGTGTTGTTATCTGCTCTGGGGTTCTGGCCGTGGTGTGCTTCCTCCTTGGAATTATTTTTTCCTATGGATTTTCCACCCCGGCAGGAGCCAGTGTCGTCATGGTAAACCTGGCCGCATTTGTGCTGTTCACGATCGCGCAGAACGTACTCATGCGCATCACAAAAAAATAACAATTTAAGTATATGACAAGGGCCGTGTGAGTTGCCGAAAG
>NZ_QUIK01000017.1:0-1525 GCF_003480105.1 Clostridium sp. AM42-4
TAGGGCAAAGCATAAGCGAGCTATCCCCGTGTGTCCCACGGTTTTATTAGACATTATGATAGTATGGAATTTCTTCCGCAAGGATCAGGAGATTTTCTTTTCCGTATCAAGTATCATTCCAGATATTCGAATACCTTCCCTGCATATATTGATTGCTGCGTTTTGATCCCGGTCCATTCGATTTCCGCACGCACACTCATAAATGCGATCACTCAATTGCAAATCCTCTTTTATGTTTCCACAGCAGCTGCAGGTTTTGGAGCTGGGATACCAGCGGTCAATACGGACCAGTTTCTTCCCGGCGCGTTCCATTTTATATGCCAGAAAATCCGTGAACATTCCCCAGCCATTGTCATGAACACGCTTTCCAAAACACATATCCTGGCTCATTTCTTTCATATTCAGATCTTCCATGCACACGATATCATAGGAATTGGCTATCTTCCTCGACTCCTTATGCAAAAAATCCTTTCGCTTATGTGCGATATGGGTATGGATCCGTGCTACTTTCTTCTTTTGCTTTTTATAACGGTTACTCCCCTGTTCGCAGTGGCTCAGTTTACGCTGCTCCCTTGCCAGCTTCTTCTGGGCTTTTGAGAAAAAATGAGGATATGCCGCACGATTTCCATTGGAATCCACATATAACTCTTTCATGGAAAAATCAAGACCAATCGCGGATTCTGCTTTCCTGATTTCGTTCACCGGTTCCTCGCAGGAATATAACAAAGCAACATAGTATCGTTCATCTGCTTCCTGAGTGATGGTTGCACCTTTCAACTGGTAATCTTCCTCAATCTTCCGATGCTGTCTGATGCGGACCCAGCCAGCTTTTGGAAGTTTTAACTTTCCATTTTGTAAGGCGATGTTTCCATTCACACAATTGGTTGTATAACTTCTCACAGGTTTCTTTTTTGATTTGAATTTCGGAAAACCAACTGAGTCATCACGAAAGAAATTTTTATATGCAGTCTGCAAATGCAGCTGCGCATTGCACAGTGCCAGACTGTCTACTTCCTTCAACCACGGAAACTCGGATTTATATCTGGCCGGTGTCACGCTTAAGTTCTTTCCCGTTTTCTCATAGTAAGCTTTTTTCTCCGCAAGCATCCGGTTATAAACAAAACGAACACAACCAAATGTCTTTGCAAATAATTCCCTTTGTGGTTTATTCGGATAAATCCGAAAACGGTACACGGTGTTCACTTTTACCCTCTCCCTGTGTTTCAATGTACTGACGGATGACCTCAATCGGGGCACCTCCGGCACTCAACAGACAAAAACTCTGGCTCCAGAACATTTCCTTCCATAGCTTTTGCCGGACTTCCTGGTACTCCTTTTTAATCAGCCGGCTGCTTGCGCTTTTATACGCATTGATAAACTTACTCAGTTCCGATTTTGGATGAGCACGGAACATGATGTGAACATGGTCCTGATCATGATTCCATTCTTCCAGGGTAATGTGATAGTTCGGAGCAATATGCTCAAATATTTCTTTTGCCCGATTGGAAATCATCCCACCACCTGA
>NZ_QUIK01000017.1:1535-8939 GCF_003480105.1 Clostridium sp. AM42-4
AGTTCGGAGCAATATGCTCAAATATTTCTTTTGCCCGATTGGAAATCATCCCACCACCTGAAGAGGATGGGAGAATTCTTGCAGTGTTACGTTAAATCTTAACTAATGATATATTTTGTGCCTTTGCCTTTGCCTTCCACTGTAATCACGCCCTTTTGACACATTTCTTTCAGTAGCTTTGTTGTCTTTGATTTGCCAAAAGGAACATACGGTGCAACTTCGCTGATTGGCTTCAGCATCGTCTTGCTCAAAAGCTTATAAATCACTATTTCGTCTTCCGTTAAATCAGCATTTTTTTCAAATATCGGAAGTACAATTTTTATGGCATTTTCTGAAACTTCAAAATCCGGTTTTATCAAGCCTTCTGCATACAGTTGTTTTATTCTTGTGATTCCCGTTCCGAATATCTCTACGAATCCTAATCTGTAAAATACATTGGCAAGATTTCTATTTCTTAACACAGAAAGTTTTCCTGCCAAATATTCTTCTTCCGTTATTCCAGACGGCAACCCACCAGGAGAAACAATTTCGATTCGATCATCGAACATCGAAACTCTGATTTGCGAATCCACATCCCATACCCTATGAATCAGAGCATTGGCGATTGCTTCTCGGAAAGCTGCTTCCGGTATTTTCTCCATCTTCTTTCGATCAGCACCTTGTATTACTTCGTATTGATAATAGTCTCTGAATACCTCGATTGCCTTTTCATATACCTCTAAAACCGATACATTTTCAAAGGTTGATCTCTTTTGAATGATGCTGATGTTTTCTCCGAATTTGACAATATCAATTCCGGGAAAATGATTTTTATCTGCCAAAAGCCCTGCTGCATTATTGAATCCATTTCCATCGTTATACAGGTTCAATGTCTTCAGCGTGTCCTTGTCAAAATTTTCAATCCGGACAGTTTCTTTCAGTTTACGATGTAAAATTTCAAAAGACAGTTCCTGATCTTTGCAAGGCAATTCTTCAAATCGAATATTTTTCCCATCCAGTACGAGCCTTGAAAACTCCAGAGTGTCTACTTCTATCGTTGCTGTATCATTCCGCTTGTATGCTTTCGATTTATATAGATATGGCTTCTGAAGTCCGCTTTTCACAGTAAGTTTTATCGTCTGGTCATTATTCTTTATCTCAAGCGTATAGTCCGGCTGCGGTGTAATGCTGTCATTGATTTTGTTTTCAATATCCAAACATGCTTGCTTTACATCCGGCAAACCTTTTATATTTCCATCATCATCTATACCAAAAAGGACGGTTCCTCCGTCATAATTTGAAAAGGCACTGACTGTTTTTAAAAATGTGTTCGTGATTGTTTCCTTGAACTCTAATATTCTTGTTTCACGCATACCAATCGCCTCCATTTCTGTCTTATTGAATATATTATATGCAGAAATACGCAAAAAAGCAATCGTATTTTTTTACGATTGCTTTTTTGATTGTTTTTATTGTGTATTCAAAAGTATCTGTTCCTAAGCAGCAACTAAGTGCCCTGCAACTTGATTTCAACACACTCTTTTTGTGTCTCTTTGTCTTTTGCAATTTTGAAATCATCACCAAGTGTAGCAGAAAAGTCCAAACCCTTCTCTTCTTCACGGATAAAACCAGTTCCATTTTCAATGTCCTCTGCATCTCCTTGTTGAAGTTTGAGCCTTGCAGAGAACCATCCTTTTAATATAATCTTTCTGCCATAGTTATACACCATCCTTTCTAATATATATGATGGAGAATGGGATAGAAAATAAAATCGATTTTGGGGAGTTTGAAGTGATTCAATGTAAAATATTCATTTTTACATTGATTTACTGAAATTTCGGTATAGGTAAAATACTATATTTTTGTAGGTGATTAGTAAATTTAATAGATTCTTTCGTTCTGGTTTGTATTAATTGTGATACAATGATGGTAGCTGAATTGTAGCGTTTGCTTATGGTAAAGGAGGGTTTACTATATGAGCACATTTAAAACAAATGACAACGTGGAAATCTATTATGACATTAAAGGAGAAGGAAGACCGCTGCTGATGCTGCCGGGCTGGACATGCTCGACAAAATTCTGGAAAAAGAATGTTGATGAACTGGCAAAATCCTGTAAGGTGATCACCATGGATCTTCGCGCACACGGAGAGTCCGAAAAAGTTCTGCACAGCCATAGAATTTCTCGGTATGCCATGGATGTGAAGAATCTGCTGGACTATCTGGATATCAAAGATGTTACTGGACTTGGCTGGTCCATGGGCGCATCAATTTGGTGGAGCTACATCGAACTTTTTGGAAACGATAGACTAAGCGGACTGATTTGCGTGGACCAGTCTCCTGCTCAGTATATCGGACCTGATTGGCAATGGGGACAGAAAGGTTGCTATGATGTTGAGTCATTTATCAGATTGTGCTGTGGAATTCAAGCGGATCCAGAAGGCTCTGCAGCTGGACTGATCACTGGATGCTTAAATCATACACCGGATCCAGAAGATGCCAAGATGCTGGCAGCCGAAGCCAATAAGTGCCCGCCTTATGCACGCATTGAAATTATGCGTGATCATACAAATTTGGATTGGCGCGACTTTATCCCGCACATCAACCTGCCTACCCTTGTCTGTGTTGCCAAAAAGAGTAACATTTTCGACTGGCATGGTAGTGCCTGGGTTGGCGAAAACATTCCGGGAGCCAAGACTGTATTCTTCGAGGATTCCGGGCATATGCTTTTCTGGGACGAAGCAGATAAATTCAACAAAGAAGTGGCGGACTTTGTTTGCAACCACTGACAGATATGAAAAAGGCAGGACCAAAATCCTGCCTTTCTGTTCTATATAAATACTTATCGACTGTAACTTTTTCCTCGTTTTTCTATTCTCTGCGTCTTAGCACCAATCTCAATGTCCGGTGCGGAGCTTGCCAGCTTATCTTTGACCATATCCATATAATCATCAATCTGCCCCTCCATCCGAAAAACTGCGTGCTGACCAAGTATCTCCCGGTAAGCCCGATGCACATGAGGGGTTTCTTTATAGATATCACGGACTATCTCCATCGGCTCGTCTGTTCCGTATTCTCTCTTCCATTGTTTCACTTGTTTATCCAGATCCGTACAATATCCAGATGCAAAGCGAACATACCCTTTTGCCTCAGCTGGATCGGTACAAATGAGGTCTTCCGCCGTACTTTGCTGCTCTTCAAAGCATAACAGCTTCACACAATTTTTCTTTCCTACTGGCACTTCCCAGCCGTTTTTACATTCTGCTGTTTCCACGCTCACTAAATCTGGATCAAAATACACCATACCGGCAACGCCTTTTCTGCCATAAATCTGCTTATAGAGTTCTAATGCTTTCCGCCGTACTTCCAGCCAATCAACAGTATATTCTGTCCTTTTCCCATGTTTTGGAAATTCTCTTCTCAGCCCTTGCTTTGCTTCTTCTATCATCTCATCCATAGCATAAGTCGATGGTCTATTGGTGCGAATAAAACGATGCGGTGATGGCCGGTAAGACAGGTTTCCTCCATCCAACACATACTTAATCTTTTCCATATCTTCAAGCAGCTCTGGATTGTGCTCATACTCCGGATAAGCAGGTACAGGCATCATGCGACCACCTACCATCAAATCAATACCGTCCTCAAAGATGTTATAATTGTCATCAGTCATAATCCCAATTGACGCAGCACCCAAGCGCATATCCGGCTCCGTCTCCTGATACACGAAAAAATGGCTTAAAACTAAGGGATTATCGCATCGAAGAAACAGTGGACTGCTCTCACTTTTTACACGCAAAATCTTTAAAACTGTCCATCGTTCCCTACGGAAAATTTGGTGATCGGCAGTTAAAATTCCACAACGAACTGCTTCTGGATGGTCGTCCGGTGAGCGATAGAAAGATACTGTCATAACCAGACCATACCACTTATTATTATCCGAGTGCCTCAACACGGCATTGTAATCTTTCCATGGATAATCCGGTTCAGTTTTGTATTGCTGGCGGCAATAATCGAACACTTCCTCTCTGGTCATTTTCTACCTCTGGCATTTTCTTTTTCTGTTAATTCCTGATACATTTTCATTAGTTCAGCTACGCAACTGCTTTCCGTAGTAGTCCTAATATCAAAGCCGTAATCCTGCATTACTGCCTTATCATTCTGTTGATGTGCCTTTCGAAGTTCTGAGGGCATGGTTAGTTCGTCGTATAGATCTGCGAGACTGCTATCAGGATAGATGGCACGTGCGTCAAGAATAGCCTGCGCTGTCTGCTCAATTTTCTGCTTCTGTTGCTCCGTTGGTAATGGCCATGGGAAATTATTATAAACGATATCTTTTGAATATCGATAATCGCTTTTTAATCTTCCGCATACAACACGCATCCAGGCCATATGTACATTTGAGGTAAGTATTCCAAAGTGATATAATGTAGCGTCCGGAATGATTTTTACAAGATTGCTGCAAAAAATTTCCGGTGTAAAAAATCCTATCGGGATATATCTTCGTCTTTGCGACGAAACCTCTGGGACAACAATATAGTTTCCTTTTGGCATATTTTCAACATGAAAACGCGTCGGTCTTTCAGCTAATTTTATTGTACCTGCACTTGGGCTGGCAAGACGATACTCCCTTACCTTATTAATTCTATCCATGCACAAAGGCATTTTTCTAAGTTCAGCTGGGCTACACTCTCCAAGCCATAAACAATATCGTGGTGCTTGATTTATAAATTCTCTGGATCCATACCAAGGTCGAAAATATTTTTTTGATCCAGGTTCCTTTTTTATAAAATCCTCCATTTCTTCTTTTTCAAATAGATAAAATCCACCATCTATCGGCTTATTTCCAATGCCTATTTCTGGGACATTACAAAGCGGTTTATTTCTACTTTCAACAAAAATATCCTCAGCATCAAGCAGATAACCATTGATATTTTTAACAGCTTGGTACCTCTCCTCTGTAAATAATTTCTTCTGTTTCGTATTCACAGCAATGCTAAATCCAATGATTACACAATGAACATGGGCTTTAATTTTTGCCTCACTATCCCATCTAAATGTATGATAAGCAAAATCAATATGAACTCCTTCCTCAAATAAAGGCTTCCACAAATTCGCAACGCTTTCACCTTGTGACACAGAATTGGTAGATATTAATGCGCTGCGTATAGCTGTATTTTTCATAAAATCCGTGCATTTTTTATACCAACAACAAACATAATCCAAGTTACCAGCATTTTTCCAACCTGGGAAAACGAGTGCTATATCGTCCTTCTGGACTTTATTCATCATCCGTGCACCTACAAACGGCGGGTTACCTATAATATAATTGACGCTCATTTTCGGCACAACATCTTCCCAGTTAATCTGCAAAGCATTACTCTCGATGATAGATGCATTAGTTTTTAAAGGCAAGAAATCAAGTTGCATCAATACGATTGCTTCTGTTTCTTTCATCATCTGGCTCTCCGCAATCCAGAGCGCTGTCTTAGCAACAGTAACGGCGAAATCGTTAATCTCAATGCCATAAAACTGAGCAATGGATACCTGAATTGGATTTGCTTCTTCAAATCCGAAGCGAATCTGGCCCTTCTGCAACTCAGCCAATACCTTATTTTCAAGCCTACGAATGCTAATATATGTTTCCGTAAGGAAGTTACCACTGCCACATGCTGGATCTGTTGCCGTGTCTAATTTGATACAACATAACGGAGCGGAATATCTACCCCTTAACGATGCACCCGCACAGGTGCATTTTTGCACACCCCTCATAACGATGCCGTATGCACCGTTACGGAGTAAGGTATTCGGTTTTATCGCTGCCTGTGCGTACACTGTGTTCTCCTCGTAAAACTGGAAGTTATAAACATCTTTGCAAATATATCATATCTATCAACTGTACACCGCCCTCATAAATTGGGTGGTCATAATTGTCAGTAAAGAAATTGGGAATCTTGTGAGAACGAACAAATCCACATTTTTCATAAAATGGTATCGTCAATGGACTGTCACCTGTTCCAACTTGCAAAACAGAATATTCATCTGCATATTTACTGGCAAGAAAATCAATTAGTGCTTTGCCATAGCCCTTTCCCTGATTTTCCGGATCGACTGCGATATTCTTGATTTCAAGTATTCCATTACCTTCATCGGTAACAACACATTCTGCTTTTTCATCATTGTCTTCAAGCACATACATAGTACCTTTTTCAAGATAGCGCTCAACCATGCTCTCCTGTTCATCAGCTAATAACAATAATAATATAAATTGCTTTTTATTTTCGTTCACTTCTCGGATTTTCATATCCATTACTCCGTCAAACTGGAATTTTATCAGCAACCTTCTTTTTTATCTTTTATATCGTCTTTTAACGATTTAATTTCTTCCAGAATGAGTTCAGTACAAACGACTAAAAGACCTGAAAGAAGAATAATTCCACCGTAAATCGGATAAATAAAAGATTCTTGGACTCCACCGCCAATGATACCAGACAAGAGTTGCCACACACCACTGAACGGCCAAACAACTAATGCGAATACCACAATCATCGTAATAATAGCTTTTTTCATTGCTCTTTACCTCCGTAACCTCCGATTTTTCGTTCTCTGTGACTTCCCAATAAACGGGAAGTTATGGCTTTAACTTCCTACAAATAATCAGCTTTAGGATAATACATACGACCACCACAACAGCCACCAAGGCACCACCCAATAGCAACTCTGTGTACCACGGTGCAGACTGCATGGCATATAAATTTGGATAGGTTTTAAAGTGCCAGAACTTATAAATTCCGAACCCAATGAAAACTCCTATGAATGAAGCAATAACGATGTTAAAAAAGGAATTCAACTTTTTCAGCATAGCAGTGCACCCCTTTCCAACTTCCGATTTATCCAGTTAAGAAAACTGGAAGTTGTCAGAGAGAATTGTTCCAGTATTCCACAGTATTGCCATTCACATCATAGAATGTAATGGTTCCCGCATTTATAGGCAAAACAATCGCAAAAGGTTTATTGCTGTCAATGTCAAGCACATGAATTGTGTTGCCGTCATCTATTTCAAGCTGTGTTACCTGTTGCTGATTCATAGAAATAAATGCTCGCTCATTATATCCTTCTACGGTGTACTCGGCGATTCCTCTTTGAACCCACGAAAGGTTTCCACCCCCACGGAAAAAGTATCCAAAGGAAAGACCAGGGCGGTTGAGATAGACGGAAAAAGAATGGTCACTCAAATCCTGAGGGTAAGAAATATATGCAGCCATCGTGCTGGAAACGCTTCCATCGACCGTCCAATCATCCTTAATCTTCTGCGACGAACGAATATCTGTCTCCAGCTTAGATGAAGTCACGCCGATCTCATTGTTCGTATAAAGAAAACAAACAAATAAAATACAAACAAGAACAACCCCTACCACAATTTTAAGAA
>NZ_QUIK01000017.1:8949-71219 GCF_003480105.1 Clostridium sp. AM42-4
ACAAGAACAACCCCTACCACAATTTTAAGAAATATTTTTTTCACGCTATCAAAACTCCTTGTCAAGTTCCGATTTTCTTAATTCTACAAACTTGAAATTCTACTTCTATTTTTCAATAGCCCTCTCGAATCCCAGATAACGACTTCCCTGGAATGTCAGCTTTCCTTCGTCTCCTTCTGCCAGCATTCCATACTCTTTTCCATATACAGAAAATTCCATCCGATCACCGCTTTCCACCTCAAAAGTAACATAATAAGAGGTGCTGGTGGTAGTATGATACCCGTGAGTTCCTGAAGTGTCTCCTCCAACCGGCTCGTTGTGATGTGTCGTATTCTGTCGCTTGGCAGCCACCCTGGCTTCCACCGTTAAACGGGGAGAATTATTATTTTTATTCCAAGTTCTTATTCCACTTATGAAGGTAAATAGGATCATCCCAAATATCAGTAAAAACATAACTGGAAAAATCAAATCAAATAAATCAAACATCATATTCATAAACTCTCCTCCTGTAACTTCCGATTTGCAGCTTCTATTCTACCTTATTCGTATGGCGGCGGGGAATGATCCCCGCTTTGCAATCGCCCGCGCATGGTTGCAGGTTACGCCATCTGTCCACCCTTGTAGCTTTTCAGCCATACACATACAGCAAGGGGGATTTTCTGTTTCTATTCTACCACACATACGTGCTGTCTCATAGAAAATTCAGAGAAAATCTGGGACAAAACCAAACATTATTTTTCTTTCTTTTCTCACCTATCTATTTTCTGTTTCCAAGTACCCGCTTAAACACCGCATAATTGTTTCCACTCGGATTTACTGTTTGCTCCCGCTTCGGACAGTACACGGCAAATTCCACGGTATCAAAATCGTATTCAAACTCTGCCAGTACTTCCTTATAAGCTCGTGCCACAACCTCCGGCGGATTCTGAAATGCCCCGCATCCAAAGGCTCCGAGTATCAGCACCTCTGCCCCATTCGCCTTTGCGATGGAAAATAGACGCTTTGCACGCTTTTTATGAATTGCAAGCAGTTCCATCGGCTTAACTGCAATTGCCTTGGATGGCTCCGAGTTCCACTTGTTGTTTGGATTCGGGCGGAGATTTGGGGCTGCAATCGTAATTACATCCAGACTCATTCGCTGACTTTCCGGGAGCATCTGCATTCGGTGATCATCCTTAAAAACCACAACATCTGGTGTGTAGATCGCATCATCATTATAGGTTGTATTCACCTCTCCATTCCGCAGCATGCTATATCGCCTGGTTTCATTAAGTATCACGTCCTTGTTTTGTATCTTGTATATAGAATAGCAGGGATCGTAAAGATAGGAAATGTGATTTTGTGGAATTGGTTGGATGTATCTTTATTATATAGGAAAGCCGTCAGCATCTCTTCCGCTGGCGGCTTCTGTTATCCTTTACTATACAAATTTCACACACAAGCAAGCATTTTTGTATCAACGCCAACTCTTACAAACCGCATATTTAAGCCATTTTTCGATGGTGTACAAATCTATTTTTGTACACCTATTTTAGTGTACAAATTTTTGTATAGTAATCATTTTTTCGAAAAGAGCTTAGATGTCCTATAAACCAGACAGCATCTCTTCTATAAAATTAGTAATTTTTCCCTCTATACAAGTTTTGTACAACGACTGTACAAATTTGTATACGAGGGTGCAAAATCTGGTAACAACTTATGCTATCTACTCTATAACATCTGCCACAATAAAAACGCAAAGAAAAAGTCCGGAAACCCGCATAAACGCTGGATTCCCGGACTTATATCGTCTTCTATTAAATTGTACTAAGCTGTCAATTTTAGAAGCGAATCAAATGCGAAATTCGCATTAGTTACCCATCTGTTTTGCAACTTCCTCTGCAAAGTTCTCCTCTTTCTTCTCAAGGCCCTCACCGGTCTCGAAACGAACGAAGCCCTTAACAGTGATCTTAGCGCCGTTCTCTTTTGCTACCTGAGCAACGTACTGAGCTACGGACTGCTTGCCATCCTCTGCCTTTACGTAGGTCTGGTCTAACAGGCAGATCTCTTTCATCTCTTTGTTGATACGACCCTGGATCATGCCCTGGATTACTTTCTCCGGCTTGGAAGCTTCCTTCGGATCGTTCTGGATCTGAGCCATCAGGATGCCTTTCTCGTGCTCGATGAACTCTGCGCTAACCTCGTCACGGCTGGTATACTTCGGATTCAGAGCTGCGATCTGCATAGCGATGTTCTTGCCCATCTCTTTTACAGCATCGTTAACAACATCGGTCTCAACGTCAACTAAAACGCCGATTCTGCCGCCAGCATGGATGTAGGATACAACAACACCGTTCTCCTCTACAACCTGTTTGAAGCGGCGGATGTTCATGTTCTCACCGATGATGGAGATCTGGGAAGACAGAGCCTCTTTTACGGTCAGGGTCTCGTCTGCTGCCCACTTCTCAGCCATGAAGGTATCCATGTCTGCTGCGGTAGTGGTCAGAGCCTGTGCTGCAACCTGTGCAACGTAAGCCTGGAATTTTGCATTCTTTGCAACGAAGTCGGTCTCAGCGTTAACCTCAACAACAACTGCCTTCTTCTCGTCGTCGGTCATAGCGGTTGCTACGATACCCTCTGCTGCGATACGGCCAGCCTTCTTCTCTGCGCCAGCAAGTCCTTTCTCTCTTAAGAACTCTACTGCCTTGTCCATATCACCGTCGGTAGCTGCAAGTGCCTTCTTGCAATCCATCATACCTGCACCGGTCATTTCTCTTAACTCTTTTACCATTGCTGCAGTAACTGCCATTGTTAATTCCCTCCATTTTATATTTTAAAAATTTTGTTTCGTAACGCGAAAATGTGCCTTTGCGCCAAATGCGCATTCAGCGGAGCGTCTTCTTTCACAGGACGAATTTCCCATGAAACTTAAAATGCTCCGGCCTGCATATCCTGCAGGTCGAAGCACCTTATTTCTCGATTAAGCCTCGGTAGTTTCCTCTGCCTCGAATGCCTCAGCAAAGTCAGCCTGAGCCTCACCCTGGTTTGCCTCGATTACTGCATCTGCCATCTTAGCCACGATTAATTTAACGGCTCTGATTGCATCGTCGTTACCCGGGATTACGTAGTCAAGCTCTTCCGGATCACAGTTGGTATCAGCGATACCGATTAACGGAATACCCAGAGTATGAGCCTCCTGTACGCAGATTCTCTCCTTCTTCGGATCTACGATGAAGATAGCGTCTGGCAGTTTCTTCATCTCTTTGATACCGCCAAGGTTCTTCTCCAGCTTCTCCCACTCTTTCTTGATCTCGATAACTTCCTTCTTCGGCAGTACATCGAAAGTACCGTCCTCAGCCATGGTCTCGATTGCTTTCAGTCTTGCGATACGGCTCTGGATGGTCTTGAAGTTGGTCAGCATACCGCCTAACCATCTCTCGTTTACATAGAACATTCCGCAACGCTCTGCCTCAGTCTTGATAGCGTCCTGAGCCTGCTTTTTGGTACCAACGAAAAGGATGGTGCCGCCGTTTGCAGCGATCTCGGATACTGCGTTGTAAGCCTCGTCTACCTTGCCTACAGACTTCTGTAAGTCGATGATGTAAATACCGTTACGCTCGGTGTAGATGTACGGAGCCATTTTCGGGTTCCATCTTCTGGTCTGATGTCCGAAATGAACACCAGCTTCTAACAGCTGCTTCATAGAAATAACGCTCATGTTTGTTTCCTCCATTTGGTTTTTTACTTCCGCCTGCGTCTTGTGCTTCCTCCGGGACCATACGGCACCACCGTCAGAATCAGCAGACGTGTTTTTTGTCAGCCCCACTATGATATCATAACTGCCATGGTTTGACAAGGACTTTTTCGCAAAAAAAGGATAAAAAGAACAGAGAAATTCCGTTCCTTTTATCCTTTCTGGTTTTCTGATACCGGTTTATTTTGACATTTTAATATTTTTCAGTTCATCGAATACCACATCGTTTAAGACCTTAATGTAGGTTCCCTTCATGCCGGAGGATCGGGATTCAATAACACCTGCACTCTCAAACTTGCGCAGCGCATTGACGATCACGGAACGGGTAATGCCGACACGGTCTGCGATCTTGCTGGCTACCAGGATTCCCTCGTTTCCGTCGAGCTCTTCAAAGATATGGGTGATGGCTTCCAGTTCGGAGAAGGATAAGGTACTGATGGCAGATTTTACGATCTGCACTTTTCTGGTCTCTTCTGCGTTTTCTTCATTCACGGAACGCATCATTTCCAGACCGACTACGGTGGTGCCGTACTCACTTAAGATGATATCGTCGATGTCGTACTGCTCGTCACACTTGTAAATGAACAGGGTACCAAGACGTTCTCCCGCAATATCGATCGGGGTGATGATGGCCTGATATTTCTTGACATTCTCTTCTGCAAAGCCAAGTGTTGCGAGGTTTACGTTTTCTTTTGTGGAAAGGATGCTGAGCAGCCGTTCATTCAGCATGCGGTCTACAAAGCCGCCAACCTGGTCTTCAATCAATTCCTCAATTTCATCTACACCGGGGCAAAGACCTACGCCAAGAACTTTTCCTTTCTTACTGATCACCAGAATATTGGAAAGAAGGATCTCACTCAGGACTTTGCAGATGTCGTTGAATACCACTTTATGGGAATTGTTGTTATGCAGTAACTTATTGATTTTTCTCGTCTTATCAAGAAGCTGTACACTCATTTCAAAAAACCTCCTCAATTCATCGATATTCGTTTCAAATGTCTTCTCCAATATCTAAATATTAGCACGACTTTAAACAAATAACAAGAGTTTTTTGAAATTTTCAATTAATTTAATCATTGGACTGTTTTTCTTTGATATTTGCAGTGTACCCGCACTGTTCATTGGCACAGAGAAGCTTGCTCCCCTTCTCTACCATATAGCTGCCGCATTTCGGACAACGCTCTGCAGATGGCTTCTGCCAGGACATGAAGTCGCATTCCGGATTGTTTTCGCAGCCGTAATAACGTCTTCCCTTCTTGGTTTTCTTGATGACAATGTCTTTTCCGCACTGCGGGCAGGCCACGCCGGTCTTTTCCAGATACGGCTTGGTATTTTTGCAGTCCGGAAAGCCCGGACAGGCTAAGAATTTTCCATGCGGTCCATACTTTACTACCATGTTCCGTCCGCAGACATCGCAGATCACATCGGACACTTCATCGGCGATCTTGACGGACTCCAGTGTTTTTTCTGCTGTGGTAACTGCCTGGTCCAGATCCGGGTAGAAGTTTTCCACGATGGTCTTCCATTTTACGGTTCCATCTGCCACTTTATCGAGAAGCAGCTCCATATTTGCGGTAAAGCTCAGATCCACAATACTTGGGAAGCATTTCTTCATGATGCCGTTTACAGCCTCGCCAAGCTCTGTCACGTAAAGGTTCTTGTTTTCCTTTGTCACGTAGCGTCTTGCCAGGATCGTGGTAATGGTCGGCGCGTAGGTACTCGGACGGCCGATGCCCTGCTCCTCCATGGCCTTAACCAGGGAAGCCTCGGTATAATGGGCAGGAGGCTGGGTGAAATGCTGGCTCGGCTTTAACTCTGCCAGGTTCAGGATATCTCCGGTCTCCAGCTTGCCAAGGAGTGCATTGCCTGCTTCTTTGTCATCCTCCTGCACATAAACAGACATAAAACCATCAAACGACAATTTGGATGCCGCCAGGGTAAAGAGATAATCGCCTGCTGCCACCTTCACGGATGTGGTGGTGTAAACAGCCGGCTGCATACGGCTTGCGGTGAAACGCTTCCAGATCAGCTGGTACAGACGGAACTGGTCGCGCTGCAAAGACTCCTTCACAATGGTCGGTGTCAGGGTGATATCGGTCGGACGGATGGCCTCGTGCGCATCCTGGATCTTACCAGTGGTTTTCTTTGCCTGATCCTGTTTTAACACATAGTCACCGCCAAAGGTGTGCTCTACATAAGTGCGTGCTGCTGCATCTGCCTCCTCCGCGATTCGGGTAGAATCGGTACGCAGGTAGGTGATCAAGCCAATGGTGCCGTGTCCCTTCACATCTACGCCTTCATAAAGCTGCTGTGCAATCCGCATCGTTTTCTGGGTAGAGAAATTTAACACCTTGGATGCTTCCTGCTGCAGGGTACTGGTGGTAAACGGGATCGGTGGCTTTTTGCTGCGCTCGCCGTATTTCACGTCCTCCACAACATACTCTTTTCCTTCCAGGGCTTTTAAGATCTGGTCCAGCTCTCCTTTTTTGTGAATGGCAATCTTCTCATCCCGTGTGCCATAAAATTTGGCATTTAAAGTTTTTTTGCTGCCCTTCTGGGAAAATTCTGCCTCCAGGTTCCAGTATTCCTCCGGGATGAAGGCTTCAATCTCCTCTTCCCGGTCGCAGATCATGCGCAGAGCCACGGACTGTACGCGTCCGGCGCTCAAGCCACGTTTGACCTTTGCCCATAAAAGCGGGCTGATGCGGTAACCTACCATACGGTCCAGCATACGTCTGGTCTGCTGGGCGTCGACCAGGTTCATATCGATCGATCGCGGAGCCTTCAAAGATGCTTTTACCGCGTTCTTGGTGATCTCGTTAAAGCTGATCCGGTAAACCTTTTTGTCCTTTGCCTCATCCAGCTTTAAAGCCTTCATAAGATGCCAGGAAATGGCTTCTCCCTCGCGGTCCGGGTCCGTTGCAAGATAAATCTTATCTGCTTTCTTCACTTCTTTGCGAAGCTTTGCCAGAATATCGCCTTTTCCGCGAATCGTAATATATTTCGGTTCGTAATCATGTTCAGCGTCAAATCCGAGGCTGCTCTTTGGTAAATCTCTCACATGTCCGTTGGAAGCATCCACCTCGTAGGTGGAACCAAGGAATTTTTTGATGGTCTTCACCTTTGCAGGAGACTCCACAATCACTAAATTATTTGCCATAGCTACTCCTAATACCGGATCTTAGAAAACCGGCATGCGGCTTTCAGATCTTTTTTCCATAATAATGATTCGCCGCGCGAAACACGTATCCCTGCAATTCCAGCTCCAGCAAGATCCCCATACACTCGCTGATGCTCATGCCACACTTCCATGAAATTTCTTCCAGATGTTTCGCCTTGAAATCTAGGCAAGCATACACCATTTTTTCAGGCTTTGCAAGTGCATTTACATTTTTTTCATGAATAATTAACCTTTTTCGGCACTTTACACCGAGGTATTCCAGGATATCATTTGGTGAAATTGCCATATGCGCCCCCTGCTGGATCAGGCGGTTACAGCCTCCGCTTAAATGATCAGTGATACGACCCGGAATGGCAAAGATCTCTTTTCCCTGATCCAGCCCAAATTCTGCAGTGATCAAAGAACCACTCTTTTCTTTTGCTTCGACCACCAGAATGGCATCCGCAAGCCCGCTGATGATCCGGTTGCGCATCGGAAAATGCATCCGGTCCGGCCTGGTATCCAAAGGAAACTCAGAAATAATCCCACCGTGTTCGATCATCTGTCCGTATAGCTTATAATGTGCAGACGGATAACAGATATTCACACCACAGCCCATCACTCCATAGGTGTCTGCTCCCGCCTTTAAAGCCCCCCGGTGTGCCGCCCCGTCGATTCCAAGGGCCAGACCACTGATGATCTGCGTTCCTTCTTCTGACAGCATCTGGGCAAACATCGCTGCCAGACTCTGGCCATACTCTGAGCAGCCCCTGGCTCCGACAATCGCCACCACCGGCTTCTCCGGTGTCGGAAGCTTGCCCCGGACATACAGTCCCATGGGATAGTCGTAAATCTGCAAAAGCTGGCACGGATACTCTTTGTCCAGTGGTGTGACAAAGCGGATTTCTCTTTCTGCCAGCTTTCCATACTGCTCCATGATGCTTTCTCTCTGCTCTACGGCTTTTAAAAATGCCAGAATCTGTTTTTCCCGTAGAATTCCCGACTCCCGCAAATCTGTTTCTTCTATATTATATAGGCAGGAAAAGCTGCCAAAATACTCTCCCAGTTTTCGGATAGAAACAGCACCCACGTTCGGAATCTGGGTCAGGTAAAACAGCGCCTGCCGTTCCTGTTCCAGTTTTTCTGTTTCTGCCAAATTTTCGCTCCAAAAGGGCTGCTGGCAAATTCTTTCATCTTTTCCAGAATGTTCTCCCAAGATTTCTTCTGGTCTTTCTGCTCCTTCTTCGCTTTCTCTCCTTTTCTCCATCGTTCTCATGCCTCTCCTTCTTTCCCCCAGTAACGCTCCTGCAGATCCCGGTAACCTGCCGCCTCTCTAAGATGTGCCCGCTCGATCTGCTCTTTTCCATCCATGTCCGCCAAAGTTCGAGCCACCTTCAATATCTTATGACACCCTCTGGCACTTAATCCCAGTCTCGAAAAGATCTGCTGCAGAAAAGCCTCGTCCTCTTCCTTCAAATTACAGAATTTACGGATCTGCCGGATTCCCATCTCACTGTTGGTATAAATGCCGCTCCCGGCATAGCGCTCTGACTGGATCTTTCTGGCAGCTTCAATACGTATGCGGATTTCCTCCGATGATTCATTTACCTGCTCCGTGCGGATATCCCGGTAGGTAACCGGAGCCGCCTCGACACAGATATCGATGCGGTCTAACAATGGCCTGGAGATCTTTCCCAGATACCGCCGCACCTGATGTTCTGTACAGCTGCATTTGGAACGGTCTGGATAATAACCGCAAGGACACGGATTTAATGCCGCCGCCAGCATGAAATGCGCCGGAAACGAAAAGCTGCCATTGACGCGGGATACCGTAACCTGATGTTCTTCCAATGGCTGACGCAATATTTCCAGGGTTCGCTTCTCAAACTCTGCCAGTTCATCCAAAAACAGTACGCCACGGGAAGCCAGCGATATTTCGCCTGGTTTTGGCCATAACCCTCCACCAGTCAGGGCCTGGGCGCTGATCGTATGGTGCGGTGCCCGATACGGTCTTGTCCCGATCAGAGCATGATCTTTTGGCAGCATCCCACAAATGCTGTAAACCTTAGAAACCTCCAGCTGTTCTTCCCTGGAAAGTGCCGGCATAATGGTCGGGATCCGTCTGGCCATCATACTTTTTCCGCTTCCGGGCGGACCGATATAAAGAAGATTATGTCCTCCTGCCACCGCCACCTCTGTTGCACGCCGCATCAGGCGTTGTCCATTTACCTCGCTAAAATCTACCGAATAGTTTGTATCTGCCGCACAGAAACCCTGGTCTTTTTCAATCCGGAGTTTCCCCGTTCCATTTAATAATTCGATAATTTCCTGAAGACTCCGGATACGGACAATGTCCAGACAGTCTGCTGCGATCCCCTCCGCAACATTTTCTTCTGCCAGGAAACAGCGTTTGATCCCGCTTTCTGCCATGGCAAGCACCATGGAAAGTACACCGCGCACCGGCTTGATGCTTCCATCCAGACCAAGTTCTCCCAAAAAGCCTGTTTCTTTCAAAGAAGAAGGTTCTAAAATTCCATAAGCTGCCAGCACTGCCACCGCCACCGGAAGGTCACACGCCGTTCCCTCCTTGCGCACGTTAGCCGGAGACAGATTCACCGTAATCTTCTTCGACGAAAGGCGGAACCCTGCATTGCGCAGGGCTGTCCGCACGCGCTCCTCCGCTTCCTTCACCTCAGAAGCCAGTGACCCCACCATATAAAAACCAGGCAGGCCGTCACTGACGTCTGCCTCTACCTGGACCACATAGCCGTCAATGCCGCGCAGTCCTCCGCTGTATACTTTACTGAACAAAAATAGACTCCTTTCGTTTTTTTGACTCGAATATACCGGGAGATACCACAAAGCGCCACTATTTTCTATCGCAAAATTCGACTTTCATCTTGCAGAGCCTTTTTGCTTCAGAGGTGTAATTTCCTGTAAAATCAACAGACACCTCCCAGCGGAGCGCTTTTTGTTTCATAGGACACCATTTTCTCTGAAATCAGCGGACGCGCCACTGGCGCCTCCTCGATATGCCAGGCAACAAAAAAGACCTGCGCGGCAATGCGTATGCACTACCTGCAGATCTTTTTCTCTGGTACATCATGGAGAGGTCAAAACCACGTCCGCTGATTGCTCTTTTCGATATGAAATTATAACGGAAGGATTCCCAGTACAACTGCAAACAGCATGCAGAGAATGGAGAAGATCCATACATAGCCGAAGGATGCTTTGATATGATCCTTGATATCTACATCTGCCAGACCAATACCAAGCAGGGTTGCCGGTACCATCGGGCTGATGAAGGTTGCACAGTTACGGCATACAACCATGGCAACTGCGATCGGGAATGCTTCGACTCCGAAGGAAGCGCCAATTGCGATCATAACCGGAAGCATTCCGTAGAAGTAAGAGTCGGTATCGAAGCAAAGTGCTAACGGTACAGACAGGATACCGATTACAAGCGGCAGATGCTGTCCCAGGGATGCAGGGAGGATCATGGAGATAATTCCAGCCATATTGGATACAACCGAAGTTTTCATCATCTCAACACCAGGTTTTGCGATCACTGCTGCGCCATCTGCGTTGAAACCGTAAACCAGAATACCCATTAAAACTGCTGCACCCATCAGGGTAGAGCACATCATCAGGGCCGGGCCTGCATGACGGTTGATCATCTTCTTCTGAAGTTTGATCGGGGTGTAGTTAACAAGCAGAGCTGCTGCCACACCAAGCATGAACGGGAAGTAGCTCGGGAACTGATCCCATACTAACATTGCGATAACAGCGATGGTTAAGCAGATGTTGAATGCAAACAGCTTCGGTCTTGCATACTCGTTTTCGTCTGCAGCGTGCTGAGCCTCTTCTGCTGCCTCTTCAGCGCTGGACTCCTGTGCCAGCTTACCATTTAAGCCTGCGCCTCTCTTCTTCTCCTGGATACCTGCAAATACTGCATGTGCCAGGCAGAGAACGATACCAAAAATCTGGATCGGGATCAGTCTGCCCCAGAGCTGGCCAGCCTCCATACCAAGTACGGATGCTGCTCGCATGGTCGGACCTGCCCACGGCATCAGGTTTAATACGCCCATTGCCAGGACTGCTACACGAAGCAGAGTGCTCGGTCTCATGTGCATTTTCTTGTAAACCGGGAGCATAGCCGGAACGACGATCAGGAAGGTGGAAGCGCCGCCGCCGTCTAAGTGACCGATCAGCGCGATCAGTGCGGTCATTACCGTTACACCGATTACATTGTCACCAACATGCTTCATCAGCTTGTTGATGATCACATCAAACATGCCTGCATCGGTCATGATACCGAAGAACAGGACTGAGAATACAAACAATGCTGCAGTCGGACCGGTACTCTTGAAACCGCCCTTGATCAGTTCACCGATCTGCTCAATGGAATAGTATCCGCCGATTACCAGGATCAGACCCAGAATGGACGGAAAAATGATGAATGCCATACTCGGCATGGTTTTGCTCTTAAATAAGGTTACAACCAGAGCAACGATACACGCAAAGCCTAAAATACCTACTACTAATTCTGACATATATTCTTTCCCTTATGTATGTGTATGTGTCATTGTTACTGGGCACGCACGCGTGAACAGTACATGTGTGATTTTAGTTACCGGACTGACTGGGGATTCCCGGCCTCAGCCAGTCCAAATTATATTTATACCATCAATTAATCCTGAAACTCATACTCTTTGATCTCACGTACTACATCAAGTACAGTGCCGTCACGGCTCTCGATGATACCAACTACACGGTCACCAAACTGTACCGGATCCGGCTCGCCTACGATCGCATATGCCTTATCACGCAGTTCCTCAATGGTGCAGAACGGAAGCTTGACATCCTTCATGCACTCGATCAGGTCCTGTCTGCGCGGGTTGATGGCAATACCGTAATCCGTGATGACAACATCTACGGTCTCACCCGGAGTTGTTACGGTAGTAACGTTGGTGCAGATTGCCGGGATTCTACCCTGCAGGAGCGGTGCGATGACAATGGTGCACTTTGCGCCTGCTGCAGTATCCGGATGTCCGCCCTGGGCACCGGTGATCATACCGTCGGAACCTACGACTACGTTACAGTTGAAGTTTACATCGACCTCCAGGGAAGCCAGGATAACAAAGTCAAGTTTGTTGACGTAAGCGCCCTTATTGAACGGATCTGCATACTCGGATGCAGAGATCTCGATGTGGTTCGGGTTGGTCTTGATGGACTCAATTGCGCCCATATCGAAATCCTGAGTATCTACGATCTTGTCGATCAGGCCCTTTGCAAGCAGGTTGCACATCGGGGTGGTGATACCGCCAAGGCCAAGGCCCATCTTAATGCCACGCTCTTCCATGATCTTTCCAAGGGAGATCGTGGATGCGATGGATGCGCCGCCAACACCGGTCTGGTAAGAGAAGCCATCCTTGAAGTACGGAGTGTTGATCACGAACTGGGTGCAGTAATCTGCCATCATGATCTTACGGACATCGGTGGTCGGTTTTGCTGCACCGGTTGCGATCTTAGCCGGGTTACCGATTTCGTCTACCACGCAGACAAAGTCTACCTGGGTCATGGAGATGCTTGCCGGAATGTTCGGGAACGGAACGAGGCAGTCGGTGATTGCTACCACACGGTCTGCATACTGTGCGTCTACCATTGCGTAAGATAAAACGCCGCAGTCACTCTTTCCGCCATTAGCTCTCATGTTGCCGTATTCGTCACAGGTCGGAGCACCGATGAATGCGATGTCGATATGAACTTCGCCGGACTCGATAGCTCTGACACGTCCACCATGGGAACGCATGATCGCGATATCTCTTAATTTACCGGTGGAGATAGCCTCACCAATCTTACCGCGCACACCAGAAGACTGGATGCCAACAATGGTGCCATCTTCAATGTAAGGAACGATTGCATCGTTTGCCTTACCCAAAGAACTTGCGCAGATGGTGATTCCCTTAATGCCCATGTTGTGGATCTCTTCCATTACCATGTTTACCACATAGTCACCCTCACGGAAGTGATGGTGGAAGGAAATGGTCATGCCGTCTTTGATCTCACATTTTACCAGTGCATCGTGAATGTTCTCTACGATCTTGCTTCTCTTCGGGTCCATCATGGTGTGTGCCTTCGGAGCTGCTTTCTTATACTCGTAATTGTCGTAAGCGTAAGCACCCTTGAATGCTTCCTTACCGGTTGCTTTTAATACCTCTTCCGGGATTTCTCTTCCTACTGCATTGATCATCTTATAAATCCCCCTCATATACACCTGATGCTTTTGCCAGGGCAATTGTTCTCTTTGCGCCGTCGTAGAATGCGATATCGATCATCTTACCGTCTACGGTAAATACGCCGATACCCTGTGCCTTCTTCTCATCGATTTCTTTGACAACCTTCTCTGCGAAGATGATTTCCTTCTGGGTTGGAGTAAAGACTCTATGTACCACATCGATCTGACGCGGGTTTACCAGAGATTTTCCGTCAAAGCCCATCATCTTGATCATTCTTACTTCTTCCTCAAACACATCCATCGCATCGAGGTTAGTGAATACGGTATCCCAGCACTGTACACCAGCTGCTCTTGCAGCGATGATCATCTGCTGTCTTGCGCCCTGCAGCTCTACACCGGTTCCGGTGATCACGGTCTGCAGATCTTTGGTGTAGTCACCACCTGAAAGTGCGATACCGATCAGACGGTCAGAAGACTTACAAACCTCAAGTGCATTTAAGACGCCTTTGCAGGACTCCAGAGCTGCCATTAACAGGGTAGAACCTTCCGGTCTTCCGAACTCTCTCTCGGCTGCCAGTACATGCTCCTCTACGGTGTGAACATCCTGCGCGGTCTCAGTCTTTGCGATACGGATGGTATCAGCGCCGCCTGCTACGCAGACACGGATATCTTCCTTCCAGTGCGGGGTGTCCAGTCCATTGATGCGGACAACACGCTCAACTCCGCGGTAGTCGATCTCCTGCAGTGCATGATACAGAGAGTATCTTGCAGCATCTTTCTGGTTCTCTGCTACTGCATCCTCCAGATCCAGCATAATAGAATCCGGTTTGTAGATGTATGGATCCTTAATGAGACCCGGCTTCTGGCAGTTTAAGAACATCATGGAACGTCTCAGTCTTTTCTTATTCGGATGGCTCATTATTTAATTACACCTCCCCATGGAAGATTTTCAGTGATATCGTTGGAACGGTATACTGCACACTCAACACGTGCCTTTAAGGTGCAGTCCAAAGCACCCTTGTCCACAACGGTTATCTTTGCGTTTGTTACGTCCAGACGGTTTAAGGTCTCAAGGACGGTTGCTTTGATCTGCTTTCCAAACTGATGGATCACACTGCTCTCGATGGAAAGCTCAACAGTACCATTTCCCGGCTCTACGGTAACCTGGGCATCGCTGGATTCCAGGGTACCTGCCATGGCAGCTTTCTTTACTTCCATTTTTTTCCTCCTTTTGTCCGAAGACAATCAATACTTGATTCGCCGTATGTTTTTGCTATCACACACCGATTTTTTGTTCTTCCACAGTGTATCACTTGAAGTACAATCTTTCAAATACTTAAATTATTATAGTGGATATAATTTTCACTCTATGGCTTTTTTGTTTTTGATAATTTTTAACCTATAGCGCACTAATAAAAAAGTTATATCAATTCAAACAAGGTCACGCAATTGAATCAAAGCCCTTTTTATGCTATGATAGATAGAAATATTACCACTCCTGTCGCTCACGATCTTATGTGCAGACAGGCACAGAAACGGAGTCTTTCCTATGAATATCAAGCACGCCCAGTATATGCTGACGGTCATGCAGGAAGGCAGCATCACCGCAGCAGCCAAAAAACTTTATATTTCACAGCCATCTTTAAGCCAGATGATCAAGCTTGTGGAGACCAACCTTGGAACCGCGATCTTTAACCGTTCCACTGATTCCATTACCCTGACCTATGCCGGTGAGAAATATATCGAAGCAGCTAAGCAGATCCTTACTATCAACAACAACCTGCAAAAAGAGATCGATGAAATCAATCACGAAGATCATGGTTCCTTAAAGCTTGGAATTCCGGTGCAGCGTGCCATGCAGGTACTTCCTTATGTATTGCCCCGCTTCATGAAACGGTACCCTTATGTGGACATCGATCTGCACGAACACGGCTCTTCCATCACAGAATCCATGCTTCTGGAAGGCGCTATTGATCTTGCCTGCATTACTACTTATCCCAAACATGAAGAATTGAATTATATCCTGATCGAGGATGAAGACCTGGTTCTTCTGACCAGCCGTAATACCGACCTAGCTAAGCGAATTCCCTCCGGAACTCCGATTGAGATCAGCGAAGCAAAAAATGAGAATTTTATCTCCAGCAAGGAAGGACATAATGTCAGCACAGTCCAAAAGCAACTTTTCGCCACCTACGACATACAGCCCAAAATCCTCTTAAAAACTACAAGCATTGAAGTCGGTAAACGTACCGCCATCGCCTGTGACGCTGTGATGATCTGTCCGATCAACTACATCAAAATGTCCCCGGAGCTGTATCCGTACTGTACCGTTTACCCGATCAAGGGCATTGAGAACCAGCGGAGCTTTTACCTTTGCCACCGGAAAGACTTATATCTCACAAAATATATGCGCGATTTCATCCATATTCTGACCGAAGTAGAAAAACCATTCCTGCATGGAACTGTGTTTTCTGATACCAAGTGAATTTTGTAAATCAAAAAAAGAATTCTTCCCATTATATCCTGCCATTGGGAAGAATTCTTTTTATTTTAATCCAGGAAGGACCGGATGGTCTTCGGTGTACGGTAGTTCCAGGTGGAAATCTTGATTCCGCTCCGGCGGCTTGCCGCATGAACGATCTGGCCGTTTCCGATATACATGGCTACATGATTGACGGTTCCTTTGCTGTTGGTATAGAAGATCAGGTCTCCCGGGCGCATCTCGCTGGACTTAACGGAGCGGCCTGTCTTTGCCTGCTCCCTGGAGGTCCGCGGAAGGCCCACGCCTGCCACATGGCTCAGCACATACTTCACAAATCCAGAACAGTCTGCACCGGTATGCGGGTCATTGCCGCCCCAGACGTACCGTCCGCCCACAAACTGCAGTGCATAGTTGACTACCTGGCTGCGCAGGGATGCAGACTGGTTTGCTTTTTCCTCAAGCGGTGAGAATTTGATCGCTTCGTTTAACGCATAACGCACCTCGACGTTATTATCGCGTGTGGAAATATACGCATTATCGGCTGACTCGCCGCTATCACCGTCGCCGGTGTCCAGCTCGATTTCGACCCAGCCGTCCAGCTGGGAAACTACATTGTAGCGCTCTTCCTTGGAAATCTGGGTCCAGATCTTCGCATCGGTGTTCGGCTCTGCCCGGACATTTAAGCGGTCAGTGGTTACGATCGCCATTAAGGAAGCTGCCCCGACTGCCAGGTCCTTTGCCTCCTGCCCTACTGCTACATACTGCGGATCTGCCGTGATATAGCCAGTAATGGAGCCGGACTTGATCTTGTACCAGCCATCCAGCGTCTCCAGGATTTCACCTGCTGCCTGCCCCGGGAATTTACCGATAATGTTTGCAGAGGAATCGGTACTCGGTTCCTTGCGGATGTTTAAGTAGTTATTGACCTTAGAAATGACCAGATTGTCGTACTGGTTCAGTGCCATTGTCTTTAAGTCCAGCTTGCGGGCTTCATTTAAGGCATATTCCACGGTGACATAATCTGCGGAAATATAGCCTTCCTCAATTTTCACCCAGCCATCCTGCTCGTCTTCAACCGGATAGCGTTCATCCACAAGTGCCTGTCCTACTACATTAGCCGGATCTAACACTGGCTCCTGGCGGATATTCAGCTTATCGGTCTGGATGATGGCCATTTTCGTAACGTAATCCAGTGCCTTCGTGCGGGCTTCCTCCCCGCTGATCACATACTGGTTATGAATATAACCCTCAATGCCGCCGGATGTGATATGGTCCCAGTCACCTTCCGTACCTAAGATCTCGCAGGCACTGTTCTGCTCCAGTTTTCCAATGATATTGCCATCGGAGCCCGGCGTTTCACGGACATTTAAATAGCCAGAAACCTGCACCAGCCCAAGATTCTGGTAGGAATCCACAACTGCTTGCTTCTGGGCCAGCTCTTCACTGGCTGCCTGTGCTTCTGCGTCAATGGACAGCGCCTCTTCCCCACCGGCATCCGCCTGCCTTGCATTGGATGCAGTGGCACCCGCTGCCGCATCACCGGAATTTCCGGCCGGAACCGGAAAGCCCCCTTTCTTTGCGAAGATTACGATACACAAAGCCAGAAGGAGCAGGAGAACCCCGATGCCTGCATAATGCAGGTACTTCGCTCTCTTTCTGCGCATTCTGGCTCTTTTTAAGATCTGGTTATAGTCTTTCTTTTCTTCAGACATGGTATTTCTCCTCATTTAAACTGTATTTCAGTATAACATACCTTGCCTGATATTTTAAGTGATAGATGTGAAAAAAGTATTAATTTTCTATCACAGTTGTTACCATATCTGTTACAGCTTTAGGAATCAGCCTCGTTCTGTGCTGCTTTCGCCTTCGCAAATGTGATGATCATGTCAGCTGTAGCGTCTGGTCCAAGTACGGAGCTGTTGATGCACATATCGTAGCTTCTGGAATCGCCCCATTTTTTACTGGAATAGTAATTGTAATAGCTGGAACGCTTTTTATCGGTCTTCACCATGATGTCCTTTGCCTTTGCATCGTCCACGTTGTACAGCTCCTTGATGCTCTTTAATTTGTCTTCATCGTTTCCGGTGATAAAAACAGATACGGTGTTCGGATCGTCTGCCAATGCATAATCGGCACACCGGCCTACAATAACACAGGATTCTTCCTTCGCCAGCTTCTTGATCGTTTCAAACTGCGCCAGAAAGATTTTGTGATTGATCGGCATATCCATATACGATGAAGTCGTATACCCGAGAGAGTATGTATCCATGACCAGGGAATATAAAAAGCTGCTGGTCGGTTTTTCGTCATGTGTCTCGAACAGTTCCTCACATAAACCGCTTTCCTTTGCCGCTCTGGTCAGAAGTTCTTTATCGTAGCACTTTACACCAAGCTTCTCGGCAATTTTCTGACCGATCATTTTACCGCCGCTTCCACACTGTCTTCCGATTGTAATAACAAGATTTCCCTTCATACGATCTTCTCCTTTCATCATACACATGATGTAATTCTTTTCATTAATTAGATTATAGCACAAAAATCGTAAATAGTATAGGAACATTTTGAGGCTTTTTGTCTATTTTCAGAATATTTTTTAATCATTTTCCAGCTTCCGCAAAAGCTTTTCAAAGTATTCCGGAAGCGGTGCCTGAAATTCCATGTATTCTCCTGTGGACGGATGAATGATTCCAAGAACTCCTGCATGCAGTGTCTGGCCCTGAAGTCCGGAAAATGGTACCTTCGCCGGTCCATACACCTGATCGCCAAGAAGCGGATGCCCGATACTCGCCATGTGTACCCGGATCTGATGCGTCCGTCCCGTCTCCAGCTGACATTCCACAAACGTAAAACGCCGGAAACGCTTCAGCACATGGTAGTGCGTGACTGCCTCTTTTCCGTTTTTCTGGTTAATGCTCATCTTCTTGCGGTCCACTGGGTGACGTCCGATCGGGGCATTGACCGTACCCTCGTCCTCTTTGATCACACCATGGACGATCGCATAATATTTGCGGGTAATGGAGTGTACCTTCAGCTGTTCGGCGATCGCATTGTGCGCTTTGTCATTTTTGCAGACGATCAGGACGCCGGTGGTGTCCATATCGATGCGGTGAACAATTCCCGGACGCATCACGCCGTTGATCCCGGAAAGCTCATCTTTGCAGTGATACATCAACCCATTTACCAAAGTTCCGGTATAGTGGCCGGCTGCCGGGTGCACTACCATCCCTTTTGGCTTATTGACCAGAATAATGTCTTTATCCTCGTACAGGATATCCAGATCCATAGGCTCTGCCTCGATCTCCGGCTCTACTGCGTCCGGAACCTCCAGGAAAATCTGGTCATTTTCAGAAAGCTTATAGTTACTCTTGACTGTTTTTCCATTCACCGTAACGCCGCCATCTTTTAAAAGCTTCTGGAGATAGGAACGAGTCAGGTCTGCAAGCTGTTCACTTAAATATTTATCGATCCGCTGTCCTGCACCGGACTGCACTGTCAGTTCGTAGGTCACCGGCGTTCCCCTTTCTTCCACTCAAAGATTGCCAGATCCTCCTCTTTATAATAGAAGCAAAGGAAAACCAGCAAAGCTGCGGTTGCTGTGGTCACATAGATATCTGCCACATTAAAGATCGGGAAATCGATCAGCTTAAAATACAAAAAGTCCACGACATACCCCTGGCTTGTGCGGTCTACCATGTTTCCCAGTGCCCCTGCTGTGATCAGGATCGTACAGATCCTAAGAGCAGTATAGCGCAGATTACTCCAGCCCGGCATGCGCCACATCACATAAATAGCGGCAGCCAGCACAACTGCCCCGATCAGGAAGAAGAAGCCCTGCTTTCCCTGCAGCATGCCGAACGCAGCGCCGCGGTTTTCCGAATACAAAAGCTCGAAGACTCCGTCCAGGATCACGAAAGGAGTCTTGCCTTTTAAGTGAGCCACCGCCAGAAGCTTGGTATACTGGTCTAAAAGCACCAATGCCAGGCTTAGTGCTGCCCAGGAAAGCAGGTTAAATCCCTTTGTCTTCATAAAGCTCCTCCCATCAGAAGATCCAGACTCTGTTCCATCTGCTCATCGGTTACCGTGCGGTCAATGAACGCTTCACCGATCCGGTGGAGCAGGATAAACTTGATTTTTCCGGAATCCATCTTTTTATCGTTCTTTGTTGCAGCGATCACCGCCTCTTTTGCAAGTCCGAAATCCTTGATAGAAACCGGAAGCCCGAATTCTTCAAATACATTCCGGATCTGTACTGCCTCATCCATGGTGATCTCTCCACGCCCGGCAGAAAGATACGCTGCAGCTATACTGCCAAGAGCTACACATTGTCCATGAAGCAGTTTAAAATCCATCAGCTTTTCGATGGCATGTCCCAGCGTATGCCCAAAGTTTAAGATTCCGCGGATTCCCTGCTCGGTCGGATCCTGCTCAACCACATCGCGCTTGATCCGGCAGCTGATGAGGATCATCTGCTCGCAGATCGACAGGTCTCTTGCAAGAATTTCTTCCCGGTGCTCCTGCAGCCATTCGTAGTAACCGGCATCCATGATCAGACCGTGCTTGATGACCTCGCCCATACCGCAGGCAAACTGCTCCTCTGTCAGCGTCAAAAGACTGGCTGCCGCCGTGTATACAAGCTGCGGCATATGGAAGGCCCCTACCATATTTTTGTAGGCATCAAAATCTACCCCTGTTTTTCCGCCAATGCTGGAATCCACCTGGGAGAGCAGCGTGGTCGGCACCTGGATAAAGCGGATTCCTCTTAAATAAGTGGCAGCCGTAAAGCCGCAAAGGTCTCCTACCACACCACCGCCGAGTGCCACCAGCATATCATTCCGGTCATAATGATTCTGGATCAGGAACTCATACAGCTTGCGCACGGTATCCAGGTTCTTGTTCTTTTCCCCGGCCTCAAACACAAAGAGATGCACCTCCTTGCAGACCGGCTCCAGCTGGCGGATCACCGTCTCACTGTAAAGCTCTGCCACAGTGCTGTCTGTCACCACACAGAGTCTTCTCTCCTGCACGGAAAGAGCTGCAACCTCCTTCCCCAGCTTGTCATAATTTTCTTCCATTACAATATCATAAATGGGCTTTCCATCCCGGTGTACTGTCATACGATCGCTCATGGTGTCTGTACTCCTCTTCACATTGTTGAATCTGTAATATAGAATTTATATAAAGAAATACAGACAATTTTCCTTCCAGTCCGTCGGAAAATTGTCTGTACCCCTGTTCCTTCTTCTCAAAAGGTATGTAACCTGCTCTTGTCTGCTTGTTATAAACGGATATTCAGTCCTGATACATCCAGCGCGCCGTTTCCGATTATTTCCTGGAAATCGCCGGAAAGCTCTACGGATTCCGGTGTAGCAATAAAGATATAGCTGGAAATCTTCTGGAGGTTTCCGTTCATAGAGTAAGTTGCACCGGACGTAAAATCGATGATACGCTGTGCAACCTCTGTGTGGATTCCTTCCATATTCAGAACTACTGCCTTGCCGGCCAGCAGATAATCACAAATTTCTCTTGCGTCCTCAATGGAGGTAGGCTTTACCATGGATACTTCCATGCCGCGCTTCATTGGAACTACTTTAGAAGAACGAGAGAAAAATCTAGGTTTTTCATCGCCCCCGTCATCGTAACCTTCTGAATCATCACGTGCCGGGAAACGTCCCCTTTTGGCAGGCTTTTCTGCCTCATAATCGTCATCCGGACCAAAGTATTCTTCGTCCTCTTCCGGACTAAAGCGCATGGTATCCATCAGTTTGCTCAAAATGCTCATAACCTATTCTCTCTCCAATCTTATCTGGCACCAAATATTCCGGTGCCGACTCTTATCATGGTTGCCCCTTCCTCCACAGCTACCTGATAATCTCCGGTCATACCCATAGAAAGGACACTCATGCTAACATTATCAATGTTTTTCTTTTTGATGTCAACAGATAATTGATATAATTTTTGAAAAACCGGACGATTTTTTTCAGGATCATCCACGAAAGGAGCAATCGTCATGAGACCTTTGATCCTAAGATGGGAAAATGCCGCAATTTGCTCTACCATTTCCGGCACCTTCTCCGGCATCATCCCGAACTTGCTTTCCTCTTTTGCCACGTTCACCTCCAGCAGGATATCTGCCGTGATCCCAAGCTTTTGTGCATCCTGGTCGATCTGCTCTGCCAGGCGGAGGGAATCCACCGAATGGATCAGCACTGCATGTGGAAGCACCTGCTTCACCTTATTGCGCTGCAGGTGGCCGATCATATGAAAACGCGCATCCTCCGGCATCTTTGGGCATTTTTCAAGGATTTCCTGAACCTTGTTCTCGCCAAAGTCGCGGGCACCCGCCTCGTATGCCTCCTCCAGCATAAACAGCGGCTTTGTTTTGCTGACTGCGATCAGGGTAACATCCTTTTGGGAACGGCCTGCTTTTTCGCAGGCTTTCCGGATATTTTCCCTTACCTCTTCTAAATTTTCCTGTATGATATTCATAGCTTGCGCCTCCTGTTCTTAAGAATCCAGATAACTGCTTTCGTCGCCTTCCAGCCGTGGAGCGGGGTTACTGGTAGATCAGCTGTCCTTCATAGACCGTATTGGCATCCAGCACAATGTGGTCATACACAGACAGTCCATAATTCGTGCCCTTTTTGATCGAATAGTATTCATCGTTTGATTTTATGATCTCAATCTGCTTAAAGACAGCATAGCCTTTATTGATATTATATACACCCTGTAAGGATGCAGTCTGTCCGATCTGGTAGCGGTCCTGGGAATCCGGCTTCACCACATAGTCTCCCGCCTTCAAAGGCGCATCGTCTCCTGTTTCAATATAGTAGTATTCCTCATTCGCGTAATAGATCGTAACCGGGACGAATTCCGCCGAAGTGCCGTTTTCCGAATAAACCTCTTTCATAAACCCGGTGTCACTGCTGTCCCCACCCTGAGCCATATACTCTAATGGGATCAGGTAGAAGTTCTTTTCCGTTACCGCCGTAACCGGGATCTTCAGGCCGTCCGCCTTCTCACTGTCTACCTCGAAGGTGATATAACGGTCCGAAGCGAACTGTACCATATACTGGTTAAAGTCCAGCTTTCCATAGGTGGCCCCGTCTGCCCCGGTAATTTCTGAAAAGTTACCGGTCGCATCCAGGTCGTTGGCCGAAAATGTAACATGAAGCTGTGTCTGATCCTTGTATTCCTCCTTTTCCTCATCCCCAAGCGGAAATACAATGCTCCAGTTATCGGAGGTGATCAGCTTATAGACCGGAGCAGACTGCTCGATCAGCTGTCCGGCCTTTGTGATTGCCTTGGAATAGCCCGAACGGTCAAAGGTGCCTTCCGTCACCTGGTCTGCCGTCAGGCCCTCAAAGCCGTCGACCGCGTAGGACACAACCCCGGATACCGGGGCGGTTACCTGAACAAAGGAAGCTCCTGCCTGCTGCATGATGCTGTCCAGGTTTCCGAGCGCATTAAAATTCGCATACTCCAGCACAGCCGCCTCCAGCGAATACTGCAGGTCATAGGTGTTCTCAAATTTCTGGTCCCGGTAGCTCATGGAAAAGGAAGAAAGCTGGCGTTTTACATCGCTTAAGTTTGCGTCCGTCAGCCCGACATTTGCATCGGGATTTTCCTGCATCAGCTCTGCCATATTGCCGGTCTCGTCGATCGAATAAATGCGGGTGCCGATTGCTGCGCGTTTTCCCTCACGGATATAATAGTTGATATAACCGGCCCGGTCTGTATTTTCCACCCGCTCATCCCGCAGGATGATTCCTGTATACTGGCGGTCATTTACGATATTTCCTTCTACAACCTCGTAAAACTGCACCTTATCCTTCTTCAAATAAGTATAAACACTGAACGCCAGATAAAGGAAGATGACCGCAAAAACGATCATGCCTACATTGATATGATATAATCTTGGGAATCTTATAATCTTCTTTGATTTTTTCTTTTTTGCCAATGCCTTTATTCCTCCTGGCAGTGTTTGTTATCATGTCACACAAACAGCCGGGGAGAACCTGCCGCCCCGGCTGTAAAGATGTTTTTGATTATGTATTACAGGGAAACCACTACGTCCTTCTGTGCATTCTCCGGCATTTCTGCTGCATCCATGGAAATGCTTAATACAAAGTTCACATTGTATTTTTCGCTAATGCCCTCTAATGTGGTGATTGTTTCGCTGATGTCTTCTCCCTCTAAACCTGCAAGCTTCAAAAAGCTGTCTAAAAACATTGTCTCAATGTCGTGATCCTGGGAAATGATACCGCAGATAAAGCCGATGAAGCCCTGGCTGCTTGCAACCGGGTATTCGTTTACGTTGATGAGACGGATCCGGTTATTGAGCTCATACATGTGTTTGGAACTCTTGTCGAGATAGACGATGGAACCGGTAGCTGCCTTAATACCGTTGTTTGCCATATCCAACAGATGTTTTGTTTTTCCTTTGCCTTTTCTGCCTGCAATGATCTGAACCATAGTCGTGTCCTCCTTGGGTTTATTGAATCTGTATAAAAATTCTTTTATTATTAAAGTAATTATAGTACAAATATATGGAATGTGCAATCACTAATTGACAATTTTACCAATAATATTTGTCATATTCTCGTAGAGGACATCCCGGCTTTGCGCTTTCAGTACTACGGATACATATTCGTTGCTGTTTTCATCCTCACACCCCAGGATCAGGCAGGATCCTGCCGCCCTGGTAGTGCCGGTCTTTCCGCCCAGAACCGTAATCCCGTCCGGGGCCTTGCTCTTGCCGTTTAAATACTGGTTGCTGTTTTTCCATTCCTGGGTTTTTGTCTGGCCAGCTGCATCGGTATACTCTGCCTGATAGGATACCGTTCCAACGATTTTCCGGAACTCCTCGTATTTCATGGCCTCCTGAAAGATCAGGTAAAGATCGTAGGCTGTCGTATAATGGTTTTCATCACTCAGGCCATGCGGATTTACAAAATGCGTGTCAGTTGCCCCGAGGGCATGCGCAGTCTCATTCATTTTTTCCGCAAAGGCCTCCGTGCTTCCTGCCATGTGGACTGCAATGGCTGCTCCCGCATCGTTTCCAGAGGGAAGCATAAGGCCATATAAAAGCTGCTCCATCGTGAGGGTGTCACCGGGATTTATATGGGCCAGAGAAGCACCCGTCTCCGTGATGACTGCCTCCGGTCCTACCGTGACTGTGTCGTTTAAATCGCCATCCCTGATCGCAATGAGGGCTGTCATGATCTTAGTGATACTGGCCGGATAGAGACGTTCAAACGGGTTTTTCTGGAAGACCACGTCTTTTGTATCCACACCAAAAACAGCCGCTGCTTCCGCCGTAACAGAAGCATCCGCCTCGTTTTCGGTTCCCGTTACCACACACAGGTTCTTTGCGAAAGAATCTGCCTGTGCGTGCTCTGAAAGATCTGCTGTCATGCTTTCCAGACGGGAGCCATCGTATGTGATCTGTGTCTGTCCGCCGCAGCCCGTAAGGATCAGGCCGGTAAGCAGACAGACTGCTGCTAAGCTTTTTATCCTTCTCAAACCATGCACCTCTAGCGATATACCTCGCGCCACTCCAGGTCGCCACGGTCTAATGCCTTGATCAGAAGCTCTGCCGTTGCCAGATTGGTCGCGAACGGAATATTATAGATATCACAGAGGCGGACTACATCGTTTACATCCGGCTCATGCTTTTTCGGATGCAGGGGATCACGCAGATAGATCACCATATCCATATCATTGTGTTCGATCTGGGATGCCAGCTGCTGCTGTCCCCCAAGATGGCCAGCCAGGTATTTGTGTACATTTAAGTTCGTCACCTCTTCAATGAGGCGTCCGGTAGTGCCGGTTGCATACAGCTCATGTTTATTCAAAATCCCTCTGTATGCAATGCAGAAATTCTGCATCAGCTTCTTTTTGGAATCATGTGCGATTAAACCGATGTTCATAACAGAACCCTCCTTTATTAGTTACTTACTTTTCTCTGAAGTCCTACATTCATCACTACGCCGACTCCCAGATAAACACTCAGCAGCGAGCTTACGCCGTAGCTGATGAAGGGAAGCGGCAGGCCTGTATTCGGCAGGATTCCTGTAGCAACAGCTATATTAGCAAAACTCTGGAATGCCAGAAGGGATGCCAGCCCCACACAGAGCAGGCTTCCCATCAGATCCTTTGCCCGCGCTGCCATGATCAGACACTCATAGACAGTCAGAGCGATCAGAAAGATCACGGCCATGCAGCCAATAAAGCCAAGCTCCTCCCCGATAACAGCGAAGATAAAATCTGTCTGCTCCTCGGACAGGAAATTTCCGTTCTTCACGGATGCCAGAGTATTGTTATTGAGTCCTTTTCCCTGCAGCATGCCAGAGCCGATCGCCATAATGGAGTTATTCTGCTGGAGGTTGGCTTCTGCATAGTTCGCAGGATCGATGAATGCCATGATACGGCGCACCTGATAATCCTGCAGAAACGGTACCATGTTATACTGGAGCAGATAAATAAACAATGCCCCGCACGGAACCACAACTGCAAGCGCCCCTAGGATCCAGCGGTAGCTTAACCCGGCTGCAAACAGCATACAGAGAAAGATTACCATGGTGACCAGACTGGTGGACAGGTTCGGCTGTAAAAAGATAAGGCCAAAGGCTGCCAGAAATAAAAGTCCTGCAAAAAACAGGATTCTAAACTGGTTCACCCGCTCCTGGTACTTGGATAAATACCAGGCAAAAAATACAATGAGGCCGATCTTTACAAACTCGGATGGCTGGATCTGTCCGATCACCGGAAGCACCAGCCAGCGCCGTGCCACACCTCTGCTTACGCCAAATACCAGCACAGCCAGAAGGAAGGCCAGGCTGGCACCATAGATAAGCGGTGCAAAGGAAACCACTTTGTGGTAATCTACAAGAGACAGGATAATAACTGCTGTCAGTCCGGCCAGGATTCCCACGATCTGCTTTACGACCATGGAGATATCCTGGTTTGAGGCGCTCCGTATGATCAGGACGCCGGTAATATTTAATAGCAACACATAAAGGAATAAACGGTAATTGTAATTTCTGAAGTTATAATCTAGAAGCATTCTTCATTCCTCATCATGAAACGGTTTTACTGCTACTGTTCACACATTGTGTAAACAGTAACGCTTTATTCTTTGCGGTAATAGCATTCCGGATTGGAAATGCCGCTGTGATCCAGGCTGTCTGCAGGCTTTCCGCATCCGGCCGGACCAGCTTTACTTCCACAGATCCTGCATCGATCTGGACATATCTGGATAAGATACTGGCCAGGTCATCGCGGATCATTCCGATGGTCCCAGGGCTTATGCCAGACTGGTCCGAAACAAGAAGCAGCTTTAACCTGCTCCTTGCGATCTTCCCGGAATTGCTCCTTGTGGATCTTCCCGGTATTCTCATCCGATCACCTCCTATGCCCTCTTTAAAAAGCCGGAAATACGGACCAGAATTCCCTTGTGCGGGTCCAGATCCATAAACGGAACAGATTCCCCGGAAATCCTCCTGCAGATATTCAAGTATGCTTCTCCCGCCAGAGAGCTGGTGTCCACCAGCGGTTCTCCCTGGTTTGCGGATACAACAATATCTTCATCGTCCGGGACTACACCAATCACGGGAACAGCCAGGATATCTGCCACATCGTCCACGGACATCATGTCACCCCGGCGTACCATATCCATGCGGATACGGTTCACGATCAGATGAATGTCCTCCATGCGGGCCGCCTCTAACAGACCAATGATGCGGTCGGCATCCCGGATGGCAGATACCTCCGGTGTGGTGACCACAAGTGCCCGGTCAGCACCCGCAATGGCGTTCTGGAATCCCTGCTCAATCCCCGCAGGACAGTCTAGCAGGATATAGTCAAACTCTCCTCGCAGCTCATCCACCAGCTTTACCATCTGGCCGGGATTCACAGAGGACTTGTCCCGGGTCTGGGCTGATGGGAGCAGGTAAAGGTTTGGGTATCTTTTGTCTCTTATCAGGGCCTGCTTCATACGGCAATTGCCTTCCACCACGTCAACCAGATTATAAATGATCCGGTTTTCCAGTCCCATCACAACATCTAAGTTCCGCAGGCCGATGTCTGTATCGATCAGCACAACGCTGTAGCCTAACAGTGCCAGACCTGTTCCGATGTTTGCGGTGGTAGTGGTTTTGCCGACCCCGCCTTTTCCAGAAGTAATTACCATGACCTCGCTCATAGAAACGCCTCCTGAAAAATTTTACAAATTCTATTTTAACCTATATTCTTAAATATTTCCAGTATTAATTGAAATTTAACATATTTAAGAAGGATTTTTTTATTACTTTCGTACAAATACTACAATTTTCTACAGTAGCAAGCATGGGACCCTTGCCAAGCTTCCGCCCTTTATCCCCATAATGGCAGGAAACATCCGCAATACGGATCTGAAGCGGGGCCATTTCCATGGCAGCTACCACTGCTTCCTGGTTTCCGGCTGCCCCGGCATGCACCGACCCGCGCAGCTCCCCAAGCACAATGATATTGCCCTTTGCCGTTACCCGGGCCCCATGGCGCACATCCCCGATGATGACGATGCTGGCTTCCGACTCTATGGACTCCCCGCGGTGCAGATCCCCACGGTAAAACTGGCCGGTCCGTTCGGAAAGCTCCATCAGCTTCTGGTTGAGTGCCTTCTCGCACCGCTCCACGCGGTCTAAATCCTGGTCCAGAAGGCAGAGCACTTCGATCCCGGAATTTTCCGTAATGGTATTGACGATCTGCATTTCCTGTGCCGCTGTCAGTTCACGGCCCTGCAGAAGCAGGGCCATCTGGGCATTTCCCCAGAACCTGGCTGAATCCTTAAATTTTGCAGCAAGCTCCCCGATCAGGTCTTCAAAGCTGCACTCCGGATCCAGGATCACCGTCATGCCAGCCTTGCTGCTTTTGATCACAATCCTGTTTTTCATAGCTTTCATCCGCTCCCTTTTTTATCAGTCTCCGACCCGTACATTGGAAACTTCCAGTGCTCCATTGCCGAGAATGGAATCCAGATCGGTATATCCGTAGTAAAAGCGGTAAATATTTTTTGCAACTGCTGCTGCGTTGGAGGAAGAATATCCGTACGGGATATTGACGGTCACGCAGATCTCCGGGTTGGTATACGGTCCGTAGGAAATAAAGAATGCATGGTTACCACGGCTTTTTGACTCCTGTGCGGTACCGGTTTTTCCGGCGATCTCTACCTCAAGATCCCTGAAAATAGCCTTTACCGAACCATCGGTGACCACGGCACGCATGCCCTGGTGCACTGCATCCCAGGTAGAATCTGCAATGTCTACATGTCCGGTTACCTTCGGCGTATAATCCTCGATCAGATTTCCTTCCGAATCCGTCATCTTATCCAGAAGACTTAAATCGAACACGGTTCCGCTGTTTGCGATCGCCGCAACGTAGCGGGAAAGCTGCACATTGGAGTAGGAATTGGTTCCCTGTCCCATGGCAGAACGCTCCGGGTCCTCTGTGGTAAGCTCTGGTGTTGTCTCCGGGATCTCAATCCCAGATGGGCGATTCAGGCCAAACATACTTGCGTAGCGGCGGATCGTTTCGACTCCCATGTCGGTAGAATAAACCAGCGTGTCACGGTTCGTGGACAGGCGGTGCGCTACCTCTGCAAAGAAATAGTTACAGGAGTTCTGGATTCCTCCCACTACATTTAATGGTCCGTGGTGTCCCGGATAGATCCAGCATTTGATGGACGGGTCTACCTCCTTGTACTCACCGGTACAGTCGATCGTCTCATAAAGACCGATCACCTTCTCCTCCAGGCCGGCAATCGCCGTGATCGGCTTAAAGGTGGAGCCCGGTGCTTTTTTCGCCTGTGTGGCATTGTTGTAAAGCGGCAGGGAAAGATCCTCCTGAAGCTGTCTCATGTATGCCGGATCCGCGCTGCCCGACAGGCGGTTGTTATCATAGCTCGGGTACGTAACCAGCGCCCGCACCTCGCCCGTATTGACGTCCGTGATCACGGCACCTCCCGTGCAGGGATCGAGGGCCAGCTGGGCTGGTGTCAGCTCAATATTCTGGATCTTGCGGCGGATAAACTGGAATGCATATTCCTCACCATTTGCCGTCAGAAGCTGGACCTCGTTAGCATCGTAGGGAAGGACTCCCTGTGCATAGAGAGCAAGGCAAAGCTGGCGGCCGGTGATCACCTGGTCGTTGATCAGGTAACGGTAAATACGCTTGGTAAATTTCGCATCGTCCTTTAGCTGGTCTAAGACATAATCCACCAGAACCTGGTAAATATCATCTGCGCTGGAGTATTTGCTGGTCACATCCAGCTTTGTCGTGTCAATCCAGTTTTCGGAGATTCCGGCGTAAATATAATCGCGCAGGCTGATCTCATCGTTTTTCCAGGCCTGGTAGCTCTCACCGTTCTGGTCGATTCGGTCCTTCTGTACAATGCCAACAGTCGCATCGGACAACCAGTTGTAAATATAAGCCATGTACGCCATCATATCCTGCGGCAGGTCCTTCATGACCGTGGCATGGTCACTCATCAGCTCATAACGCAGGCGCTCTAAGATCTGCTCCCTGGAGGAGGTGTAGACAGACTGGATCTGGCGTTCAATATCCGTGGCATCCTCCGATGCCATATGGCTTAAGGAAAGTACATTGTTGTTGACCAGCTGGTAATAGGCATCCTTTACCGGAATGCTGATCTTAGAAGAATCCGTGATCGTGGAGGTATCTACGTCCTGGTTTACCAGCGCCTTGGCTACGATACCTGCCAGCTGCTGCTCGATCAGATGGTAAATACCGATCTGCAGGTCCCGGTCAATGGTTAAGTAAATGTCGTTTCCGGTGGATGCCTGTGTTTCCGATACCACCTGCATGACATTTCCCACATTGTTCACCACCAGATTCTTATACCCCTTGTGACCCTGAAGCTCCAGCTCCATGGATGCCTCAATACCGGTACGCCCGACAATGTCACTGAGCTCATACTCCGGATTTGTCTTTTTTAATTCCTCGAGCTGGTCCTCCTGCACTTTTCCGGTATAACCGATGATCGGTGCAAAATACTCGGCATCGTTATAGCGCCGGATGGTAGTCTCTGCCACCTCCACGCCCTTTAGCTCTGCCGTATGCTCCATCAGGTCTGCCACAGTCTCATCGTCCACGCGGTCGCAGATGGTTGTTGCCTCATATTTTTTATATGCGACAAGAGACATCGTATACCGGATATTAACAAGCTGTACCAGCTCTGCATCGGAAAGGATCAGTGGATTGCCCTTTTCATCCTTCATTTTGTCCAGACCATAGGAGGATTTTTTCTTTTCAATCAGCTCCCTGGCTGTGACGGCTGTCGGGTATTTTCCCTTTTCATCGTCCAGCTCATCCACAGACTTGCGTCCGTAAAAGTCGCGCAGGAAACGTTTTCTCGCTGCCTCCGAGGACGAGGTGTATATCATCTCGCCGTCGTCGTTTAGCGCGATCTCCAGCTTTCCCTGTGCCTCATACCCGTGCTTATTTAAAATACGGACCAGCCGCAGCAGCATGTCGTTCATGCCGGCACTTCTCGGGTAATCGCCGGTATCCTGCACAGTCACTGCGTAAGCCAGCTCATTGTAAGCCAGAAGATTTCCGTTTCTGTCATAAATATTGCCGCGGGTACCCGGTGTTGTCACCGTCTTCTCGATCATCTGAACATAATCCTCAAGATAAGCTTCCCCGTTTACGATCTGAAGTTCAAACAGTTTCGCAGCAAGTACAAGAAACATTCCGGTAAACACCAGCGCCAGTGCAAAGATGCGGGAGCTTAAGACCCGCTTAAAAAAGTCGTATATTTTATGGAAGTAATCGTTCAGCACGCGTTTTGTCACTCCTATTACGTCATGGTATTACGTTTTAGCGTTCCCGGTCCCGCCGGTTATCCAGCTCATCCAGCCTGCGGTTTGCCGACAGGAAGAAGCGATAGATCAAAAGTGTCGTCACCACGGTAAAGATCAGCTCCGGGATGATGATCTCCTTTGCATAATAAAGGAAGTCCAGACGGTTGCGGATCAGAAAGCGGAAAACGTAAATATACAGGTTATAGACCAGCTCATTGACCAGGCTCATCAACAGCGGCAGGTTGATGTAATCCTCATAATAATACTGGGTACAGATTCCATTGAAATAGCCGATATTGATAAACAGCAGGGTATAAAAGCCAAATGGCCCGCTATAAAAAAGATCCAGCAGGATACCAGCAAACAGGCCGTACAAAAGCCCCGCCCCTTTTCCATAAATAAAGCCAAAGGAAAAGGTCAGGATTAAAAGCAGGTTTGGCGTTGCGGTAAGAAACGGGATCAGCGGAAATACACAGTTCTGGACCGTAAAGGCCAGCATCATCAGTACGACATTCAGTAAGATCCTTTTCATGCGCCTGTCTGTGCCCCCTCTGTTTCTTCTGTACTCTCCTGCTGTGCTTCGTCCTTCAGGGAAGTTATGACCAGGACCTCCTGAAGGCTGTCAAACTGGGCTGCCGGGATCAGATACCCGGATTTCGTCAGCCGGGTCTCATCTGTGGTGATATCCGCAGCATAACCGATCAGGATTCCCGGAAGGAATTTGGAACTGATGTTCGAAGTCACGATCCGGTCTCCGTCTTTGAAATCTGCGTTCTGGGCAACATTGCTGATCCGCAGGCGTCCTTCCCCAAACAGGGTCAGGTCACCGGAGACGATGCAGGTATCGCCGGACTGCTGCGCCATGCCGCTGACACGGCTCACATCGTCTATGATGGAACGGACTGTGGCATAATGCGCTCCCACATCGGTAACAATGCCGACCAGACCGCCCCCGGCAATGACGTTGGCATCTACCTGCACGCCATCTGCGGAGCCCTTGTTGATCCGGAATACCTGGAACCAGTCACCGGAATCTTTTGCAATGACTCTGGCACCGATCTTCTCATACTGCATATAGTCCTGGTCCAGCTGGTACAGCTCACGCAGTCTCTGTAGTTCAAACTGCTCTGACTGCAGGCGGCTGTTCTCCTCCACCAGGGCATCGATGCGGTCCTGCAGGGCCTGCTTTTCTGCCATAGCGCTGTGCAGGGTACTGTAATTGCTAATTCCGTTATACAAAGAGGTTCCCACCCGGTTTACCCCGGACTGGATCGGGCTTAACACATACCCGACTCCGCTTCTGAGCGGGTTCAAGAACCCGTCCTTAAAGGAAGTAATGCCGATCAGCAGAATGCAGAAAACCGACAATCCGATCAGAATGTATTTGCTGCGTTTTGATTCCATCTGTTATAATCCCCGTTCTTTTATGCTGACATAAGTGCCGTCACCTATGATGATATGATCTAACACCGCGATCCCGATCACCTTTCCGGCTTCCTCCACCCGTCTGGTAAGCAGGATATCCTCCCTGCTTGGTTCCGGGTCGCCGCTCGGGTGATTGTGCACCAGGATCAGGCTGACTGCCTGAAACCGGAGTGCCTGGATAAAGATTTCCCTCGGTGTGGCAAGAGACGCATTCACCGTCCCTTTCGACAGTGCTACGTCTCCGATCATGTTCTGTTTGGTATTAAAAAGCATCATGTGGAACTCTTCCTGTTCCTTATGACGCAAATCTTCCTGATAGTATTCTGCCACCTGCGCCGGCTCGTTATAACGGACCGGGCTTTTCATGGCTTTGCGTTTCCAGATGCGTCTGGAAAGTTCTCCGATGCACTGCAGCTGGATGGCCTTTACCTGCCCGATGCCCTTGATGCCCATCAGCTCCGGAAGGGACAAATGCAAAAGTCCCAGAATTCCTTCTCCGGGACCTCCAAGCTCCAGGATCCGGGTTGCCAGCTCCAGTACGCTCTCCTGCGCACTACCGGTCCGGAGGATCACAGCAAGAAGCTGTGCATCGCTTAAATGCTCCGGGCCGGATTTTACGCAGCGTTCATATGGCCGCTCCTCACAGGGCAGTTCTTTCATCTTAGTGTGTATCATATTGTTCACCCTCCATTCTCTCTCCAAGTACGAAGCAGAAGGTGACACCACCGCATTTTAGTTTACCACAAATTAATTTTCGTGTATACAAAAAATGGAAAACTTTAGAAATGGTTAAGATTTTCGGCTATGAAAATCCAAGTATTCCTTCGGTATTACAGGGTTACGATCCCTGCCTCAACCAGTTTCTGCAGGGACATCAAAATACCAAGTTTTGCATGGTACCAGGTCAGTCCGCCCTGGAAATACACGGCATACGGCGGCTTGATCGGGCCATCTGCGCTCAGTTCGATCGAAGAGCCCTGGACGAAAGCGCCTGCTGCCATGATGACCGGCGCATCGTAGCCCGGCATATCCCACGGTTCCGGGGAGACGAAGCTGTCTACCGGTGCCGCCGCCTGAATGCCCTGGCAGAATGCGATCATGCCCTCTGCCGTGCCAAAGGTAACTGCCTGGATGATGTCGTGGCGGGATTCGGTACTGTTCGGAACGACTGCAAAGCCAAGCTTCTCATAAACATTTGCTGCAAAGATCGCACCCTTTAATGCGCCAGCAACGACTGTCGGGGATAAAAACAATCCCTGGAAGAAGGACTGGTTTAAGCCCAGGCTTGCGCCGACCTCTTTGCCAAGTCCCGGTGCGCTTAAACGGTAGGAAGCCTGCTCAATGCAGGATTTCTTTCCGACGATATAGCCGCCGATCGGTGCCAGGCCGCCGCCCGGGTTCTTGATCAGGGAGCCGACGATCATGTCCGCGCCTACATCCGTCGGCTCGATCCGCTCTACGAACTCACCGTAGCAGTTGTCTACCATGCAGATCACATCCGGCTTCACGCTCTTGCAGAATGCGATCAGCTCACCAATCTGGCTCACGGAAAAGGTCGGGCGTGTCGCATAGCCCTTGGAACGCTGGATCGTGATCAGTTTTGTTTTCTCATTGATGGCCTTGCGGATATTTTCATAATCGAAAGTTCCGTCCTCTAACAGGTCCACCTGACGGTATACCACACCATATTCCTTTAAAGAGCCGGCAGATTCGCGGATGCCGATCACTTCCTCTAAGGTATCATACGGTTTTCCAACCGGGGAAAGGAGCTCATCTCCCGGGCGCAGGTTGCTGGATAATGCCACGTGCAGCGCATGGGTACCGGAGATCAGCTGCGGACGTACCAGGGCATCCTCGCCGTGGAACGCTTTCGCGTATACCTCTTCCAGGGTATCACGGCCCAGATCGTTGTAACCGTACCCGGTCGTTGCAGCGAAATGGATATCGCTGACTCTGGACTCCTGCATCGCCTTTAACACCTTCATCTGGTTGTATTCTGCAGTCTGGTCAATACCTGCAAAGCGTTCCTTTAAACTTTTTTCAATCTCTTCTCCAAATTCCAGAACCTTCTGGCTGATGCCCAGTTCCTTGTACATTTCATTCAGTTCCATGTTCGTTTCTTCCTCCAAAGTAATCGTTGCAGATCCAGTTTAAGATTTTTTTCTGATCTGCCCCAAACTGTTCGATTTCAATAAAGCAGACTTCTTTTTCCCGCTTAAACCAAGTCAGCTGGCGTTTTGCAAAATGCCTGGTATCACGCTTGATGATGTAGACCGCCTCTTCCAGGCTGATCTTCCCATCCAGGTAATCCAGCATTTCTTTATAACCAAGCCCCTGCATGGCTACCATGTCCCGGGTGCAGCCCATGGCTTTTAAGCGGTTCACCTCATCCGGCAGTCCCTGCTCCATCATGATATCCACACGCTGGTCGATCCGCTCATAAAGCGTCTTGCGGTCACGGTTTAACACATAATAATACAGATCATACGGGGATTGCTTTTCGCGCTCCCTCTTGTTATGCTCGGAAATCTTTTCACCGGTAAGGCGGTAATACTCGATCGCGCGGATCACCCGCTTTGCATTGTTTGCATGGATCGCCTCTGCAGACTCCGGGTCAATTTCTGCTAACATCTGGTGCAGGAAAGCTTCGCCCTTTTCCTCTGCCAGCTGCTCCAGTTCTGCCCGGAGCCCGCTATGGTCTTCATTTTCCGTAAAATCAATATCGTAAGCCAGTGCCTGGATGTAAAACCCGGTACCGCCCGTCACGATCGGAACGTGTCCGCGGCTGTAGATTCCTTTCATGGCTTCCTTCGCCATCGACTGAAACCGGGTCACATTAAATTCTTCCCACGGCTCCAGCACATCGATCAGGTGATGCGGGACACCATCCATCTCTTTCTTTGTGATCTTGGCTGACCCAATATCCATGTGCCGGTACACCTGCATGGAATCTGCGCTGATGATCTCTCCGTTCAGCGCCTTTGCAAGCTCGATCGACAGCGCGGTTTTTCCCACCGCGGTCGGACCGGTAAGCACGATCAGTGGCTGTTTCATAGCTTCTCCCCTCATCATACAATTCGTTTAAACTTCTTCTCCAGCTCATATTTGCTCATGGAAATGATGGTTGGTCTTCCATGCGGGCAGGCATACGGGTTTTCCAGACCCAAAAGCTGGTCGATCAGTGCATCCGCTTCCGCGGCACTTAAGACATCATGGCCTTTTACCGCAGCCTTACAGGACATGGAAGCAACTTTTTCATAGATCAGGTCTGCCCCGCGTGCCTGCGTATCCTCGGAAAGCGTATCCAGCATTTCCATCAAAAGATCCCTCTTCGCGATGGAAAACAGGTTATCCGGCACTCCGCGCACCGCATATTCCTTTCCGCCAAACGGTTCGATCTCAAAACCGATATCGGTAAAGATCTGCATATTTTTCTCCAGCATCAGTGCCTCGCGGCTTCCCAGAGTTAAAATGATCGGCGGATGGATCTGCTGGCAGGTGTATTCCCTGGTTTTTAAGGAATTCATGGTTTTCTCATACAACACCTTCTCGTGCGCCGCATGCTGGTCGATGATGTAAAGCTGGTCATTGAACTCCACCAGCCAGTATGTGGCAAAAAGCTGGCCGATCAGCTTGTGGCGGCTGCGGGACTGCGGTTCTAACAGTTTTTCCTCGAAGAGGTCCATCTGCACGGCGGTTGCGGTCTTTTCCATGGCAGTCCCAGACGCATTCGGGACTGCTTCCGATTGCTCCGCGTTTCGCTGCACATTTGTTTCCTGCTGCGCTGCAGATGCTTCCTCAGTCAGGTCCGGCATATGCCTTGTTGCTTCTATATTCGTTGTTGCTTCTGTGTACTTTGCTTCTTCCGCTTTCCCTGCTTCTTCGATTTTTTCCAGTTCATCCGCAGGTGTTGTCCCCGGTGCCCGCATGAGAAGCTCCGTCAAAGCCTGGTTGACCTGGAAATGCTGTTCGGATGCCACTGCTGACTGGCTAAACACGGTTGTCGCTGGCTGCCCGGCTGTTGCTGCCCCCCTCTGGTCGGATGCTTTCGCTGCCTGTTGCCCGGATTCGTCCAGACATTTTCCAGCCCTGTCTATGGTCTGGCGCAATGTTCCTGTCCCGATGCTTTGTCCAGTTCTCGCCCCTGTCTGCTGTCCTTCCGTCTCCCGCTTAAGTGCTTCCACCCGCTGCTGCGTGGAAAGCAGTTCTTCCCGTTCTTTACGGATCTGGGAGGTATTCTTTAAGGCCGGACGCTCTCCCGGGCGGTTTTTTAACCGGTATTCCTCCGGCGTCTCCCGCAGCACAAAATTTCCGTCATTTCCCTGCGCAGCGGATTTTGTGTCAAAAAGTCCCGCCCGTTCCTGCATCATGCGCTTCTGCTCGAAAGGCTCCGGGATCGGGATCTTCTTTTCCAGAACCGGTTTTCGCTCCCGTTCTTCCTCCAACGCCACCTTTGGGATCAGCTCCTTGTGGCGCAGTGCCTCTGCCACGGTATCCCGTACCATACGGAATACCTGCTCGCCGTTCTGGAAACGCAGTTCCATCTTAGTCGGGTGGACATTGACATCCAGAAATTCCGGTTCGATTTTAAAATGCAGCATGGTGAACGGATATTTGTGCTGCATCATAAACGGCTTATAAGCCTCCTCGATGGCCTTATTGATGATATTGCTTTTGATGTATCTTCCATTAATATAGTAGTTTTCAAAATTCCGGTTGCTTCGGGCGATCGTCGGCTTCCCAATAAAGCCTTCTACGCTGAACGCTTCCCCAGCCACGGAAACCGGGAGCAGATTTGCCGTGATCTCCCGTCCATACACCGTGTAGATGATGTCCTTTAAATTATGGTTTCCGGATGTGTGCAGCTTATTCTGGTTGTTCTGAATAAACCGGATTGAAATCTCCGGATGAGACAGGGCGATTTTTTCGACCAGGTCCGCCACATGAGCACCCTCAGTCATCGGCGTTTTCAAAAATTTCCGGCGGACCGGTGTGTTGTAAAAGAGATTGCGCACGATAAACGTGGTTCCGTCCGGCGCTCCGATCTCTTCCATGCCGCGCTCCACACCGCCCTCGATCTGATAACGATTTCCGGTTAAGGAACGACCGGTCTTGGTGATCAGCTCCACCTGCCCGACCGCCGCGATACTGGAAAGCGCCTCCCCGCGAAAGCCCAGGGAAGACACCGTAAACAGATCCTCCACGGACTGGATCTTGCTGGTGGAATGGCGCAGAAAAGCAAGCGGGATCTCGTCCTTTTCGATTCCGCAGCCATTGTCCGTCACCCGGATAAACGAGATTCCGCCCTCGCGGATCTCTACAGTGACCGCAGTTGCCTTTGCGTCGATGGCATTCTCCAAAAGTTCCTTCACCACCGATGCCGGCCGCTCGATCACCTCACCGGCCGCGATCTTGTTGATCGTATTCTGATCCAGTACATGAATGTTTGGCATGTTTTATTTTTCCTCCCCGCTCCAGCGGTTCTTTAACTTTGTCTGCATCCGGTACAGGGTATTTAAGGCGTCGATTGGCGTCATATTTCCCAGCTCCAGATTCTTTAATTCTTCGATGATATCATCCTCGCGGACCGTATCAAATAAGGTCAGCTGGCTCATTTCCACATCGTCCGGCTTCGGGACCGGCTTGTGACCTGCCGGTGCGCTTCCCTCCGCGATCTCGCGGGTTCTGGCTGCCAGGTCAGAATCCACCAGCTGCTCCACCAGCTCTTTTGCACGGTTGATGACGGAATCCGGCACTCCGGCCAGCTTTGCCACCTGAATGCCGTAACTCTTGTCGGCTCCGCCCTTTACGATCTTTCTAAGGAACACGATGTCATCGCCCTGCTCTTTTACGGCGATGCAGTAATTCGTGACACCGCTCATCAGGCCCTCCAGCTCTGTCAGCTCATGGTAATGGGTCGCAAACAGAGTCTTCGCACCAAGCAGACGGGTATTGCTGATGTGTTCTACCACCGCCCAGGCGATGCTCAGTCCGTCAAAGGTACTGGTACCGCGGCCAATCTCATCTAAGATCAGCAGGCTGTTTCGGGTGGCATTTCTGAGGATGTTGGCAACCTCCGTCATCTCCACCATGAAGGTACTCTGACCGCTTGCGAGGTCATCGGATGCGCCCACACGGGTAAAGATCCGGTCGCAGATACCGATGTTTGCCTGGTCTGCCGGGACAAAACTTCCAATCTGTGCCATCAAAACAATCAGCGCGGTCTGGCGCATATAGGTGGACTTTCCGGCCATGTTCGGTCCGGTAATAATGGAAATGCGATTTTTGGAATTATCCAGCGTCGTATCGTTTGAGACAAACATGTCGTCCCGCATCATCTTCTCGACAACCGGATGACGGCCGCCCTTGATCTGGATGCTTCCCTTCTCATTGATCTGCGGCTTCACATAGTTGTTTCTGGTCGCTACCGTAGACAGAGATACAAATACATCCACCGCTGCAATCGCGCGGGCGGTTTTCTGGATGCGCACCACCTCAGCCGCGATCGCATCGCGCACTTCACAGAATAAGTCGTATTCCAGTGAGAAAAGCTTGTCCTCTGCCCCCATGATCACATCTTCTAGGTTTTTCAGTTCGTCAGTCGTGTAGCGTTCGGCGTTTGTCAGCGTCTGTTTGCGGATGAAATATTCCGGCACCAGATCCTTAAAGGAATTGGTTACCTCAAAATAATAGCCAAACACCTTGTTGTATTTGACTTTTAAATTCTTGATCCCGGTGCTGTCGCGCTCTCTCGCCTCCAGCTCTGCCAGCCAGGTCTTGCCCTCGGTCTTGGCATGGCGCAGACGGTCTGCCTCTTCGTTGTAGCCGTCTTTGATCATGCCGCCCTCACGCACGGTGATCGGCGGTTCTTCCACGATTGCCCGGCTGATCAGGTCATTTAAGTCCTCCAGCGGATCCAGTTCCTTCGTCAGTTCTTTTAACGCGTCCGAGGTAAACTCGCCAAGCAGCTGCTTGATGTGCGGCACCATGGCAATGGAATTGCGGAATGCCAGAAGATCTCTCGGGTTTGCGGTCTTGTAGCTGATGCGGCCGATCAGGCGCTCCAGGTCATAGACGGGGTTTAAATACTCCCCGAGTTCTTCCCGGCTGATATAGTTTAAATTCAGTTCTTCAATGGCGTTCTGGCGCTTTAAGATTTCTTCTTTGCGAATCAGCGGCTGCTCGATCCAGGCACGCAAGAGTCTGGCACCCATGGCCGTTCTGGTCTTGTCAAGCACCCACAGAAGACTTCCGCGCTTCTGCTTCTCGCGCATGGTTTCCAAAAGCTCCAAATTTCTTCTGGTAGAAGAATCCAGCACCATATAGTTTCCGGTCGCATAAGGCACAATGGTCGTCAGATGATCCAGTGTGCTCTTCTGGGTCTCGTAAAGATACTGCAGCACGGCACCTGCCGCGATCACGCCGCAGTCATAATCTCCCAGTCCTAAGCCCTCCAGGCTTCCTACCTTGAAATGCTCCCGAAGAAGCTTTCTGCAGCTCTCATCCTGGAAGAAATGGGAATCCAGCGTAGAAACGGTAAAGTGATACCGGTCCTTTAAATCCTCCAGGCTGATCCCGGACATGGAAAAGGCATCGTTGCAGATGACCTCCGCCGGGGAAAATTTATTGATCTCATCGAACAGGGCACGGTCGGTGGAAACCTCGGTTACCAGAAAGTCTCCGGTGGTATTGTCTACAACGGAAACACCCATTTTATCTGCCAGGTACACAATGCCCATCAGGTAATTGTTCTTTGTCTCATCCAAAGCCTGGGCGCTGGTAATCGTACCAGGTGTTACCACGCGGATGACCTCACGCTTTACCAGTCCCTTGGCAAGCTTCGGGTCCTCCATCTGCTCCGCGATCGCTACCTTATAACCTTTCTGCACCAGGCGGCTTAAATAGCTGTCTACAGCATGATAAGGAACGCCACACATCGGTGCGCGTTCCTCCAGTCCGCATTCCTTTCCGGTCAGGGTGATCTCTAATTCCTTGGATGCCGTCAGCGCATCATCGAAAAACATCTCATAAAAGTCACCCAGACGATAGAATAAAATACAGTCATGATATTGTTTTTTGGTCTCCATGTATTGGGCCATCATTGGTGATAATCCAGCCACGTCTTACTTCTCCTGTCCTTCCACTTGCTTTCCCATGTAATAAAATCCCTTGGACTCCTCCAGCCATACATCCACGATCTTTCCGATGAGGCTTTCGTCTCCCGGAAAATGTACCACGGTATTGTTGCTTAAACGGCCGGTCACATAGCCTTCCTTGTGGTCATCGAGGGTTTCCACCAGAACCTTCTGGGTCGTATGCAGGTCACGTCCGCAAACCTCAGAGGAAATCTTCTGGACCTCTTTTAACAGGCGGTCGAAGCGCTCCTTCACAACGTCCTCCGGAACCTGCTCCATCGCTGCTGCCGGGGTACCGGTACGCTTGGAATAGATAAAGGTAAATGCACTGTCATAGCGGACACGGCGCACCACATCCATGGTTTCCTCAAAGTCCTCTTCTGTCTCTCCCGGGAATCCGACGATAATATCGGTCGTCAGGGCGATATCCGGGATTGCTGCGCGGATCTTATCCACCAGCTTCAAATAGCCCTCTTTGTCATAATGACGGTTCATCAGCTTTAAGATACGGCTGCTGCCGGACTGTAACGGAAGGTGCAGATGTGCGCAGACCTTCTCACAGTCACGCATCGCCTCGATCAGGTCATCGGACAGATCCTTCGGGTGGGATGTCATGAAACGGATGCGCTCCAGTCCCTCAATCTTATTAACCTCGCGGAGAAGCTCTGCAAATGTCATCGGCTCCTCCAGGTTCTTTCCGTAGGAGTTGACGTTCTGTCCCAGCAGCATGACCTCCACAACGCCGTCTGCTACCAGTCTCTTAATCTCATTTACGATATCTTCCGGTTTTCTGCTGCGCTCCCGTCCGCGCACGTACGGCACGATGCAGTAGCTGCAGAAGTTGTTGCAGCCAAACATAATGTTGACACCGGACTTAAAGGAATATTTGCGGTCTACCGGAAGCTCCTCCACGATCTTGTCGGTATCCTTCCAGATATCCACAACCATGCGGTTTTTGCTCATCATGCGGCAGCACAGCAGCTCCGCCAGCTTGAAAATATTGTGGGTACCAAAGATCAGATCGACATAAGAGTAGCTCTTCTGGATCTTCTCAATGACAGACGGCTCCTGCATCATGCAGCCACAAAGAGAGATCATCATGCCCGGACGTTTCTTTTTTAAGGTCTGCAGATAGCCAAGACGGCCGTAAACCTTCTGGTTTGCGTTATCGCGCACGGTACAGGTATTGTAAAGGACGATGTCCGCATTCTCAGACTCGACCTCTTTTAAACCAACCTGCTCCAGAATGCCGCAGAGCTTCTCGGAGTCCCTGGCGTTCATCTGGCAGCCAAAGGTTGCAATATGAAAGGTTCCATATTTGTTTTCTGCCTGAAGTTCAGAGAGCATTGCTTCGCCGTAACGCTCCTTTGCCTCCCCACTGTCTTCCAGACGTTCAAACTGCTGTTTCCACAGTTTTTTCGCCTGCTCTATAAAATAGTACTGGCGTGCGCCCTCTTCTTCCGGCGCCGCAGCACGGATCATTTCAAAATCTGGTGTTTCGTTCTGTGTGTATGTTTTCATGTTTGTATTCATTCTTACCTCGTTATCTGCGTTTGATGTTACAAATAAAAAATTATAACATAAAAAGGCCGGGATGCAAAGAGCAAAACGCTCCGATTTCCAGCCTTTTTGTCAATTTTGTTACGGTTCACGCAAACGCGTCTGGCACTTTCAGCCCAACCTTTTTTATCAATTTTATTACAGTTTGTGCCTGCATATCGTCAATGTGAATTGATCTTTTTCCCGGTGCGGAAATCCACACACTCCGACGCGTCATAGTAGATCCGGTCAGCTGCCTCGAGCAATGCCTTTCCGTCTGTCACGGAAACAATGTTTACCGCACAGTTTGGCGGCACGCATCCATGCCAGAAATCGGTTTTATCTTCATAAACATTGTGAAGGATTCCACGGCACGCGCAGCCATGACTGGCGATAAGAATGGTTTTCTCCTGCCAGTCAGGATTCCCTACCAGGTCCTCCCAGAAAGCTTTTGTGCGGGCGCAGAGCTGCTCAATGGTCTCTCCGTCTGCCGCTGTCTGGAAATGGAACGGGTCTTTGTAAAAGTCCTGGAAGTGCTCCGAAGGGATCTCAAAGTTTGCCTTGCGGCAGCCGAGTCCCTCCCAGGAACCAAACCCCAGCTCCTCGATCCGCGCATCTTCCAAGATCGGGATATCACGCCCTGCAAGCACCAGCTCTGCCGTCTGTCTGGCACGTTTTAAGGGACTGGATATGGCAAAGTCAAATGGAACGTCCTTTAAAGCCTCCCCGGTAATCTTCGCAAGCCGGATGCCATTTTCATTTAACGGGATATCGGTCTGCCCCTGCAGACGTCCCTCTGCATTCCACGGTGTCTCCCCGTGGCGGATGATATAAAGCTGCATTATGGTCTCACCTGCCCGTTTCCGTAAATAATGTATTTCGTCGTTGTCAGAGCCTTTAACCCCATCGGACCCCTTGCGTGAAGCTTCTGGGTGCTGATGCCGATCTCTGCGCCAAAACCGAATTCACCGCCGTCTGTAAAGCGGGTAGATGCGTTGACATAGACTGCCGCTGCATCAATGCGGTTTAAAAACTCCTGCGCATGGTTATAATCCTGCGTGATAATGGCCTCGGAATGCCCGGTATTGTAGCGGTTGATATGGCGGATTGCCTCGTCCAAAGAGTCCACCAGCTTTAAGGAGAGGATGTAATCCAGATACTCGGTTCCCCAGTCCTCCTCGGAGGCTTCCGAAAACTCCGGCACGATCTGCTTCGCTGCCTCATCGGCACGCACCTCCACAGACTTTTCTGCCAGGCGCGCAGCCAGAAGCGGCAGGAACTCCCCTGCAATGCTTCTATGTACTACCAGGGATTCACAGGCATTGCAGACTCCGATCCGCTGGGTTTTGGCATTCATGATGATATCTAACGCCATGTCAAAATCCGCGGTCTCATCCACATAGATATGGCAGTTTCCGGTTCCGGTCTCAATGACCGGCACGGTGCTGTTTTGTACCACACTGCGGATCAGCCCTGCGCCGCCGCGCGGGATCAGCACATCCACAAACTCATTTAAGCGCATCAGCTCCTGCGTCACCGCCCGGTCTGTATCCGTGATAAGCTGCAGGGAAGACTCCGGGAGTCCTGCGCGGGAAAGCCCTGTTTGCAGCCACTTTACGATCTCCTTGTTGGATTCAATGGCATCGCTGCCGCCTTTTAAGATCACTGCATTTCCCGTCTTAAAGCACAGACCGAAGGCATCGGAGGTAACATTGGGACGTGCCTCATAGATCATGCCAACCACGCCCAGCGGCACCCGCTTTTCCCCGATGAGAAGTCCGTTTGGCCTTGGCTTCATGGAAAGCACTTCGCCGACCGGATCCGGAAGCTCTGCAATTTTTAACAGACCGTCTGCCATCGCTTCCAGCCGGTCCGGGGTCAATTCTAACCGGTCGATCAGTGCCGGACTCATGCCGTTTTGTGCTGCCCGGATCACATCCTCCTGATTGGCCGTCAGGATATCTTCCTCTCCGTCTAACAGCGCCTTAGCTGCCTGGCGCAGTCCCTCATTTTTTTCGTTGACACCAAGATTGTTTAAATAGGATGCCGCTTCCTTTGCGCGGGCACCGATCACTCTTAAATCCATGCCGTGTCCTCCTGTCGTGTGGCCTGGTGGTTCTCCTAAATTCTGCCAGTCACACCTGCATGTCTGGCCGGAATCGCACCTCAGCCTTCTCCTGTTATGATATCATCCATCTGTCTGTCGTGTTCCTCGGTGGGAAGCTCTGAAAAAATCTGGAATGGGTAACAGACCGCAACTTTTCTGTGTTCCGGCTCCTCCGAAAAGAACCGGTCGTAAAAGCCGCCTCCATACCCCATCCGGTCTCCAGCTCTGGTAAATGCCGTCCCCGGCGTGATCACCACAGCGCTGGGACAATGCACTGTCTTACAATGTTCTGCCGGTTCCGGGATATTCCGAAAGCCCGGCACCAGGTCGTTTTTTCCCTCCACCAGATAAAAATCCATGCAGTTTCCGGTTACCCGCGGCAGTGCCAACGAAAAGCCCTGCTGCCATAAGGCATCCATCAGCCCAAATGTGTCCACCTCACCGCCAAATGAAGCATAGCAGTACACCGTCTGCGGGATGCTTTCTTCTGCCTTCAGCGTATGTAACAGTTGCAGTACCGCTTCCCGGATTCTCTCATCCATTGCCGCTTTCTCCGCGGCATGCTCCGGTTTTACAAGTTCTGCCCGCAGCGCCCGGATCTGACTGCGGATTTCTTTTTTTGAACCGAGTGTCTGATGAACCGGTTCCTCATGACTGAGTTCCTTGCAACAAAGTCCCTTATGACTGAGTGTCTTTGATTCCGCCATATTTTTTGCCAAGATCGGTAATGCTGCCGTCTTTTTCCTTGATTGAAATATTGTTTAAGTGTGCCCGCATGTTGTTTTTGATCGCAGCCACATATTCCTTGCGCAGTCTTGCCTGCTCCTCTTTCTCTTCCTCTGTCAGTCCTACAGACTGTGATTTATGATACAGGGTGTTGATTCTGTCGATGCTGCTCTGGTCCATACAAATTCTCCTTTTTCTTGTTGTCCTGTTTCTATCAGTTTTTGTTTCTACTTGTTTTTGTTTCTATCTATTTTTGTTTCTATCTGTTTTGTATCCGTTTCTTGTTTTCCTGCTGGCTTTCGCACCAGCGATGTTATCTTTTCTTTATACGTCCCCGTATTTTGTGTTGATGTAATCCATCAGATCAAAATCCCGGTTCGGATGTGCCAGGAACAAGGTTCCTTTTTCTTCTCCGTTCACCAGATCGTGGATCACATTCACATCGTCCGCGTTGGCAATGATCATGTCCGATCCGCTGTCTGTCGCGATGCGTGCTGCTGCCAGCTTTGCTGCCATGCCGCCAGTGCCGACATCACTTCTCGAACCACCGCCCATACCGATCAGCTCCGGCGTGATTTCCTCTACCAGACTAATAAAACGTGCATCCGGATTTTTATGTGGGTCCTCTGAATACAGTCCGTCAATATCAGACATTAAGATCAGAAGATCCGCACCGATCAGCGCTGCTACGATTGCAGACAGGCGGTCGTTATCACCAAACTGGATCTCATGGGTGGACACTGTGTCATTTTCATTGACAACCGGCACTGCGCCTAAACGCAGCAGCTCCTCAAACGTGTTCTGCGCATTAATCCGGGAGGTCTCATTGGTCATGGTATCCTTGGTTAAAAGCACCTGTGCCGTGATGTGGTTATACTCGGAAAATATGCGCTGATACACCATCATCAGCCGGGCCTGGCCCACAGCCGCATATGCCTGTTTTTCTGAAATAGTCTGCGGACGCTTCTGACCGCCAAGCGCCTGTCTTCCCGCTGCGATCGCGCCGGAAGAAACCAGGACTACGTCCTTTCCCTCTCCCTTCAGGTCACAGATCACGCGGATGAGCTTTTCGATCTTATATAAATTCAGCTCCCCTGTCTTTTCGTGGGTCAGGGAAGAGGAACCGATCTTGATGACGATCCGCTTTTTCTCTTTCAGTTTTTCCCTGAAGCTATTCATCCTTCTTAGCCTCCTTATCTGAATGCCGCTACGGCAAACCTGTTTCCGATACAGTCTGCCCGGACAAGCCCAAAAGCGATTTCCTATTTATTCCTGATCTGCCGGACATGGTGCATAACGCTTTGCAATGGCTTCTGCCACCTTTATGCCATCCATGGCCGCAGAGGTAATTCCACCTGCATAACCGGCACCTTCCCCACAAGGGTACAGCCCCCGCACTTCACTTTCAAACTGCTCATCGCGCCAGATGCGCACCGGCGAAGAGGTGCGGCTTTCGATTCCGGCAAGCAGTGCATCCGGGCGGTCGAAGCCATGGATCATATGTCCAAAGCCCTCCATCGCCTCGATCAGGGCCAGGTTTAACGGTTCCGGCATAATGGAACGGACATCTCCAAATGCCCATTCTCCGCGCATCTGCGGATTTACGCCGCCAAGCTGGCTGCTGATCTTGTTCTGGCAGAAATCCCCGTAAAGCTGTACCGGGATTTTTCCTCCTCCAGCCTGGTATGCAGCCTCCTCCAGCTTTCTCTGGAATGCCACACCGCCCAGTGCTCCGCGTTCCGGGAAATCCTCCGGTGTGACGGTGACGATCAGGGCACTGTTTGCGTTTTCTCCCGCCCGGTCATGATAGCTCATGCCGTTGACTGCCAGCCTTCCTGCTTCGGAAGAAGCATTGACCACATAGCCGCCCGGACACATACAGAAGGTGTACACGCCGCGACCGCTCTTCGTCTGCCTGGTAAGCTTATAATTAGCTGCACCAAGCGCCACGGCATCTTCTCTGCCATACTGGGACAGATTGATCATATTCTGCGGATGCTGGATACGCAGTCCAACCGCAAATGCCTTTTCTTCCATCGGAACCTGATGCGCAAGCAGCATCGAAAAAGTATCCCGCGCGCTGTGTCCGATCGCCAGAACAACAATGCTACTCTTTATGGTTTCTTCTGTTTGTACCCCGGTCTGTGAATCCGCAAACGAAACCTTCACACCGCTTACATTTTGCTGCTCCACCAGAAGATCCGTCACCTGGGTATCAAAACGGACGGTACCGCCCAGACGTATGATTTCCTGGCGCATGGCTTTTACCACCTCTGCGAGCACATCCGTGCCGATATGCGGCTTGTGGTCGTAAAGGATCGACGGATCTGCGCCAAATTCCGTGAAAAGTTCCAGCACCAGCTGTCCACGCTTCAACGGGTCCTTCACCAGTGTATTCAGCTTTCCGTCGGAAAATGTTCCTGCTCCGCCTTCTCCAAACTGTACATTCGTCTGGAGATCCAGGGTTCCGCCCTGCCAGAAGGCATTCACCTTTTTCTGGCGCTCTTCGACCGAGCTGCCCCGTTCCAGAAGAATCGGACGATAACCGTGGCGGGCCAGCATCAGACCACAAAATAGTCCCGCCGGACCGGTTCCGATGATGAGTGGCCGCTCCCTTAAGCGCTCCTCTCCTGCCTCCGGGAAGTGGTAATGCTCCTCCTTGCAGAGGCTAATCTGTGGATTTTTTCCTTTATGTAACAGTTCCTTTTCCCTGCTGGCGGAAACATCCACGGTGTAACTGTAAAAAAGCTCTGGCTTTTTGCGCGCGTCCAGGGAACGTTTCCGAATGTGAAGCTTTAGGATTTCCTCCGGCGCTATCCGCAAAAGCTTTGCTATTTTCTTCTTCAGTGCCTCCGGTGTATGGTCTGCCGGAAGCTTGATCTGTGTTAATCGTATCATAATCTATATTCTCCCTGCTGTTGTTCCGGCCACTGCCCCGGTGCTCCAGGCCCACTGCAGGTTATACCCGCCGCAGATGCCATCCACATCGGTCAGCTCTCCCACCAGAAACAGATGCTTCACCAGCTTCGATTCCATGGTGTCCGGACGAAGTTCCCTGGTATCGACACCACCGCAGCAGACCTGTGCCTGCTCAAAGCTGTTGGTCGCGGTGACCGGGACTTCAAATTTCTTGATCTGCATTGTCAGTGCCTCCAGCTGGCTGTCCTTGATCTGGGCACAGGAACGATCCGGCTGGATTCCTGCCTGTTTTAACAGCACTGCTGCTAATTTTTTATTCAAAACGCCATTTAAGAACTCGCCGGATGGACGGTAACCAAGCATCGATTTTCTCTGTTTTAACATTGCCCTGGTATCTTCCATGCTCTTAGACGGGAAGAAGTCCAGCACCGCGTTTACACGCCTGCCTGCGTCCAGTGCCTGGGAAGCATACCGGCTTACCTGAAAGGTCGGGATACCGGAGATACCATAATCCGTCAGCTGGACCTCGCCCTCATCTGCTGCCAGTGTTTTTCCGTCACTCACAAGCCGTACCACAGCCTCACAGCGAACTCCCGCCAGCTGTTTGAAAAACGTTCCCTTGCATCTTAGCTGTACCAGCGCCGGAAGCGGTTTGATGATCGTGTGACCGAACGCCTTTGCAAGCTCATAGCCGCTACCGTCCGAACCGGACACCGAAGCCGCCTTGGAACCGGTCGCCAGGATCAGGCAGTCACCCTGATAAGTTCCCTGGTCACTCTCCACAAGAAATCTTCCATTTTTTGTCTTCTTCGCGGAACGGATCTGACAGGACAAAACCGTTTTGATACCCAGATGCTCCGTCTCAAAGCGCAGCGCATCCAACACCGATGCCGCCTGGTCCGAGTTTGGATAAATGTAACCATTCCGGTTTCTGGTGATGATCCCGATTCCGTCAAAAAAACTTAACGTATCCCAGACAGAAAAGCGGTCCAGCACCTTCATGGGAAACAGCTTCTGGCTGCTCCGGTAATGCTCCGGCTTCAGAGACAGGTTCGTCAGGTTGCAGCGCCCGTTTCCTGTAGATAATATCTTTTTCCCCACCCGGTCCATATGCTCCAGAATGGTTACCTCTGCGCCTTCCCGGGCCGCCATGATGGCCGCCATCAGACCGGAAGCCCCGCCTCCGATGATCAGTACTTTTCTCTTCACGTTTTCCACGTTGTTCCTCCGCTGTTTCTCAAGATCATTTTAGGAACGGTTCACAGATAGCTGTATCTGCCCAGTTCCCATTTGTGGCTACCGTTCATACGTATGCAGTAACCATTTGCGTTCTATTGTATCCAGTTTGCACGCTCTTTTCAAGCAGATTTTATAACATATCAGCTAGTATACGATTCCAGATAATGAAACACTTCTGCCATAGACGAAAACCAGATCCCTTCCCGCAGCTTTGTCCGCTCCTTTGGTGGAAAATCCATGAGCGGCATATGTGTATAAAGACAGATCGTTTTCTGATCCTTTAAAAAGATCAGAAGCATCCCATCCTCCGCCACCAGATAATACTCTTCCTGGACAGGATGCGCCTGTACCCGCTCCTGGTTTGCCGCCATCTGATCCTCTACGACCGTTTCCTGTGTCTCTTCTGTTTCCAGCTGTTCGATTCCGGTCTCGTTTCTATTTTCCAGACCTGCACCTTCCTGACTGCGCCGGACAAAAAACGCGATTAGAATGCAGATCACACTCACTCCCAAAAACAAAAATAAACAGATCCTATACTTTTTCATGGAAAATCCCTCCATGGTATAGTATCTGCTTATTTTTCTTTTTTATCCACCTCCGGTGCCTACGCCTGCGTAAACCAGTCGATTTTATCCGTAAATTGGAATTGAGATTTCGCCTGTATCCTTTGTCTGCTTAAGATCGGATGGAAGTCTTGAACTGCCAGGTACATTAGGAAGTTGTTATATTGATTTCCGAATCCAATCATCAAGGAACTCCATCTGCTTATCTGTATGAAACCAGTGGTCTCCGTCATTCATTACTGTAAGAATTGCTCCGGTTTGTTCTGCAAATGCATACATGGTTTCTCCTGAAGTCAGATTATCCTTTGCACCATATAAATTCCACAAACCTTGAAGTTACTAATTCCATACCATTACAAATTCTTTTTCTCCTGTGTTGTCATCTATATTTTCGGATCTGATGTTAAATTTCTCCCGTAGATAAAATTTAATTGCTTTCTCATTTTTCTGATAGACGTTTAATTTTAATGTAGGCTTGACTTTCTTTACATGATTTAGCAGTTGTTTCCCAATCCCTTTTGATTGCATTGTTTCTTTTACAAAAATACCTTCAATATAATCATCATTCAATCCAATGAATCCATCTATCTGCTTTGCACATTCATCTTCATGCACATATATTTCTGCATGAGAAAGCAGTTCTCTCACCATGTCGCAGTTGGTACGCCAGTAATCGGACGGTATGAAATGATGTGCTCGAATATTCGTATCAAGCCAGATCTGCATCACTGCGTCTATATCACCATTGCTGTATTGTCTTACCAATTTTCTATCTCCTAATCTACCTATTCTTTCGTTTCAAAAACTGGAAATTGATCGTGCTCTGTCTTTCGCTAATGCAACTCCATTTTACTGTGCAAACATAAGTTATGCCCGTCTCAAGATTCGCTTTATATCATCCAGATTTTCAACAAAAAAGATTCCCTCCTGTCGCTCGTTAGAAGATAATCCTTTTTCAATCATATGATTTAGAAGTGCTTTCAAATCATCGTAGTAACCGTTCAGGTTGTAGAGAATGCAAGGTGCCTCCAGATGTTTCAAAGACACCTTCGACATTACCTCTGTAATTTCCTCCAATGTTCCCGTGCCGCCCGGGAAGGCAATAAAGGCTTCTCCTAACTCAATCATTTTGTTTTTTCTCTCAGACATATCCTTAGTCACAATCAGTTTTGTCAGTCCATCATGTTGAAACTCATTTTCAATAAAAAAATTCGGCTCAACACCCGTAACATCACCGCCTGCCTTCAATACACTGTCTGCCAATGCTCCCATTAAACCACCTTTAGAACCACCGTAAACAAGTGCATTTCCACTGTTTCCAATCCATGCCCCCAATTCCTCAACTGCTTTTCGTAAGCATGGGTCATTTCCTTCGTTTGCCCCAAGATAAACTGTTATATTCATTAAAAATTTTCTCCTACAACTTCCGATTGTTCGAACTTTTCAAATACTAACGTACTTAATTCTGTTCAATAAGTGATTTATAGTAGTTACCAAAGTCAGCAAGTGAATTAACAATTGGAAGCATTTTTGTTCCGAGTTCCGTTAATCCGTATTCGACTCTCGGTGGCTGCTCATGGTAATCGTGGCGATATGCCAGTCCATCACTCATCATTTGTCTTAAACTATCTGTCAAAACCTTTTGTGAAATACCATCTATACTTCGTTGTAGCTCATTGAATCTCCATGGACGCTCTTTCAAGTTACGCAAAATCAGCAGTTTCCATTTTCCTCCGATGAGAGATACCGCTGTTGCAACTGGGCATTCCGGTAATTCTTCTTTTGCTCGCATAATTCTCACCTCCGAGTCTATTGTAACACATTCAATTTTGAGTGTACAGTTACAAAAAGGTGCGTACTTGTTTTTGTATGTGTCTCACACTATACTAATACCAAGCAGCCAGAAACTACAAATCAACTATGGAGGTATTATTATGACAAATTACACAAAAACAACTATTGGAAAGGAAAACCGAATTGAACTGCATGAAAAGTTGTCTTTAACAGGTGCAGAAATCAGTTTAAACGAACTACCTGCAGGAGCAAATGTCCCATTTGTTCATTCTCATAAAGAAAATGAGGAAATCTATGGAATTCTTTCAGGTAACGGCAAAGCCATAATTGATGGAGAAGAAATCAGCCTTTCAACTGGAGACTGGCTAAAAATCGCACCTGCTGCAAAGCGTCAGTTTTTTGCATCCGATATTTCCGGAATTACTTATATCTGCATACAGGTAAAAGAAAATTCTCTGGAACATTTTACAGCAGAGGACGCCGTAATCGGCTAATTAAAAGTATTTATTTACAAAAATGCACAGTTCCCGATAAGCTAAGAACTGTGCATTTCTTTTTTCTTTAATTTTACAATTTCTCTATTTTTCAAACAAGAACTTCTCGATTTCAAATGGCGATAAATAAATCTCTCCACCATCATCAGTTTAATTTTCGTTTAGATTAACGATTTCTTTTTCCTGTATTCTCTGTCCCTCGGATTTCCTCATGATAGAAATAATCTACGATCACCGGATGTCCCTGCGGGACTCTGCCATAAGGCATTTCATTATCCACAAAGGGACAATCATACTTCTTAGCCATTTCCTCAGCTTTTACTTCAAGTGCTTCAAAGTAGCTGCGGTTATGCTTGTTATAGATCTCGTCATAAAGTGGTACAAGATCAGGATAATTTCCGGCGATATAAGCCATAATTGTCTTTTTGAAACCGCCTCGAAGATTGAGATTTTCAAGCCAGAACAGATCGCACTGATCCTTTACCCGCTCAAAGATTGCTTCAAAATTCGTGATACCGGGGAATACCGGAGATACGAAACAGACTGTACGGATACCTGCTTCATATACCTGCTTCATAGCAGCGATACGGCGCTCAATGCTAGAAGCAGAGTCCATATCGTTCTTGAAATTTTCATCTAGTGTGTTGATCGACCATGAAACGGTTACTCGTCCAAGCTTCTTCAGCAGATCAATATCTCGTACCACAAGATCCGACTTTGTGCAGATCAGAATATCTGCGTCACTGCCGATCAGCTGCTCCAGAAGTTTTCTGGTATTCCCGAATTGCTCCTCCTGTGGATTGTAGCCATCTGTCACAGAACCGATGACCACCCGCTGTCCGGCATATTTCTTCGGATTCTTAATTTCCGGCCAATGCTTCACATCAAGGAAAGTGCCCCATTCCTCCTTGTGTCCGGTAAAGCGCTTCATAAAAGAAGCATAGCAATACTTGCAGGCGTGTGTACAGCCTACATATGGATTGACCGAGTAACCGCCTACAGGCAGACTGGACTTGGTCATGATGTTCTTTGTTTCCGCCTCATTAATGAGGATTCCATTTATTACTTCTGCCATGATCTCTGTACCTCCAACACTTTATTGAATTCATCCGGCATTTCCTGAATCATATTTTCAGTCCCTATGATAGGGACAAGATCTTCCTTCATAAATACCGGAATGTCAAGCACATGCGCCTGATCTGTCAGAGACCATGCCCACTCCGGCTCCGTATGAACCTTCCTGCTCTGAACTCCAGTCATGGTGCCGACAACGATCCAGTTGATCCCGGAAAGATCAACTGAACCTGGATTGTCGAATAACGGCTCAAAGGTAACATGATAGTGTTTTGCTCTGACATTTTCCCGTAGTGCGTCAATACGCCACAGTTCTGCTTTTCTCGTCACCGTAACACCAAACCATGCGTTTTCCAAATCTGTATCAAAATCCAGCAGATCTGGTCGCTTTGTAAGGAACAGGAACTGATGCTGTGGATTTTCACGGATTTTTTCAAATACCTCGTCTCTCCATTCTGACTTCCAGCCGGAAAGATCGCTCATGCCGGTAAGAAGAAAGTTCTGCGGACGTTTCTTTTCCATCATCTTGAGCTTACCCGGAAAGAATTCAGGGTCAGCAAAGTCATCAATCATATGCCAGCGTTTCACATTATTGCGGGCATAGCAATATGCACACCCCACTGTACATCCGATGACGATATTCATGTTTTGAATCTGATCTTTGATACAAATACTCATGATTTCTGCCACTCCTCAAGATTCTTTCTGATACGGTCGAGGCATTCCTCAAACTGGGTAATTTCTTCCTCCGAAAAACCTTTGTAGTAAATACTGCCCATTTTATCAGATACAGAATCGTATTTGTCCTTTAAGGCATGTGCTTTTTCAGTCAGAAACAGGAGTGTTTTCCTTTTGTCCGTTTCAGACTGAACACGTCTTATCAGCCCTTGATTTTCCATTCTTTCCAGCATCGTAGTAAGAGAAGTTATCGCTAATCCACATTTAATCGAGAGTGACCTGATTGAGATTCCATCTTCCTGCCACAGTACATAAAGAATACGCCCTTGGGCTCCGTTAAACGCATCAATATTCTTTTCGCTGAGAATCTTCTCAAAGATTCGATCTCCAAGTTGTTTTATTTTGGTAACAAGAAATCCGCCATTCATTTTCACGCAAAAACTCCTATATAGTATTTTATCAAATAATACTATATAGGAGTTTTACTGTCAACAGTTTGTATGTCTAAGTAGAAGTGAATTCCGATTTCTCAGTTTCAAAAACTTGAAGTTGTCACCATGTTCATCACTTATTTATACACGTTTGTAAATAATGGGATCATCGTATCCAAAAGTCCGCTTTCCGTTAACTTCTATAATTTCAGATACTTCCAAACAACTATCAGAAAACTTTTCCCAAAGCTTAAATGTCATTACTGGTGAAAACTGACTTGTGCTGCCTCCCTCCCAGATGCCATCATTTTCATGATAAAGTGCAGGAGTAAACTTTTTAGATTTTTTCAGTTCACTATAATCAACATTTTTCATAGAATCATATGAGAATGTATTTTTGTCTTCTCCTTCCGGAATCTCATAGGAGGAAAGTAAAATTCCATCTTCATTTTCTGTAATAAGGAAAAGGTGCGGTGATGCATGACGGTTACCATTGGTCTCATAGTAACTTTCTTCAACAACAAATTTTCCATTGAAATCTTGAGGAATATTATTTATTTTGTCATTGCAGACTGTATTTACATGCTTAGCATAAGGATATATTTTTCCTGTTGCCTGCATCATATTAAACTGCTCTTTGTTATCAAAATGTCCCGTCATCATACCAATAAAATTATCAAGTTTCATCATTTTATTTTACCTCCATAAATTCCGATTGAGATTTCACCTGTTTTAAGAGATTTAATAACTGTTATATTTTGTTATTAAATTCTCTGTAAACCCTTGAAAACACTGGATTTGTCACAGGTGAGCTTTCCCTTATTGTTTCCCTTGTGTTATATCGTCCCATCAGTGTTTATGAACTCTGATAAGGGCAAATACAAGGGCAAAAAATTATATAAAACAGTATAACATAAAATAAAAGTGACATGGTGGACTGATTGAAATGCTTCTTAATTTTTGCTACTAATGATTGATTAAATGATAAGGAGATGGGATACGATGAGAACAATATTTGCAGAATACAATCCACAATGCAACAGCATTGATGTTTATACCAGTGCGGGATATATGCTCCGCCTTATTTAGCGGAATATCCACATTAATATGTTTCAGGTTATGAACATGTGCATTTCGAATTTTAATCACATTCGGATGATTCTGTTCCTTCATTTTCTTATCCTTTCCGTATAACAATTTTCTTATCCTATTATACGGCAAAAGCGTATTGCCGGTCGTATAAACCACAATACGCTTTTGCCTTTATGAAGCTACTTTGTTACACAATACTCATAAACCATTCCACCGTTTCTGGTGAATAATGAGAAAAGAACAAACTCTTTCCAGTATCAAGCACTTCCATCTGCTTCATTTCCTCATCTGTCAGCACAAAATCAAATACATTGAAATTCTCCTGCATTCGTTCTTCGTGCGTTGATTTTGGAATCACAACAATGCCATTCTGAAGCAAGAAACGAAGTGCCACCTGAGCTACACTCTTTCCATATTTTGCTCCGATTTCTTTCAGTACCGGAGTATTGAAGAAATCATTTTTTCCTTCTGCAAACGGTCCCCAACTCATAATCTGTGTATTATGTTTTGCAAGATATTCACGAGCCACTTTTTGCTGCTGGAACACATGTGTTTCCACCTGATTTACCGCAGGAACAACTTCTGCGAAATGTGCAATGTCGATATAACGATCCGGATAGAAGTTTGAAACGCCGATTGCACGTGCCTTGCCTGCTTTAAAAGGAGTATCTAAATGTTAGATTTATCCGATCTTTACCAGTTTGTAACCTACGCAGACTGTGGTACCTTATCTGCTGCTGCAGATAAACTTCATATTTCCCAGCCGACACTTACCAGAACCATGCATGATGTGGAAGATGCTTTTGGGGTTCCACTCTTTCATCGTGGTAAAAACCGTATCGAATTAACTGCCACCGGTAAAGTTGCGGTAGAGCAGGCCAGGTCTCTGCTTTCCGAGTCTGAAAAAGCAGTTCAGACCGTACAGACATTTGAACGCAATCAGCATACGATTACCATTCATTCCTGCGCTCCCGTACCTCTATGGTCATTATTGCCTGAACTGTCACGCAGATTTCCTGATAATATTATTTCCTCAAAACTGACAAATATGGATGAAATCCTTCAAAATGCCAGTTCCGGCAATGCTGATATCGGTATTCTGCCACAGGCCTGTTCAGATAAAAATCTTCTCTGCATCCCTTATCTTAAGGAGCAGCTCTATGTCTGTATCCCGAAAGAACACAAACTGGCAGAACATTCACAGCTGAGTCTTTCACAGCTTAACGGTTTTAACTGCCTTCTTCGTGATGAAATCGGTTTCTGGACAAATCTGGTAAAAAGCAAAATGCCAGCATCCCGCTTTCTGATACAGACAGATGAATTTGAGTTTGAAGAATTGGTCAGGACTTCCACATTATTATGTTTTTCCAGCAGTAAAGCACCCGGCTCAGAGCAGACTCTGAAAGGACGGAAACGGATTCCCTTAACTGATCCTGAAGTAAATGTTACCTATCACCTGATTAGTTCTGCTAAGAGTACTATTTTACAATCTGTTTCGCCCACTTTTGAATTTCGTTATCAGAAGTAATCTGTTTTTCTTCATTAAAGCGTACATTGAGTCCCGCATGAACCGTTTTTTTTAGACATAAACCAATAAAATATAACACAAAATGCTAAAGCAAACACAACACCAAAAACATTTTGAATCACTCTAAGACTAACCGCTCCTTGTAGTCCATAAGTCTCTGCAGCAATGGCTAAAGCACCAAATGTGTTAAATACTGCCTGCCAGCCATATTGTGCTGAAAATCCTACACCGATTCCACCAAGAATTCCTATATATGCATAGATTGACGAAGGAAGCAGAAAATATAATACGGTAAAACATATAACACCTGCAATATTTCCGACAATCCTTTTACGGACTCTGTAGTGCATATCTTCCATAAACGGCAAAATCGTGGACATGGCCGCAATACCAGCCCACATTGCACGTGGCATATTACAAAGTTCTGCAATGCAAAGGACAATCGGTACGCATAAAATCTGACATATCTGCCATTTTGTTCTGGAAGAAGTGATATCAAATTCTTGTATCAGATCTTTCAGATTTCTTTTATAGGTTCTGTTTTTATGATTTCGATAAAATACGAAGCAGGTAAGTGCTGCACCTAAAGCCATTCCGACTAATCGCATCTGATAGCTTTTTCCTGTAACATCATAACCATATAGCAGTAGATACCCAAGAACCAATGTAGATTGATTAAACATGAATGGATTATGGCATCCGAACAGAATCAACACAGCCAGTGCCGCAATATTTAACAGCATTCCCAATACCGGTGAAAACTGATTTGCTAAATGCGGACATACAGTCATAATTACAAAGAACAAAGCCAAAAGCATCGTAGATTGTCCGGTGTGGATCCCCAGATCCGCATTTCTAAACACCATGAGACATAATAAGACTACTACACCTACAATGCTGTTCTCATTTCCAAATAGGATACTGAAAATACTAACAAAGAAAAAACAAAATGCCATTGTAGCAGCTATCTTCACCAGATATACCCACATATGATATAATTTTTCTTTTAGTGTTTCACTCCTTTTCAACAGGTTTTTAGAACCTGCCTGATTTAACTGCAACTCCTGATAAAATGTCATGTAATTCCTCCTCTATCTGTTTTTCTTAAACTTATATGGCCTCATCTTTCTGTATTGGAAGCTCTACAACAAATCTGCATCCACCATATTCACGGTTTTCTGCTTTGATTGTTCCTCCGGCACTATCTACAATTCGTTTTACAAGTGCAAGACCTAGGCCATTTCCTTCTGCTTTATGAGATCCATCTACCTGATAGAACTTGTCAAATATTCTGGATTTTACATCATCCTCTATTCCTGGTCCTTCATCTTCCAGAATGAACTTAACAGAATCCTGTTCTTGTTTCAGAAACATCGTAATTGTCCCCTTTGAAGGACTGAACTTAATCGCATTATCCAAAAGATTCATCCAGATATGCATAAAAAGTCCTTCATTCCCAGTATATTTAACTTCCTCCAGCTCTACCTGGAAACCAATTTCTTTTTCTGTCCATTTTGTCTCCAGGGAAAGAAATGCCTGACGGATCTGTTCATCCAAACGATATTCTGTTTTTTTCATTGGTATGTTCTGATTCTCTAACTTGGATAACAGCAAAATATTTCCAACCAATCCGGAAAGCCTTTGGGTATTAAACAGGATTTTTTCTACATATTCCTCTTGCTCCTGAGACAGTTCTTCTCCCTGAAGAAGCATTGTATACCCTTCAATGGCATTGATCGGGGTCTTAAACTCATGAGAAACATTGGAGACAAAATCCATCTGCAGTACTTCTGTTGCACGAAGCTCTTTTGTCATCACATTAAAACTCTGGTAAGATTCTCCAACTTCTGCGATACGGCTGTTCGTTTCCAAGTGCTGTTCAAAATCTCCCTGCGAAACTTCCTTCATTGCTTTACTGAGTCTGGTAATTGGTTCCAGCAACCTTGCATTGATAAAGGAAGTAATCAGCCCTGCAATCAATGTATTAAAAATCAAAAGCCAGCCAAGCACAGGTATGCTACCAGGCAGATTAAAAAAATGATTCAAAAAAGCAAATAATAACGCAGATATGACTGTTGAAAATACAAGTGCCAGCCAGATTGCACCAGTCAGACAGGATCGAATCCGCAATCCTTTTTCTTTCTTTTGTTCCATTATTTTTTCACCACCTTGTATCCAATTCCACGCATTGTTACGATTTCAAAATCAGGGTTATCTTTCAAACGCTCTCTGATTCTTCCTATATGTACCTCTATCGTATGTGGGTCTGCCTCCGTCTCGTATCCCCATACTTCATCCATCAACTGTTGTTTTGTAAATGTTCTGCCTGGCGATGCTGCAAGCTTATATAAAAGCAGGAATTCTTTTTTAGGCAAAACAAGACTTTCCTTATCAGTTGTAACCGTCATTGCATCATAATCAAACTCTGTTGAACCGATCACAATTTTGTGTTCATTCAGTATCTGTGCACGGCGAAGCAGTGCTCCGACTCTTAAAACCATTTCATTCACATTTACCGGTTTTACCATATAATCGTCACTTCCCGAAAGAAATCCCTGGCACATATCATCAAAGGAACCTTTCGCAGTGATCATAAGTACCGGTATCTGATATCCTGCTGAACGGAGTTCCGACACCAGTTCATAACCATCCATAACCGGCATCATAATATCGGAAATGATCAGATCAATATACTCTTTATCCAATATTTCTAATGCCAGTGCTCCATCCGATGCACTTTTGACCTGATATCCATTCTTCTCAAGCACTTTTTGGAATAGCTGGCTTAATTCTTTATCATCTTCTACAATCAATATTTGAAACACGTTTTCCTTCCTCCTTATTAAAACAGATACCTTGCCCATCCAAGCAGATGCTGTACCAAAAGTACGTTTCTCTGACGCTTCTTTGTCAATTCAATTGGCTCTACATGATACGGATCACGATAGGTTCCATCTTCCAATACCTGTCGGGACACTCTTTCATATTCCATCATGCCTTCTTCCAACTGTTTATTAATCTCTTTGCTACGTATTACAAGCATCAGTTCCGTATCCAGATACGTGCTTCCCATTTTTTGTTTCTTTTTTGGTTGTATTGGACACTTCCGGCTGCTTTTTATATGCAACGCAGATTCCGAGCAATTCATAAAAAGCCACACATAAAAAAATTGCCAGTATAACAAGAAGGATTTTACATATTTTATACTTTTTCATTGTACATCACCTGATTCCTTTTTATTTCATACTTATACAATACAAAGTCAATCTCAATTTAACCTCAACAAGGTTTGTTTTTTCATCAATGCAAAATCTTCTTTGTACAACAGACTGTTAGATATAGCAAAAACGGCCTTTCAAAAACAGTTAACTTCTAAATCAACTGTTTTTTGAAAGGTCGTTTCATCAGATTCTTATAGCAATCCAGCAAATAATCTCATAAATAATTGTCCCAGTCGCAAATATGCACTTCGTCCGGTTTGATATTGGTCTGTCACATCACGACATTCTCCCATCGTTCTTATCAGATCATTTTTTATTTCCACAACTGCCTGACAATCTGCCATAAAACAGCCGTTTTCAAAATGGTGATATAAACTTCGATAATCCAGATTAATTGTTCCACAAGTTGCCATACAGTCATCTGCCACACTCATTTTTGCATGACAGAAACCAGGAGTCCACTCATAAACACGAACACCATGTTTAACCAATCCATGATAAAAAGAACGAGTTATATTATAAATGAATTTTTTATCAGGGATACCAGGTGTGATAATTCTTACGTCTACCCCTCGCTTAGCAGCCAGACATAACGCATGCGTCATTTCATCTGTTATGATTAGATATGGAGTCATAAACCAACAATATTTTTCAGCTTTATTTATCATACTGATATAAACTTCTTCTCCTACTTGCTCATTATCCATAGGGCTGTCTGCATAAGGTTGAACAAACCCAGTTTGCTGTGCCGCATAATCATAGTGGAAAAGGTATTTACTAAAATCAGAATCATTAGCATCCTTATCACTTACTGCATTCCACATTTCCAAAAATGTCACCGTAAGCGACTGAACAGCATCTCCTTCTAAACGAATACCTGTATCTTTCCACTGTCCATACGGGTGTGTGTAATTAAAATATTCGTTTGCTAGATTATATCCACCTGTAAATCCGACTTTTCCATCAATAACTGTTATTTTTCTATGATCACGATTGTTCAAAAACAGATTTAAACCTGGCATAAACGGATTGAATACACGGCAATGAATTCCTATTGCCTCCATCTTTTTCACAAAATCTGTGTTAATAAAGCCTATAGAACCCATATCATCGTAGAATACTCTAACTTCCACACCTGCTTTTACTCGCTCTTCCAGAACATCTTGAATCTTATGCCATGCTTCAGCGTCTTCTATCGCATGATATTCCATAAAGATAAACTTCTGTGCTTTCTCCAAATCCTTAAGCTGTGCCTCTAATCCTTTCACTGCTTCATCAAAATACACAATATCCGTATTCTGATAGATTGGATACTGCGAATTTCTTTGTATGTAACTTGCTATATTTCCTGCTTTCGGAATTGTTTCTTTTATTCTGCTCAAACACTCCTGATTGTCCGGAAGCATTGGTAACAATTTGCTATCAATTTCTGCATATCGCTCACGCATTTTATGTGTGCCACCATTCAAACCAATCAACAAATACAGGCCTACACCCATAATTGGGAAAATTAGAATTAAGATGACCCAAGGCATTTTCATAGAGGATGTCTTATTTGATGCGTACAATCCCAAAACCAAGATCCCACTCAAAATCTTTGTAAATAAATTTATGATTTCTGCATATTCATTCAAGCGTGTTACGATAGTAATAATAAAAATCACTTCCAGAAGAATGCAGATTATGGAAAAACACAGCCGTTTTACCCCGTTTTTTGTTTTTGCTTTACCCTCTAAAGTATCTTGTTTCATATATATTCCACCTTCCTACTTGCTCAGTTTTCTCCGTGAACTACATCGGCAATTGAATTACCGAGCATCTGATTACGAAGC
>NZ_QUIK01000018.1:0-1590 GCF_003480105.1 Clostridium sp. AM42-4
CGATACAACGCTATGTATCGTAGATAAGTAGCCCGCACCCGCAGGTGAACATCAATTGGTTAAGCTATAAAGAGCGCAGGGTGGATGCCTTGGCACTAAGAGCCGATGAAAGACGTGATAAGCTGCGAAAAGCTTCGGGGAGGAGCAAATATCCATTGATCCGGAGATATCTGAATGGGGAAACCTGGCTGAGAAGACCTCAGTCGTCGTAACGTGAATCCATAGCGTTACGTCGGGAACCGCCTGAACTGAAACATCTAAGTAGGGCGAGGAAAAGAAAGAAAACTCGATTTCCAAAGTAGCGGCGAGCGAAATGGAAAGAGCCTAAACCGGAGCGCGTGCGTTCCGGGGTTACGGACTGCAACAAGTGAGTCGATTTGTTAGTGGAACGGTCTGGGAAGTCCGGCCACAGAGGGTGAAAGCCCCGTACACGAAAGCAATAGACAGCGAGCAGGATCCAAAGTACCACGAGACACGAGAAACCTTGTGGGAATTCGGGGGGACCACCCCCCAAGGCTAAATACTCCTTAGTGACCGATAGCGCATAGTACTGTGAAGGAAAGGTGAAAAGGACCCCGGGAGGGGAGTGAAAGAGAACCTGAAACCCTGTGTTTACAAGCTGTGGAAGCACTTTATATGTGCAACCGCGTACTTTTTGTAGAACGGTCCGGCGAGTTACCTGTACTGGCAAGGTTAAGCACTCAAGGTGCGGAGCCGAAGGGAAACCAAGTCTTAATAGGGCCAAAGTCAGTATGGGTAGACCCGAAACCGGGTGATCTATCCATGTCCAGGTTGAAGCTGCCGTAAAAGGCGGTGGAGGACCGAACACACATCCGTTGAAAAGGGTGGTGATGAGGTGTGGATAGGGGAGAAATTCCAATCGAACCCGGAGATAGCTGGTTCTCCTCGAAATAGCTTTAGGGCTAGCCTCGTGTTAGTCTCCTGGAGGTAGAGCACTGAATTCTTAAGGGGGCGTCAAAGCTTACCAAGAGATATCAAACTCCGAATGCCAGAGAGATGATGCACGGGAGTCAGACGGCACGAGATAAGTTGGGTCGTCAAAAGGGAAAGAGCCCAGACCACCAGCTAAGGTCCCAAAGTGCGTGTTAAGTGGAAAAGGATGTGGGATTTCGAAGACAACTAGGATGTTGGCTCAGAAGCAGCCACACATTCAAAGAGTGCGTAATAGCTCACTAGTCGAGAGGTCCTGCGCCGAAAATGTCCGGGGCTGAAACACGACACCGAAGCTGTGGACTTGTCATTAGACAAGTGGTAGAGGAGCATTCTTAACTGCGGCGAAGCAGTACCGATAAGGAGCTGTGGAGTGTTAAGAAGAGAGAATGCCGGAATGAGTAGCGAGATGGAGGTGGGAATCCTCCAGGCCGAATATCTAAGGTTTCCAGAGTAAAGCTGATCTGCTCTGGGTAAGTCGGGACCTAAGGCAAGGTCGAAAGACGTAGTCGATGGACAACAGGTTGAAATTCCTGTACCACATATCATCAGAACTGTGGGGACACAGGACGATAACCAGACCCGGGAATGAAAAGACCGGGGCAAGCGAAGAAGGAGTTAAGCTGGCAAATCCGCTTA